>NZEQ01000036.1 GCA_002689105.1 Verrucomicrobiales bacterium | reverse complement strand
GTCTAGAACCACTTGCTCTCCATGGTGTGGAGACCATTCCCCTCAAGCATACTTACGACGATCTCATCGCGTTGGGTGTTTGTTTTGTCCAACAGTGAATCTAGTCCTCGCTTTCCGGTTGAAGGTCGTAAATCGATGAGGTTGAATCTTCCTCATCAGCATCTTCCTCTTCTTCGACCTCAGCTTCTTCCTCTTCGACTCCATCGTCATGGGCATCCGACGCTTCATCGTCCTCTGAGCTGTATTCGACGTGGTCTTCTTCGTGCAGCGTGTAGGACTTCGCTTCTGCCTGCTTGCGGGTTTGCGAGGCGATAACAAGTGCAAGCCCCATGAATCCAACGATGGCGACAATCCAGATGATGAACGGGAATTCCTCGATTTCCTCCTGATATTCCCATGTTACGATGGCTGAATCGGCACCGGTGGCGTCAACCACCAAATCGGCGATGCCGTTGAGGGCAGAGGGAAGCAAAGGTTTGCAGGTCAGGGTGGCGTCCCCAGCCTCGTACATGTACCATGTAAACGGCACGTCTTTTGATTCACCAGCGGTGAGGCTGACCACCATTTGGGTCGTCTCGACAATTTCATCCCCGTTGTAGCACCAGATGTTGACGCCAGCGACATCTGCATCACCGGTGTTTGAGACGGTGACCATGCCCGATATGCTCTTGTTGGCAACGGCCGTGTTCGCTTCAGGGTTCACGGAGGTCACAGCGACGTAAGGGAGGTCCAATTCGATGCTGCCTTCGGAGGTTGTGGGTGCATCAATGGTTTTGGAATAGGTGCCCCAACTGCTTGAGATGGAGAGTGTAATCGTGGCGTCTTCTTGTTGGACAACACCATCCCCGTCCATCCATTCAATCATGCGTTTCCACTCGTTGGTGGCTCCCGATTCAACGAAAACGATGTTTCCGTTTTCGTCGGTCAAATCATTCCAGTCGTTGGCCTTGTATCCAATGTCGTAGATGTCAAGACTTCCGTTGGGGATGTTGGTTGAGAGGCTGCGTTGTGGGAGCAGGCGAACCCAGGCATCGGTGGTGCCGCCCGTGCCTTGGCTGTTGGTGTAGGTGATTTGCGCCTGACCGTGGAGGATGATGTCTTCGTCTGACCGAGAGCCGCTGATGATGCTGTTTAACACGGCAACAGAGGAAGTGCTCGCCGCTTCTACAGGGGCGCTTCCTACCAGCTCTGCGTTGTCAAACTGGCAAAGGCTCTCGCAGTGGATGTTTGCGCCGGAGATGGTGCTGCTGGTGACCGTCAGGTCGCCGTGGGCATGGATGTCAAACCCGGATTGGAACCAGTAAAGAGGGGCGTCAGCTGCTTCAATGTCTTGAGCGAGAAGTGTTTCGGTGTTCCCTCCGCCATAAATCGCCTTGGCCCAGAGCACGTAGGTTGGTGTAAAGTAATACGAATCGAAGGTGATCACAAGGTCGGTGTTGTTCAACGGGGCATCAAATTGAACCATGTCTTGCCCAGATGCATTGATGGTCTCATTGCCCAGAGTGACGTCCATCTTGGAATTTGAATCAATGGCATGATTGAACTTCAGTTGAAGGACGCCGTCATCTGCTAAGTCACCAAAATTGAGGGTCAAGGTGGCAAACATGCTGTTGACCATCAATCCGGCGTTGAGGTCGTCGCTGACGAGGGCACCGTTTGTGACAACCAATTGACCACCGTCTTCAACCGTGATGGAAGAACCGGTTTCCATCGTGATGTTGGCGTTGACCGTCAGCGTTGCTCCGCTGGCGACCACAACGTGGCCGTTCATGTGAGCGTCTTCAGTCCATGTTTCAGAGGAAGAAACGGTGTTGGAATCTCCTCCAGATGGTGGAGCAGCAGCGGCCAGCGGGGCCGCCAACAAAAGGAGGCTGAGCAGGAGGGCAAGCGAATGGAGTCGTGTTCNCATATTACCCTCACATCCCTAAGGTGGATAAGCGTTCTTCCCTTTTGGNCCTCCAGCGTGGGCTCGCGAAGGCCTTATTCAATGTCGGNTAACCCCGAAGGGTATGAATGGCGCAACGGTGGTCGTGGTCGGCAGCGGTGGGCGGGAGCACGCTCTGTGTCTCTCTCTGGATGCCTCGGCCAAAGTGGAAACAATTCACTGCGTTCCTGGAAACGCAGGAACCGCTCAACTGGCGACCAATCACGATTTGGGCGTGAAGGTTGATGCCGTGATTGACCTCGTGGTTGAACTTGAGGCAGACCTTGTTGTCGTCGGTCCGGAGGCTCCTCTTTGCGAAGGTCTTGCAGATGCGTGTGAGTCCGTGGGAATTCCTTGCTTTGGTCCGGTAGCAGCCCTCGCCCATTTGGAGGGCTCCAAACTTCACGCCAAACAAACGATGGGAGAAGCCGGTGTGCCGACCGCCGCCTACAAGCGGCTTGATGCTCGCAGCGACATTGAGGCGGCTTTGGATGATTTTGCAGGCGACCCGTGGGTGGTCAAGCGAGACGTGTTGGCGGGCGGGAAGGGGGTGGTGGTCACCTCGGATAGAGATGAAGCCAAAACCTTCATCGAACTCTCCATCAAATCCGATGGTTTCGTGCTCTTGGAAGCNTTNNTGCCNGGNGAAGAGGCGAGTATGTTGGTGGTCATGGACGGTACGGCCTATCGCACTCTCCCCGCAAGTCAAGACCACAAGCGTGCCTATGACGGGGACGAAGGGCCGAACACAGGTGGAATGGGTGCCTATTGCCCCGCCCCCGTCGTTTCACCATCCGTTCATGAAAAAATCATTCAGCGCATCGTTGAACCAATGCACGAACACCTCTCCAGTCAAGAGATACCTTACCGAGGGGTCCTCTTCATCGGGTTGATGATCGACCAGCACGATGACCCTTACGTGGTGGAATTCAACGTGCGATTTGGGGACCCCGAATGCCAAGTTACACTTCCGCTCTTGAAAACCGACATGTATTCGCTTCTCCACGGTGCAGCGACCGATGGTTTGGCGGATGTTGAACTTGAACTCCATGCGGGGTCTGCGGTCACGGTGGTTCTCGCTTCGGAGGGATACCCGGCCTCTCCCATCAAAGGTCGCTCACTCGATGGGCTTGCTTCTCTTGTCGCCAAAACAACCTACGGCCAAGCTTGGGTAAATTTTGCCGGCGTGTCCACCGATGCAAACGGGAATTTCATCGCCTCAGGAGGGCGTGTTTTGTCTTGCACCGCCCTCGGTGAAGACATCCTCAGCACCCAAGAATCGGCTTACCAACTGATGAGCAAAATTCAACTTGAGGGCGGCCATTTCCGCACCGATATTGCTCATCGTGCCATCAACTGATTTTTNATGAANCCAAGCGCTTCCCGAAAAGCCTGAAAAAGAGCGACTGAATCAACGTCCTCTTTTATGAAACAGGCATCTTCAAAAGGGGTTCAGAAGTGGCCAACGACGCCAGCCTTGAGGCTGGACCTAAAATGAGGGATACAAATGATAGAAGAAATGGAAAAGAAGGCTGAACAGCCTAGTGCCATCATGGGGTTGCTGCTTGCGCCTCTGGCCGTGCTGCTCGCTCTTGCCACCACCAAAGTCGTAGGCATTGAATACGACTTGACGTTGAACAACATGATGCCGATGCTTGTCGTCGCCATCGCCTCCATGCTGGCTTTGGTGCCNCGCATTGTTCTGGCATCTCGNCCCGACCTGTCCACTTCCACCGTTTCCCTCGGCGTGTTGGTTTTGGCCCTTGTTGGNGCGGAAGCCATCTACATGTTCGCAGGCGTCGATGCCATCGCTGCATTGATGTTCGCCGTCATCGTGGTTCTCGGCTCAAACCTGGACCAACGTGGACGCCACGAATGGATGACCGCCCTGGCTTTCTCTGCCGTCGGCTTTTGGTTCGCCATGGCCGCCGCCGGTGATGCCCTTGCGGCTCTGCCTTCCACGTACTCGATGGAGAGCGGTCAACTGGTCTCCACCATGAACCTTGAACGCCAAGCCACCGCCTACGTATTCTTTGCTTACTTGACGATGTTCATCGCCGCCGGCATGCTGGTTGGTGTCATCGCTCGTGGGNTNTTGAACCCCGCAGGTGAAGAGGGATGGTTTTCNTTCCTCGGCAACAAGCCCGGATTTAATCGAGATGCTTTGCCGTTGATGATCGCCCTCGGCGTCTGGGTCTTGGCCTTCGCTGGCTCGATCTATCACTTCAATTCGGTGAGCGTGGTTGACCAGTTGGGCATCACCACCGAAGAAGGGTATCACGGCTACATCGGCTACTGGAGCGCCTTCCTCACCGGTGTNGTNGCGCTCATCGTCGCAGGAATGGTCGCNGANCGATGGTACACCCGTGCCATGCTCGTTGGGTCCATGTGGGCTCTGTACCAAGTCGCTGCTTGGTTTGAGGCTGGTATTTGGTACAACGAAGACCTCGACGGCACATGGGGTGCCTTGATCTGGTTCGGTTTCACGTTCTTCTTGGGCGCTGGAATTTACTACCTCGGAAACCACGAAAAGTACGGCGGTTGGGCCAACCTTGGTGAGCATGAACCCTCGCAGGCTCGTCTCTTCCTCCGTGCTCATGGTGCTGGAATGATGGTGGCCTTGGCCTTCTTGGTCGGCCTCGCCATTCGCATTCAATGGTATGCTGTGCCGTCGATGAACGCCTTTGGAACCGGCAACTGGGACATGACCGGTGGTTCTGACCCTTGGTACATGAAGCGTGTCGTCGACTACATTTTGGCGAACAATGCCCATCTTGTCGTTGACGCTGACCGATTCTATCCCATCGGCGGTATCAACCCTCGACCGCCACTCTTCTCGTGGTCGATGGCGATTGGTGCCATGCTCCTTGAACCGTTCATTGGGAATTCAGAGGATGCCGTTTGGTGGAGCATGCTTGCTCTGCCTGCCGTTTACGGTGCGCTCACCATCTTCCCCATCGCCTCCATCGCCAAGGACCACTTCGGTAAGGGCGCTGGCGTTTTGGCTGCTTGGCTCATCGCCTTCATGCCTGCTCACGTCACGCATTCCACTTGGGCACTGGCTGACCACGACTCGTTCGTGATGCTGTTCATCTCAATTGGGTTCATGTACTGGCTACGTGCCGTGAAGTACGCTGGTTCCGCTCGCATCACCAAGACCATCTCGGCTCACCCGATGTCTTTTGTTCGTGCTTTCGGCGATGTCGCCAAGCACCGTCAAGCGGCCATGGCCAACGCCGTTCTCGCCGGTGTTGCCTTCGGGATCGTCGCTTTGGGTTGGAAAGGGTTTGTTGTCGGCCCCTCGATTCTGTTCTTGGCTTATGCTTTGCAAGTGGCTCTGAACATGTTCCGACGTCGAGATTCCACCACGTTGAGCGTGATGTTCCTCGTCATGTTGTCCATCACGTTCCTGATGGTGCTTCCCTTCTACGGACACCCACAGTTTGACCTCGTGTTCAACTCAACCGGTCTTCAGCCGTTCTTGTTTATCTTCGGCTTTACCTTGGCCATCGCTTTCGTGACCACCGGATTCCGTGACAAGCCCTGGCTGTTGGTCCTCGGGACCCTCGGCGCACTTGCTGCCGTGTTCTTTGCCATCCTCTACGTGCTCAAGACCTTGGATTATTCCGACGCTTGGGATGTCTTGTTCACGGGAAGTGGATACTTCACCAAGACCAAGATTTTCGGTACCGTCGCAGAAGCCAACGCACCCAACCGTGCTCAACTCTTCGCTTCGTTTGGACCCATCACCTTCCTGCTGGCCCTCATCATGGGTGGCGGCCTGCTTTGGCGAGGTCTCCGACACCGTAACGGCACCGCTCTGGTGTTCGGTGTTTGGGTTTTCGCGGCCACGTTCATGGCTTGGAACGCCGCTCGTTTCATGTTCAACGCCACCCCCATCATGGCTGTACTCGGTGCTGCCGGTATCGTGGCCTTCTGGCAATGGGCGAACTGGCCCGGTTTGGTTCGTTCGTGGAAGAAATTCGGTATCCGAACCCCTGCAGACCGCATCTCCGGTGCTCGCAAGGCCGTATGGCGAACACCGCAGTTCTCGGCTGTGTTCTTGGTCATGATCATGATTTTTGGTCAGCAAGCCACCTACGGTTTGGATTCAGCCATTCCAGGTACGTCCAACCAAGAAGGCGAGATTGACGAGCGAATCTACAACATCGTTCCTGATATCCTCCGATTCGATGGACTCGGTTTCTCCATCCTCGACAGCAGCAACTACGACGGACGCTGGTACCTCGGCAGCTTTGGCTCCTCCTTCAACGATAACGGATGGAACGCAGCCTACGAATGGTTAGCGAATCAAGATGCAGAGATGGACTATTCAGACAAACCTGCCTTCGTCTCATGGTGGGACTACGGTTTCCAAGCCTTGAGCACGGGTGAACACCCCTCGGTCTCTGATAACTTCCAATCGGGTATTCCCGCCACCGGTAACATGTTGCTGGCTCGAAATCAAGACGATTTGACGGCCATGTTCATCTGGCAGTTGGCTGAAGGTGACCGCATTTACGCAACAGAGGGCGATGACCACCAGTTCACGGCAAAATTCGAAAACACGGTCAAGAGCTACCTTACCCCTGAACAATACGAAGACTTCCACACCATGGAAACCACGTTTGACGAGTCCATGATCGATTTCATTGAAGTGCGCTCGTTTAACGTCATCAAGACCAACAGGGACGTCGTTATGGCAGAGGGATACACCCATGAAGGCGGTATCTTTGATGACAGCACGAAGGTCTACAAGATTTGGAAGGACGGCGAAACCATCCCGTGTACGGATGCAGTCTCCAGCTCCTGTGTGGGCGATGCGTGGAGTTCGATGGACCAAGCCGATATCACCTTCAACAACAACGTGCGAACATCGGAAGAGACCGTTGAGGGTCGTACCCACACCATCTTTGGTGATTACTGGTACACCGATGACCTTCTTGACGAGTACCTCTCGGTGTCGACCTCCATCCACCGAATGAACGCTCGTTTGGCGATGGTTACCCAACTCTTGACGGCGGCGTTTGACGCCAACCCCGATCACACCATTCACGACCTCTACAACGACCTTATTGAGATGGAAAAGCACTACGAGGTTCAGGATTACGAAGGTAAACCCGGTGAGACGATTTCCCGAGACCATGAGATTCGATACTTTGCCATCGACGACCGACTTTACCCACGCGCAGGCCGATATACGGCCGATTCAAACTACAACCGTGGTCAACCGATGGGTATCTTTGGTGCTCCAACCATCCTTGCAGGGCAAGACATCACGACCTACATGAACGAGGTCTACGAAACCGTTCGTGGCGACTTCCAAGATGAGATGACTCGAGAAGAGGTGGACGAGGCCATGCAAAAGGACTTCCTCAACCAGCAGGCCGGGCAAGAGATTGACCCGCTTCAAATCGAGGACGTTCGCGTTGACCACAATCCAGCCTTCTTCGACACGATGGTGGCAAGAACCTACGTGGGCTACGGGGCCTCCACTCTCGGTCTTGATGCCGGTTCGAGCAACCCTCAACCGTCCCAACACTTTGGACAGTCGGGTTCACCAGGCACCATCCTGACCAACGCTTTGCCACTTCCAGGGGCCATGATGAATCACTTTGTCATCGCTAACTGGTACAGCGAAGTTCCAGAAGACCAAATCCAATCAACGAACACACTCGTGAAGATTCTGAAGTACTACCCCGGTGCAGAATTGACCGGTCAAGTGACCATGACCGACAACGGTGAAGGTCTCCCCGGTGTGCGACTGCTCATTGAGCGAGACGCCTTCTCCGGTGAAGGCAGTGAAGACCTTGATGAGGACACCTATTGGGTCCCTATCGGCTTTGTTGATGCAGACGAGAACGGCAACTACGATTTCCTTGCACCTGCAGGAAAGATTCGTGTTTCCGCCTTTGCTGGCGACTTTGACGCCAGTTCTGCCCGAGATAAGATTCGAGACGGCTCCTACGGTGAGCGCCTCAGCGACATCCTCACGGACACCAACGACGACCGCCAAGTCAACGAAATCACGGCCATTCTTGGACAAGTTGCCAACATGACCTGGTTGGGTGAATCCCAACTCAACATCACGGCCGACGAGGCCAACCGATTGATTGAGATGGAAAACTCACTTGACATCGAGGTCGAAAGCAGCGGTGTTTCGGGTACGGTTTCTTGGGCAGGGGATGAAGCCTTCAACGGCGACCCCATCTCTGAAACGACCTTTATCCTGCGAAACATCTGGTCAATGACGGAGAACTACACGGTGGAAACCACCAGCGGTTCGTTCACCTCTGATGAATCCCGAATCCTCCAAGGAACGGGTGAAGCAACGCTGACCGAGAACGGTTCCTTTGACAGCGAGGGTATTGCCCTTGCAAGCAACTTCATCGGGACGTTCACACGAGACATCGGCGATGACCGCAGCTTCTTTGCGAACGGTACCTGGTCCGGTTTCGGTGTCATTGACGCCACGTGGGTTGAGCCAACCGATGTGGTCGCTTGTGATACTGACAACGAGTCCAACGCCGTCATGCCGGTGAACGAAACGTTCTGTCTCATCGACGATAGCGGCGAAATCCCGTCCTACCGACTTGAAGGCACGGTTGATGCCTTTGGTACCTTCACTTCAGAAGGCACCTCGACGCTCAGCCGAACCTACGGTGATGCTGATGCCGGTCAAGGCGAGACCATTGAGGGTGCAGGCATGTTTGAAGGAACAGGAACGTTCAACGGAACGGGCTTGTTCATCGGTGTTGGTACCTTCTCTGGACCGATGGTTGAAGCCGGTTCGTTCTACAAGACCGGCCTTCTCCCGGGAACCTACAACATGATCGCTCAACTCGACAACGGAAAGGAAGTCCTTCTCCCCGACCCTGTTGAAATCGGAATTGAACCCACCTACGACCTTGCCATGACCATGCCGGGCGCCATCTTCAAGGACACCTTGACGGACATGCACGGCGATGTCATGCCCAACCAAACCATCGAACTTGTTGATTTCGAACTTGGCGAGGAATTCGCTGTCATGATCTCCACCGATGATGAAGGCAACTTCTCCTATGGTCCCGTGGCCCCTGGTGATTACTACTACCGTGGCGACGTGGATGGCGATGGATGGTACGACTACAACGAAACCGCCTTTGTCAACGGTGACATCACCAACATCACGTTGGCCATGAACGTCCCCGATACGGCCGACGTAACGCTCACGCTTGTGTCTCCGGTCGACCCAACAACGCAAGAGCCGTTGTTTGATGTTGCCAACCGCACCATCACGTTTGAGAACGAAGTCGATATCCTTGCGCCAATCAACGTGACCAGCGACGAGAACGGTGAAATCTACGCTGAACTCCTGTTCGGAGTTTGGAACATCCGAGACGACGTCAACCCTGAATTCGTTCTGTTTGACCAAGTTGAACTCGAGCCAGGCACGGAAGATGTGGTCCGAGATGTTACGTACGCTAAGGCTGCTTACATCAACGGCTCCATGCGTTCCTACCCCGGTGTTACTTTGGAAGAATACGACCAATGGTTGGAAATGACGCCAGAGGAGAACCGTGAGGAAACCACAGAACCGGCTTCAGCCCTGACCGTGAATTTCGTGTCAGACAAGCTTGAATTCTCAGCCGTGACCAACGTCTCTGGTTTCTTCTCTGTTCGTGTTCCTTCCGGCTTCACGTACCACATGACCACAGAGAGCGTCATCATTAATCGAGGTCTGGGTCAACTTGTTTCGGTCCAAACCGGCGATGATATTGACCTTGGTTCTTTGTATCTTGAACCCACAACCACGGTGAACGGTGTTGTCAATCTTTACGAGAACACCAGTCGTTGGGACGCTTCCTTGCCTACGTGGGAAGCCCCTGAAATTGTGGCCACCAATCAAGATGGCCTCATGTGGCAAACCACGGCCAACGAACAGGGTGAATTTGTGTTTGACTTGACCGACGGCACGTGGGACCTTTCCGTGATGGATGAACGCTTGAACGTGAGCGGTGCCGATGGCATCATCGTGAATCATTCGGAAACCACCGATCTGTCCGTCATGGAACTGATTGCGAACCCGGATGCTGTTGATGTCGTTATGCACATCTACCTGAACGCTGCAGAAGACGGCACGTTCGAGAACGGCACCATGGCCACTCCAGACTTCACCTTGAAGCCCATTGACGACAACCGTGAGAGCCTGTATTTCACCGCCGAGGACTACACCGAGCCCGGTATCATCACCGTGTCGTTGACGCCCGGTGGATACGATGTTCTGTTCAATCGAACCACGGCTGATGATGAAAATGCCACCGATTACGACTTGGTGAGCGAAGTCATCCTTGACGCTCTCCGAATCGGTCTTGATTCGGTCGACGAGCCGGTTGAGGTTCCACTCAAGAACACGTACCTTGTCAACGGTACGCTGGTCAACACCACGGCCGAAGGAATTGCCAACGACTTCCTGCTCTACAACGAAGCTGAAGACATTTGGTTCAACATCGGTTCGGATGAAAACGGCTCCTTTGCCGCCTATGTCCCTGCAGGGGAATGGCTCGTTATCGTGGCTCCGTTCAGCAATGCTGACCATACGGAAACACTGCGCGAACCCCTTTCGGTCGGACCGGCAACGGACCGTCTGAACCTGGAGTTGGCAACTCAAACCAGCGTTGAAGTCACTTTGCAACTTTGGGAAGAGACCACTGAAACGAAACTCAGCGACATGACGGTGACCGCTGTCAGCCATGACGGACTTGGCAACATCACCTTTGAGCGAACCGACGACAACGGCAACTCAACCGAGTTGCTGATGCCCGGCGAGTGGAGTTTGTACTTGAACCGAACCATCGGCACCAAATCGTGGTTCATGGACACCAGCGACGAACCGTTCGACACACAGTCGGCCGTAAACAACAGCTTGGTTCTGGACCCGGTGTACGCCACCCTTGAGGTGGAAATCGGTGGAAAGGTCTACTGGGACCTCGACAACAACAGCGCACCCAGCCTTGGTGAAGGTCTGCCTGAGATGAACGTCACCGTTCAGGGCGACAACAACTCGGCCTTCTCTGAAACCGTCATGACCGACGATGAAGGTGTTTGGCGTGTCTTCGTTCCGATTCGGGATGTCTACAACGTCACCGTTGAGAAGGAAGGCTTTGAGACGGTCTACTACGAAACAGAAAACCAATCCGGCTACACGGTCCACGACAGTCCTGATTCAACAGACATCGAAGTGACCGCAGGTTTGGTGGACGTGGAAGGTACGGTTACCGACCAACTTGACGCTGCACGACTTGTTGATGCGACCATTGTTCTTTACCCGATTGCGGGCGTTGAGCGCGATTCCGTTCAAGTGAACGGCGTGATGAACGGCAGTACACTCGAGTGGTCCACCAGCATTCAACCCGGCGAGTGGGTGGTCGTTGTGAATCAATCCAACCCCGGTCCGAACGGTGGCGGTGTTGCCATCGGTCTCTTGGACGCCTCGGTCTCCGACGGTGGAAACATCACGATGGTCATGGCCCTTGGTGGCTATGTCGATCTATCCACTGCCTGGATGGACATTGAGCAGAATGACCACCACGCTGGTTCGGCTGATGCTGGCTCGTCCATGATTCAAGACACGGTGGAACTGGAGGTTACCTTCGACGAGATGACCTGGATGATGGCTGTACCTGCAAACGGTGAATTGCGCTCGCTCTTCCCCGAAGGCAGTGTCGCCTTTGACAGTGAATTCATGACCGTCCAGCACAGTACCAACCTTGAGATGGAGTACTACGGTGGTCAAACGACCACGGTCTCTGCTGACTCGACCATCGCTGCGACCCTGCAGTTCAACCGACGAGTGAACTCTGCTTTGGACATCACGTTCAACGACGCTTCGCTTGAAGGTTCAACGCTCTTGAGTGCAGCCGATGCCGAGGTTGAGGCCGTTGTTTCCTCCGTCAATGAATCCGCTTATTCGACCATCGAGTTTGACTTTGATGTCACCTACAACGGTACGGAATTGATGGACGTGTTCTCTGTTTCAGGTGAGATGGGCCTCGCTCAGGATTCTGAGCTGTGGACTGTCCAGTTCTACAATGCATCGAGTGATGCATACGAAGACAGCATCAGCGTCTCATTGGGCATTGGTGATGGCGAGACGCCAGCCATTCTCTCTGAGACGGTAAAGGTTCAGATTACATTGCCCTATGTGCTGAATGCTTGGAAGTTGGAAAACGGACACCGCATGACCATGCGTATGCAAACCGACCTCGGTGAATCCTCGCAAGCCTCGGTCAAGGTCTTCGTCCCGCAAACCTACGGGTTCACGGTTTCTGAAGCAACTGAAGAACTTGGAATGTCGGCTCTGGTCGAACGTCAATTCTCCTTTGACCTTACAAACGACGGAAACGGACAGGATTCCTTCACCATCGAATTGCTCGAAAGTGGAATCCCAGACGACTGGTCGGTCACACCAATGACCTCGACCATGACGTTGAACAAGGACGAAACCCGTACGCAGCAGTTCACGGTCTTTGCACCAGCATCGTATACTGAGGGTGATTTCGACTTGACCGTTTATGTGAACAGCGAGAGTGAAAGCGTCGACCGCGAGGAAGTTGTTGTGAACATCCAAAAGGCTACCATCAAACTGACCCTTGATACAGCGGAGATCGCAACGGCCTCCGACCTTATCGCAGGTGAAGATGGAGCGGTTCGTATCCCCGTGAAGAACGTCGGTCTCCTCGATGCTCCATCGGTCATCGTTTACTTGACGCCACCAAACGGTGCAGAGATGTCGCAGAGCATCTCGGTTCCAGCAGGTGGAGAAGGCGTGGCCGTCTTTGAAGGCATGAACTTCAATCAAGGCAACCAGCGATTTGACTACCGAATGGAAGTGGCGGGTGCAGAAGCTGAGAGTGTTGAAGAGATACCAGAAGACGATGACTTCTCCTTGGAATACAACATCGAATCCACGAGCGACGGAGAGTCGGTTTGGATGACGTTGTTGATCGCTTTGTTGGCCATTTTGGTTGTTTACGGTGGTGTCAAGACCGCCCGTAGCCGTGGCGGAACCAAGTTCTGATGTTCAGTTTTGACTGAATTTTCAAACAAGGTTTCATGAGGCCTTTGTAGGGATAGCGTGAGCCATGGAAGGTCTACGTGATGTCGAATACCTTCCCGAGCCGACCGATCGACGCATTGTTTCAGCCGTTGACCCGACGGTCATAGGCTTCCAGAACGAATGGCGTTCCGAAATCATGGGGTGGGCTCCTTACGAGGTTGAGCCTGTGGTTCGGCCACGCCGAAGGGGCCTCACCATTCCTGGTGTGGTGGTGTTTGCCCTGTTCGTCTCTGCCAGCCTCTTGATGTGGCAGAACCAATGGATTGTCGTCGACCTCCCGCTGCCTGAATCCGAGTGGGCGTTTGAAGAGACCACCATCCGAACACTGCAAGAAAACGGTCTCACTGGAGAAGGTGTTCGAGTTTGTATGGTCGATACTGGAGTTGATACATCGCACGAAGCTTTCTCCAACAGCGAGATTCAATTCAGAGATCTGGTCGGCACCGCTCGTGAGCCCGTGGATTATGGCGCCGTAGCCCACGGTACGCTCATGGCCGGTTTATTGCTGTCCACGACCCATCAATCGGGTGCTGCCCCGAACGTGACGTTCGCCATGGTGGCCGCTTTGAAGGACAATGGCGACGGCGAAAACACCGGTCTCGATGCAGATGTGGCCGACGCCATTCGGTGGTGCCAGTTTGAATTTGAAGCGGATATCATTTCCTTATCCCTTGGCGGAACGGAGAGCGGTTTAGGGTCGGAAGGCGGCTCTTCATCAGCCACACGTCAAGCCACGGACGCTGGCGTCTATGTCGTTGCAGCAGCGGGCAATGACGGTCTTGATGACGATGGTGATGTTGCTTCTCCGGGAAGCGTGGCTTTGGCCATCTCCGTTGGAGCAGAGACAAGAGAAGGGAGCCTTTGGTCCAACACCTCAACCGGGTCCTCGATTGACCGAGAGGGTACGGAGCGGCAAAGCCCTCATCTGAAACCAGAAGTGGTCGCTCCGGGTGAACGAATCATCAGCACGGGGGAAGAGAATCGGTGGTATTCGAGCAGCGGCACCTCCGATGCCACCGTGTTTGTTGCTGGTGCTTTGGCGCTGATCTTGGAGGACCAACCTTGGCTCAAACCCCAACCCGGAGGGGATTCATCATGTTTGATTCAGGTGAAGCAAGCCCTTGTTGATTCGTTGTCGGTTGACGGGGTTGCTCAGCACGACCCACGTGGTGGTTATGGCTCACTCAACGCAGAGGCTTGGCATCAAGAAACAAGGGCCATTTCGGCGTGTTGAGTCCCATTTCTCCGAAACAACCGGACGAAAAACGGTCGTAAATTTGCATCAAATCGCTCTTTTCATTGCATATTCCGGCAGGTTTCTTCCGTTATTCGGCGCCCAACTTGATATTATTAGATGATATTGATATTTCTAATTCGGCAAATGAGGCGCAGTATTATATTCGGGGCGTTCATGGACAAACTAGGTGAATCACCGATGTCTCGAAAAAACCAAACAAAATCCGTATCGCTGGTCATGCTCTACATGATGTCGCTCTTGCTGGCCATGATTTCGGTCCCCTCTGCCATGGCGGTGAACGAAACCACTCAAGGCACCGTCACTGGAACAGAAACCTGGTCGGGTACCATGAATCTTCAGGGCGACGTCACCGTCGCTGAAGGCGCAAAACTCATTGTGAATGCGGGTACCACCGTGAACATCCCCTACGGTCAGTTCATCGATGTGAAAGGTGCCATCTGTATCGGCGACGCCGCTTGTGGCGCCAGCGCTGGTTCCGCTTCATCTCAGGCCCGTTTCATTTGGTCGCAACCTGCCGACTACAACAAGGTCGGCCGATGCTTGCAAAACGGCAGCAACGTCTTCACCAACCCCGATGCAGCTTGCGGCTCAGGTATGATCATCCGAGACACGATTGACCAAGCCATCACGTCCATCAACTATGCACACTTTGAGAACGCCTACGGCTACCCAATCTATGTCGCTTCGTTGCAATCTCTGCAATACGGTGCTTTGGTGTTTGACGGCTCCTCCACAACGGCCACCGGACTCTCGTTCACCGACATCAACACCTCGAACGTCATCGCCATTGATTTTGCTTCTCCGCTCCTTACGGACTCGAGTTTTGAATTGGGTATCGACGGTCAAGGCTACGATGCTGCAGCCGTACGTGCGTACGGCGCAGGTGCAGGTATCCTCTCGACCTTTGAAGTCAAGAATTCAGACTTTGTTGGTGTTGACACCGATTGTGGCCAACAAGGTGGCGGCCGAGCCGTGATTTACATCGAAGATTCGTACATTGACATGGACAATCTTGACATTTCCCAGAACAGTTATGGTATTTTGATGAAATCCAGTTCCGGTACCTTGAGCAACTCAGACATCAACGTCAAATGCAACGCTGTGGACACCAACTCTCTGAAAACCACCGGTATCATTGAACACACCTTGGAAGTCAACAATAACATCATCACCACCGCCGAGGGTGCTGGATTGACCGCTTACGACGGAGCCAAAGTCTACGCCGAGCGCAACACCATCAGTGGTGCTTCGGAAGGTTCAGGTGTGGGTATACGAAGTTCAATCGTTGAACTTCACGAGAACACCATCGGCCCCGTTGGTGGATGGAACGGCCTCTGGATTTATGGAACATCAGACGTCATTGCCGAAAACAACACCATCCAGGACACTGGAAAAGAACCTGTCTTGCTCGGTGAGTACCACTACCAAGACCAAGGATGGCAAGTCCCTGCACCAACCGCTGCCCGCTTGTATTTGGCGAACAACATGATCTCCAACAACTCGGGCACATGCAACTCACAGATGTATGGCGGCGACTTCCCTTGCCCCGCCGTTCACGTATTCCGTTCATCAGCGACCGTCATCGGCAACAACATCTCTGGCAACACCGGAGACATCATTCGGGCCAAAGGTTCGCTCATCAATGTCCAAGACAACTCGGGTGATTCACAGGGTGGCTTTGCCGGTAACGTCAGCGTACACGATGACAATTACGGAAACAAGTACGGTTCAGTGGCTTACTTCTCTGGCAACTCATGGACCGGCGTTTCTCAAGTCTACAACGTGACGGAATCGCGTGTCACCGTCCAATCCGAACAAATCCCATCTCCTGGCTACGGTGAACTCTATCCTGTCAGCATCAGCTGGCTCGGTGCCGAGTGCCCATATGTCCAAGATGAGTGCCTTCAGATTCCCGGAACCATCGCTTTGCCACCAGCGCAAATGCCTCTCGCCCTTGAACTGGTCGAAAACGCCACGGTGTTCTCNTTTGCCGACCTACAGAACTTCGATTCCTCCATGATTCACGTCCAAAACCAAAACACAGCTTGGGGCTCTCAAGTTCGTGAAGGTGAATTGGTTCGCTACCAAGTGCAGGCCAAGAACTCCAATGTTGAAGGTGCTACTGTGGTGATCAAGGACGCAACCGGTCTTCCACTTTACGAATTGACCACAGACGCCTTTGGCTTCACCCAAGAAGTATCACTTCCCTCTGACTTCTTGCTCGACCGCAACTGGAACCATATCGTCGGCGACAAGAACGCTGCCATCCCGGGTACAAACGACGGAACTGGTCAGCCGATCGTCGTGGACGAAGATTCCTGTGCAGACGGTGTTGACAACGATGGAGACACCCTCATTGATGGTGATGACAACGACTGTGTCACCGGTCGAGAGCGCCCCTTCTACTCCGTTGAAGCCTTCAAATTCGGCAGCGGCCGAGATGATTTTTCCTATGTTCTCACAGGACCTGTTGACGACATCATCAACCTCGACAACCTCCGTCCAAGCGTGAGCGTCAACGAACCTGATGGCTATTCCTTTGCCAGCACCGTCCGAATCACCGGTCAGGCATGGGATGGCGCAAAGTGGCCCTATGCCAACGACAACACGGCACAGCAAGCACAGTTCGGTAAGGTCAAGCGGGTTGAGATTCAACCACCAGGCTCCAGCGATTGGTTCTACGCTTCGGACACCTCCGGTGCAAACGGAGAAATCACGATGGAAACTCATCCGTTCAAGGATTGGGTCTACGAATGGGACGGTGCTGCCCACCCTGAGGGTGAAGGCGACATCACCTTCCGTATCCGCTCTTACGACGGCTTGGATTACTCTCCGGTTGAAGTCCGGCAATACAAACTCAACCTCGTCCCACCAACCATTTTGGTTGATGTGCCAACCGAAGGCAGCGTCCACCAAAACGGTCGAGTTCTCTTCCAAGGAACCGCTTCTGACCCCTACCAAGGGACTTACGGCAGCGACATCAAGCAGATTTGGTTCCACATTACCGGACCCAACGACTTTGAGCAACAATTCTTCAACCAAGGTTCAACAAGTTGGTCTTACGAATGGCTCGTCTCCGAACTGCCCTCCGGTGATTACACCATCGAGGTGTGGGCTGCTGACAGCGATTTCTGTATTGATGATTCAAGCGAGTGTGTTGTAGAAACCCGAACCATCACCATCAACAACGACAACGTTCCACCAAACCTCCAACTGTCTTGGATCGGTGCCGACGACCAATCCTCNGGNGGNATTGATGGCGATACCGTTCGTGCTTCACCCGAGACCAAGATTATCGGTGTCGCCCGAGACATCGGTGGTTTCGTCACCCGTGTGGAAATTGAGATCACGGACCTCGCCAACGGTTTGGTGTTGAACGACGGCCCNTTGCCGGTCACGAACTTTGCCGTTGACGGCTCATGGGTGGCCAACTGGGATACCTCTGACCTCCTTCACGACAGCGTCTACTCCGTGGCTGTTCGTGCATACGACGGTGATGACTATTCCGAATGGGTTACCTGGCGCATGACCATCAACAACCCCCTCGATGCGGAAAACATTGACCCCGTGTTCAACGAAACCGGTTGGGTCGGGACATGGACGATTTTCTGTGATGAGTTTACAGGATATCTTGACCGCTGCGGTGGAGGTGTTTCCTTTGACCTCTCCGAATTCTTCACCGACCCCGACGGAACCGGTGTTTCATCCAATGATTTGGAGTTCTATGTTTACAACGACCCGGAAACCTTCGGCGACGATGATTATGGATTCCTTGTCACCGTTTCCCCCTTNGGCCTCGTGTCGTACGACCCCATCACCTCCGGTATGTCGACAACAACCTCNGAAATTTCNGAATGGTCACTTCCTGAGGTGGTCTTCTATGCCATTGATGACCAAGAATCCAAGGCGTATTCACTGAAGGTGAATTTCCTCGTTCGTGCTGTTTCCTTCTCTGTGGAGCGAGTTGATTCCGGTGATATCACCGTTGACGACCCTGCAACATTCAGAGGGGAAGGGCTTCCNGGAAGCATCGTCAACGCACGCTTTGCCGATGGAAATGCTCGAATCAACTCCACCAAGGTCCTCTCGGACGGTTCGTGGAGCATGGACCTCACGGCTGGTCAATTGACCGGTGTGGAGGGTGCATCAGATGTCATCTTTGAGATGAACGACCAGGAATTCATGTTCGCTGGGAAAGACGAAGCGGCTGAATTTTCAATTGTCGTATCCAGCGGTGAAGATTCAGGTTCAGGTCTTGTTGGAATCATCCTGATCGTCTTGGCCATCTTGGTCTTGTTAGGTGCAGGTGCGTTCTTCTTCATCGAATTTGAAGACGTCATCGACGAGGACGAATTGACCGGTGATGATTCGCCGGTGGAAGAGGACCCCTANGCGTGGGCGAAGGCCAAACAGACGCCGAATATCCCTGAGCCAGCGGCGGCCCAAACTCAGGCTGCGCCCGCTGTCCAAGATGCTTCGACTGCAGCTGCTTCCCAACATCCCGGATGGCTTTGGGACCAAGCATCCAACCAGTGGGTGCCTGACCCAAACTATCAGCAACCTCCACAAGAGTGAGAGAGAACTGAGGTTTTACGATGGCCGTACAGGCAAAACCCGGTGTCCAGGAGCGCATCCTGTTACACTTGTTGGATTACTCTGACTACAAGGACAGCATTGAGGTGCCCTTNGCCCTTTCGCAAATGGGTATCGCTAACGCCGTGGCGATNGCTCGTTCCAATGTCCCACGAGCTATTGCCGGTTTGAAAGACCAGGGTATACTCGTTGAGCGTCAGGCCCACGTCAAGGGCGTTTCTCGAAAACGTAAGGCCTACTTTCTCACCGATTCAGGCGTGGGACTCGCCAACGAAACATGGGAGCGCCTTTCGGATTTCCCAGTTCGTTGCATCCTGGATGACCAACCGCCCGTGGCAACAACCCTCGGCGGTGCCAAGTCGATTTTACCGTTTGAAATGAGGCCGGTTGACATCATCCGATACATCGATGAACAGAACGCCCTGGATGTGAGAAACCTTTCCGCAGACCTCGTGGAACGTGATTTGTCAAAGCATGTGGAAAAACAACTGGTGACTTCTCTCGCCGACCTTCCCCGCTTGCGTCATTTCTACGGCCGGACCACGGAATTGGACAACATGGTGAATCTTCTCGAAGCCAGAGCCACCACGCTGTTGGTACCGGGTATTGCTGGTATTGGAAAGACCACCGTCGCTTCAAAACTGATCGAGCGGTTCATGCATCGGAGAAACTTGCTTTACCATCGATGCCAGGATTGGGAAGGCTCTCGCTCGTTCTTCGAATCCGTGGCCGATTGGTTATCGAGCATGGGCAACGCGGATTTCTCCACCTATCTCGCTGCGACACCAGTTCCTCAGCCAGCAGACGCTGCCCGTATCTTGGTGGAGGCGCTGGAGGGNACGCCGTCTCTCTTGGTCATCGATGACTTCCACAAGGTTTCGGATATGGTGCTCCATCAAACCTTCCAAGCCATGTCGTTGGCTTTGTTGGGGAGTGAAGAAAAAATTGGGCTGGTGATTTTCTCCCGCTCTTTCAAACCCGTTGTCCCAACCAAGGACGCTGAGGGGCGTATTGCCAGTCTCGTGCTGCCGCTTGACGGTCTTGACCCTGATTCGGGTCGAAAATTACTGACCAGCTTCGAATCGTTGGAAGATGAACAATGGCTGCATATTCACGGCTTGTCTCGTGGCCATCCACTGGTGTTGGAACTCATCAATCGAGGTGCTTCAGCAGGTGCATTTCACGAGACATTGGAAAACTATGTCACCGTAGAGATTTTCTCAAAACTGAGCGCTGAACAAAAGCGTGTGCTCTCGGCGCTTTCCATCTTCAGAGAACCGGTTGAACTCGATGCTCTTGCTCAACAACAGTTGAACACGGACGAATTGGACAGTTTGGTGGAGTCGGGTTTGGCACGCCAAGCGGACTCAGAAACGTACGATGTTCACGACTTGATTCGTGAATTCCTTCTGCGAAGTCTCTCATCTGCCCTCCGCCAGGAATTCCATGCCAAGTGTGTTGACTGGTATCAGAAGCAAACACAATCACATGACATGTTGATTGAATTGATTTACCATTCTATTCAAGCGGCGAAGTACGAAGAGGCTTCGGACCTCGTCGTTTCCGAAGGCAGGCAACTCATCTCTCAAGGATACATGGAGTTGCTTGGATTGATTGAGCAAATTGAGACCAAGGACCTCTCGACCGAAGTGGTCGTGCGCATGGCCCAACTGCAGGGCGATATCCTCGCCCTTTTGGGTCGTCTTGATGAAGCTGAGAGTGTATTGGGGGCCACGCTTGAACGGGCTGAAAAGAACGATGACGAATTGATTCAGGCTGAGATTCTCTCCTCAATGGCAGACGTGAGCCGTAAGCAAGGTGATAGCGATCTTTCCTTGAGTCGGCACAAGCAGGCCTTGAAACATTACATCGCTCAAGGCCATGCCCGTTGGGCTGCTCGAACCTACAACAACATCGGCTATCTTCTCCGCCGCAAGAACGAGCGAGCCAAGGCGTTGGAAGCCTACGGAGAAGTGGAAGCGATTTTGGAAAGTTCGAATGACGATGAACTCATCAACAGCCAAATCACCCTCGCTAGAGCCCTCATCTCCTTGGGAGAGGTTGACCGTGCTCGAGAACATGCCATGGCATGCCACGAGCGAACCGCCGAATTGGGCGATGGTTTACTCCACGCCCGTGCTCAAGGCGTCCTTGGGCGGTATTACTCCAAAGTTGACCAATCCGAACTCGCTTTGTTCCACTACTCAGAGGCCCTTGAAGCCATGACGGAAGCGGGCGATGTCCAATCCTTGGTGGAAATCACCATGCTGTTGGGTGAAGTGTTGCACGATGCGGGTCGTACCGACGAAGCCATGGAACATTACAGTCAAGCTTTGGTACTGGCGGAAGCCAACGATTTGCGAATGCAGATTGGAGAACTGCTCACACGCCTTGGTGGTGTTGCTCCAGATCGTCAGGGTCGCATGGAATATCTTCAACGTGCCTTGACCGTGTTCCGTGAACTCGGGGCTAAAACCCGCATGCGTGAAGTCCAAGCCATGGTTCACCGAGCGGTCATGAGCCGGTGATTCATTGAACGGCCTGCGGTCGGTCAAGTGAAAGGAACGTCATTCCCTCGTCATGAACCACCCACAAGCGTTCGACACCAGCGAGCGGCACTCGGCCTTCATGGGTTCCAGCCCCGGTGCCCGACAGTGAGATTTCGGTGTCCAAGGGCCCGCCTTCATCGATGAGAATGAGTGAAGTGTCGTGCAATTCCAACCAAAACAGAGATTCATCGGCCTCCGTAGGGCGCCAANTGATTTCTTCGGCATAGGAGATGTTGCCTCCCAATCGACTGGCTTCATCAGCACGCTCAACGGCTGCGGCGATGTCGTCCATGTTCGCTTGAATCGCTTCTTCATTCCAACGCAATCGGGTGTTGGTTTCGATGTCCCACGCCCAAACACTGAACATGCTCATCAGCAAAACACCCAACAAGAACGTGAAGATGTAGCCCAATTCAGTGGCTGCTGCCCGGGTGTCTTGAGCTAGGTTGCCTCGGTTCATACCATCACCTCTCGTGTGGTGACGTCAATGGAGGCCAATTGGAGCGTGAATTCAATGATTTCACCGTTGGTGTGCCACACCGCTTCTGCCGTGCCATAACTCGGGTCAGGTACCCAACCCACGTAATCGGTCAGCAAATCCAATCGCCCAGGGTAGACGGTCCAATCCTCACTGGCCTCAAGTCCNATACCGGCGTCATCAGCGATGGCGGTGCCGTAGGGTTCGGACCATCCTCGTCGAACCTCATAGGCCGGTGTGGAAGCCAGCGAGGTTCGGTGAACCAACTCGATGTCAAGTTCCAGTTCGCCCGCTCCACTTTCGCTCGAGGCGGTGGGATGGAGTGAGGGAATGGTGGCTGCGAAACGCGGGCCAGGTCCGCCACGATCGGAGGGTGGGACGACCACGTAGGGCTTGAATTCCGGATGGTTTGTCACCACGGCGCCTCCACTGAACGCCACTTCCATGCCGTCAATGGATGATGCGAATTGGTAGGATAGGCGGGACAGATGNAACGCCCACACAGAGCCGATGGAACCGTGTGAAGAGACGCCATCGTCGCCGAGAACATCAATGCTCANACTNGCNGGATGCCGACCTTCACGCCATGCTTTTTGAGTGTCAATTTCCCCTCGGCCTCCCATTCGCTCCCACGGGAGGTCGGTGCTGATCCATCCACTGGCTTGGGTGTCGATGCTCGTGCATCGTCGCTCACCGTCATGGGGGAGTTGGAGCAGGCCAGCCTCGCCGGCCGTTCGCAACACTCGCAAGGGGTGTCCAGTTTCCACNCGCACCGATGTGTTGCCTTCTGCGAGGGTGATGGAGCGGTGGTTGTTGTTTTCCAAAAACACACCCGTCTGGGAACTCACGCCTGTGGCGTTCCATGTTGAGGTGTAGCCGGCAAGGCGGAGGACGAGGCTTTCTGCCGTATCGTTCACGGTGTTGGCGTAGGAGAACATCCCTCCCGAAATGGCGCCGGTATCGTCAGCCGGCAACAGCATGGTGCCGTTGATGTCATCGACGCTNCTGGTCTCTGTCGATGCGCCCCATGTTACAAACACATCGCCGTCAGCGTCCAAGGTGGCGGCACCGTCATCGTAGGCGGGTGGCCAGGAAACATGCTCAAAGGAACCGGCAGCGACAGAAATGCCCCCTCCTCTCCAAGTGATGGTGACCACACTTTCTCCGGGATTGGCAAAACGAAGCGTGCCATTGAGGTGGGGTGGAAGGAAGGTATTGCCGAGGTAAGCACCGTTGGTCGAAGGCCATGCTGTCACCCCATCGGAGGATGCGGTGTTGGTCTTCAACAACAATCGGGAGGCGGTGCTGGTGGTGATGTGGACCACGCTGTCTTTGGTCAAGTTCATCTCGTGGTGGAAATGAACGCCTGTCCGTGCAAGGCCGTTNGGTGTTGCATAGTGGATGGTGGTTTCACCGTCGACCGTGATGTGAATTTGATTCGCCTTGTCGCTGAGCAGTTGGACAGCATGCTGACCGGCCATCACTGGTATGGACCAGGCTTGGCCTCGTTTGTCGGCAGGTTCTGGGGAATTGGGAAGGACGTAGGTAGCACCTCCGTTGCCAACAAGCCCGTACACGTTCAACGCATGGCTGGAGGTTAACGTTGCCTCGTCGATGTTTTCCAAATCAAAGGTCGCCATTTCATCAACCCGGAGGGAGGTGAGCAGCAGCTCCTCTCCGTTTTCGTACAAGCTGACATCAATCGGTCCAAGGGGCATCGCCAGACCCGGTGTAACGGTGACAACGGCCGAATCAAGCACGGCTTCAAGGGTGTAATGGTAGGGTCGGTCAGGCCCAAGGCGCAGGTCGGTGATACAGACCGCTTCGATGAAACTCTCTGGGTGCCTGATCTCCATGGTGTCATCAAAATCCAAAGCTCCTCGGGCTCGGAGGCTCATGTCTTCGGCCCAAGTCGCAGAATACCACATGCCTCCTCGCAAACTGTCCCACACCAACTCGCCGTCCACGGGAATCAACGTCGCTTGTGCAACATCCCCGGGCATCCCTCGCTCGCTGAGCGAAGAGGTTTCGTGGGCGAGCAGGGTCATTTGTGAGGACATGTCATGGCGCTCAACCGAACCTTCCATCTCTTCGATGACAGGCATCATTGAGACCATCATCAATCCGATGATGGAAAGAACGCCGCCGAACAACAGAACCGTCGCAACGGCGGCTGAAACCGCCTCGTCGTCTCTTCTCATGCACCCGTTCAACGACTCACCTCCACGCGTTGAATATCGACTTCAAAGTACAAGGGGAGGTTCTGAGATGAAACACTGAACCCGTCTGCGCCGCTGGCTCGTTCGTAGGGTGCAAAACCGATGTACGTGTCCAAGGTACCCGCTGAGCGTTGGACGGTGTATTCTGAGAGCCAGCTGTTGTGGTATTGTGGTGTNATGATGTCGTGAAGGGCGTTGAAGACATTGAAGTTGACATTGTAGGCTTGGCCTGAAAAGAGGGTGAGCGGGCCTTGAGAGACAAATTGCATCCCCACGTTTGAACCGGAGCCGATGCTGCCGCTGGCGGTGACGTCGGTCAGTAAGATGGAGAGCCGCAATTCATCGTTCGCCATGCGGTCGAATTCAACGGAAGGCATGGCGCTGACTTCCCATGCCTGATTTGGAAATCGCTCAGCACGGGCGTTGTTCATCAAGGCAATTTGGTGTTCGCCTTGGCCGAGGGACGTGGTGATTTGCAAGCCGGAGAGAGTCCACATCACTTGCCGATGAAGGGGTTCTTCGTCAGCCCCGTAAACGGTGATAATCATCCAGTGTGCGGCGCTGGCGTTGTGGGTGATGAACACTTCAAGATGGCTGCGGGTGACCTCATCCTCAAAGTAAACACCAGGGGATTCAACCGAGATGGAACGAGCGGTTTCATTCGCCGCCAAAACAGCCACGGTCGTGTCGTTGACGTGTCGTAATTCTATCCGCTCACGTTCGGTTAAATCAGCACTGATGGTCCAGTGTTCGACGTTTTGCACGGTACGAATAGAGGTGGATTGAATGGCCAGNGTGTTGCGAAAGCCGGTTCCATCCGGNGCATTTCCTGCCACTTCGAGACGGTCTTCAATTCGGTCGGCCAATCCAGTGGCAGAATTCCAGTTTGTGTTGTCTTCAAAATCCGATAGGTACGGGTTGAGAAACACCCAGACACCACCCATGATGGTGATGACCATCGCCAAGAGCATGACGACGCCAAGAACCTCACTCACACCACGGTCCTCATCACGCAGGCGATGAGACGCAACTTGGCCGGCGCGTCGGTTCACAAGGNTGNNACAACCCCGTATCATTTAGCCATTCACCTCAAAGTNNGCGTCATCGNTCAGTTGGTNGCCNTTTTTTCNGCCTCGGNNGNNTCNTCGNNNTTGACCNANNTANTGNGANAANTCNGGNCCGTCTTGGGCNGANATGCGNAGGTCNCCCGANAACACCTCGTCGATGAAGTACANGACCGTTGANTCNGCGAGGTGNGGNNNGTTGTTTTTCTCACTGAGGTGGGTCAGGGTAATGCTTCGCGTCCTTTCCGTGCAAACCTCGGCCAAAAATTGCCCCGTCTGTTGGTTTGACAAGTGGCCGCCTCTTCCTGAAATTCGGTCCTTGAGGGAATAAGGATAGGGGCCGTACATGAGTTTGTTGTGATCGTAATTGGCTTCGATGGAGATGTGTTCGCAGCCACGCACGTGGGTCACCAACTCGTCGGTCCACGACCCCAAGTCGGTGATGATGGCCGCTCGCTCGCCGCCGTGGCTGGCTACGAAAGCGACATTGTCTGAACCGTCATGGGGCACGGGCACGGGGAGAATGGCCAAATCCTCTCCCACTCGGACGAGGTCAAGCGCCTCGAAATAGGTGGTCAGTTCGGGGATGAGGTCCAACTCAAGAGCCGTTCGCTCGTTGGCCAGCACGCGAATGTTCCAACGGGTCTGCAGAACCTTGGCGCCTCCGCCGTGGTCGCCATGATGGTGCGAGATAAACACGCAATCAATGTCTTCTGGATTGAGTTCCAATCGCGCCAATCGTTTGGCCAATTGTTTCCCACTGAATCCCTGGTCCACGAGCACTTTGGCACGAGGGGTTTCAAGCAAGGTCGAGTTTCCTCGACTGCCGGTACCCAGGTGGGTGATGGTCATGGTCATGTGAACAACGAAATCCCAGCGCGGGAGGGACTTGAATGCACCGATATGTGGAGCCGTTTGAAGCATATTTTTTCCACAAAACTACCGTTTGGAACAACGATTTGTATGAACATTGTTCCATCACCCTCATAAGCAATCCGAGCAAGGTGAAAAGAGAGCGAGGCGGAGCCTTTGCCGACGGTGAGTTCATGCGACGAAGTCAAACAACCATCTTGACCACCCTTGCCGTCATTGCGAGCCTCCTGTTCATGTCGCAATTTCCCACCATTTCCAATGTCTCCAACATTCACCCCGATGATACCGACGGAACGCCTCCGCCGAATACGGATACAGACGGTGATTTGATCCCCGACGTCCACGAAACCCTGTTTGAAGAATGGATGAATTGGACGGCGGTTGATGGGCGCGATGTCATCATTCCCGGACTTGACAAGAACAACGCTTCGGACGCCTCCATTGACCGAGACTTGGACGGCTTGAACGCTACCGAGGAGTTTTGTTGGCCTTACCCTGCGAACTGTACGGCACCCGGTTTCCCACGAGGCTTGACCGGAGAATTGGACGAGAACAGCGACCGTGTTTACCTTGACCCTCGGGTGTCCGATACCGACGGTGACGGCATGCCCGATGGATACGAGGCTTACATGTGTCATCGAATGGGTGGATTCGATCCGATTGCTTTGCGGTATTCGTGCCCTTCTTTCGACCCGCTCAACGGTAGCGATTTGACGCTCGACGGCGATAACGATGGCTTTGACGTCGACAGAGACGGAATTCTCAGCGACTCCGAACGGTACACGGCTCCTGAAGAATACGCTTACGGGACGCCCTCAAACTTTACCGCCGAACTTGACGGCCTTTGGTGCCACGCTACGCTGCCCGAAGGAGCCGTGTTGAAGAATTGGCCCTATCTCCCATCGGGAGCGAATGCCACGTTCCACAACCTCCTGAACGCCTGTACGTCCCGTGCGGTCAACCCCGTCGGGGAAGACCTCTGGCTGGGAACCGACCCGCTGTTGGAAGATTCCGACCGGTATCTCTGGGACGGTTTTTCCATTCGCCCACTCTATCCCTCGTTTGGTGACGGTATTCCCGACGGGTGGGAAGTCCATTTCGGCCTCGACCCATTGAATCGCTCCAATGCTCTACAAGACCCGGACTCGGACGGCTGGGACACCAATCGAGACGGCGGCATCAGCGAGGATTTGGCCCGCACAGAAACGGCGCTCAAAGTTGGTGAGGCCTTGTCCACACTCGAGGAATATTTGGTTCACTACGACGACGGCAACACGGTTTACCCGGGTCTCAAGACCACCCTCGTGGGTGATGAATCCGGATTCAACACCGTTCCCCTCGTTTACGATGTGACCGAGGATGTCCTGGCCGTTATGCACCACGATGTTCGAGCACTGGACGAACACGATGGTTCGGTGTACGCCATGACCAAGTACGGCGTGAGCGTCGTGAACCATGAAGCAAACACGCAGAGTCATCACTGGTTTCCCCAAGGTGTTGTTTTGCACGACGGTTTCCTAGCACTTTCCGAGGGCTCGCCTTACGCCGTGGTCATGGGAACAAGCATCGGCTTCGCTGTCGCTCCCCTGCTGGCCGATGGCAGTTTAGGAGCCGCAACCTCGTGGGATTGGAGCATAACGCAACCCCTCCACGCCGTTGCTCCACTTGCCGGTGAAGATGTGAACCTCCACGCCATTGGCTTGGGACAGGCTGGCGCAGGGGCCATTGTTGAAATTGACAGCACCGCCTCCATTGCGAACACCTTCGATGTGGGTACTGGCATAGAAGCCGGTTTGGCCGAGGCCAACGCCAGCGTGAGCTCCATCCAGCACGGGATGGTTGGTGGCGCCACGTACCACTTGTTTGTTGGTACTGACCGAGGATTGTTCATCGTCGATACACCGTCCGCTCGGGACGACACAAGCGGTTCATGGCGATTTTTCTTCACGCCGGAAACCAATCCTATTCCCGCCGATGTGGACCAGATACGCAGTTTGCCGCTGGGTTCCACGGACAATCCCGCTGAAGTCAGGGACATGGTGCTTGACGGGCCGTCAGCTTCGAACGCCCAAGCGCTCTGGTTCGGCACACCGTCTGGACTTCACAAGTTGGACCTCAACGATGATTTCATCGAACACAGCGGGCTCATGACCCATCCCGGTGTTGATGGAAAACTCGCTCGA
Organism: Verrucomicrobiales bacterium; assembly: GCA_002689105.1. Taxonomy (GTDB): domain Archaea; phylum Thermoplasmatota; class Poseidoniia; order Poseidoniales; family Poseidoniaceae; genus Poseidonia. Next base: position 43,870 of record NZEQ01000036.1, on the reverse strand, counting down.
ATGACCAATAATATTCACACCATCCACCCCACGGGCGATGAACTGCTCGTGGGTTCAGAATGGGGCTTGTGGGCCTTGGCTGGCGATTACACTGCGGTCTACGGCCTTCAAGATCAAACCCGCTTGCCCGGGGAAATCGTAGCGATTGCAACTTCGGTGGGCGATGGAAATGTCACCGTTTACGGTGCAGCCTCACCCGGCCAATACGCAAACCTTCTGCTGATGGACCCCGGGGCGAACGATTCAGATGCCGACGGCATGCCCGACGGATGGGAAGTCGTTCATGGTTTGGACCCGACCGACCCGTGGGATGCTCTCTACGACAACGATGCAGACGGTCTTGACCTTGACCAGTCAGGAGACATGAGCCTTGAACGACTGTGGACAAACCTCGATGAATTCCGCTACACGAAACTCACACCCGAGGGCTACAACTCCACCGATCCACGAGAGGGTGATACCGATGGCGATGGCCTTGGTGACGGTGCTGAGTACTACGGTTTCTTCTTTGAGCAGAGCAACCTTTGGTGCCATTACACGGTTCAGATGGTCTATGTTTGCGATGAAGCCAAGGGAGCCGCTGCCAATGCAACGTACCTTTCGATGGCGAACGTTGACGATGCCATCGACCCCACCAATCACGACTCTGACGGCGACGGTATGCCCGACGGATGGGAAATTGAACACCGACGCTGGGTGGGTGACACCTTCTCCGGCGGAAACAACTGGAGTCTTGACCCGCTGCGAGCAGAGGACGCCTCCTGGGATGCAGATGGTGATGGCTTGCCAAACCTGTGTGAATACCAGTGGTCTGTGGTTCGTTTGATGGCCGTCAACGGTGAATTGCTCGAAGAGTACGGAGAATCTCCTCAGGCGGCAGAAAGTTGGGCCGTTGCAGACCCGAACTTGGTTGACTCCGATGGCGATACGCTCCCTGATGGTTGGGAATCAAAGGGCCTGTGTTCTTGGGATCCTTCCCGAGTTGGCGTCAACCCACTCAACGGTTCAGATGCGTTCGAAAACCCCGACGGTGATGGCTATGACATCAACCGAGACGGCGTTCTTTCGCAGGATGAAGCCTTTGTGAACTACCTCGAATATCACATTCGTTCTGACCTGTTCAACGGGAATCAAACCCTTGACGGGGTTGAACTTCCCTCCGGCTTCAACACCAGTCTCTTTGACCACATCAGCGACCAAGGCACCCCAGACGATACGTTCGCCGACCGAGCCTCGGGTTCGGTCACTGCCGGACTTTCTTCCTACAGCGTGGGTGCAGCAGACCCGCTCAACGCCGATACAGACGACGATGGTATGCCCGATGGCTGGGAGATTTGGTTTGCCCGTTGGGACCTTCTTGATGATGCTTGGACCCTGAACCCGTTGGACTCCACCGATCGTTGGCAAGATGCTGACGATGATGGGATGACCAACTGGGAAGAATACAATGTCATCTCGCCTCTGCTCTCGGAGACGGACGCCAACCGTTCCTCTCCTCAGTGGTTCGTTACCACCATTGGAACGGCCTTCGCTCTGCAACAATGGCCGGGCATTCCAACCACGTCTTCGTTTGGTGACTTCTTGACTGAGAACCAAACCAATCTTACAGGATACACCTCGGACCCCAACAACGTCGATACGGACGGTGATGGGATGCTCGACGGTGTTGAACTGCTCTTCACCTCATGGAACGTGACCGCTGGAACATGGACGCTCAATCCGCTTGTTGCTGGTGATGGCGATTTTGACGGGGATGAAGACGGGCTGATTGACCGACAAGAATTCGCTCTTGCTTCAGAACAGCCCGATAACGGCATGGAGCATCCCAGCGATGCCCCGCTCATGCACGTTGATGGCGATTTCCAACAACCAACCGAAAAGGCTCAGCGCGTTTTCAACATCCTCATTTCTAAGGAAACCCGTGGAAAGCGTTTGCTCAACGACTTCAACGCCTGGCAACAAGGTGAACCGCCCAACGCCTTCATCGAAGTTGTGCTCGGCATGACCGACCCAACCATCGCTGATACCGACGGCGACGGCATGTATGACGGCTTTGAGTATTGGTTCACCTCATGGGACCTTGACCAAAACCGGTGGTCGATCAACCCACTCATCGACGGNGATGTCAATCTGGATTCCGATGAAGACAGTTTCGATTGCAACGGCGACGGTGAGATTGACGCCAACGAATCGTTCAGCAATTTACGTGAATGGGAATCAAGAACATGGGGGAAGTTCCTCACCCGCAACACCGTTCCAGCCAACTTAGGTATCATTGACTTTGGTGAAGACGCCATGGCGGCCTATCAGGAAGAACTCGGCTTTACACCGCTTCAAGCACAACAGGCCCTGTACCAAGATTTCGTCAAGAAGGGCCCTGAATCGGTGGATCGGATGGCGAAAATCAACTCTCTTGAAGATCAAAACTTCAACCGAAGCCTTCGAGGTGTCGCNGACCCGACGCACCCGGATTCNGACAGTGATGGTATTCCCGACGGATGGGAATACTGTTACGCNACTTTCGGNATGGACGATATCACAACGGAAAACCACTGGGCTGCCAACCCGCTTAATCCGTGGGACATCAATTACGACGGTGACCACGACGGTTGGTACGACCGGACAAGTTTCGACATCCCNGCNGCTCAAGGGTCCTGGGATGAACGCGTCTTNACGCCTTCAGGCGTGGTGGTTCAGAACGGNGTGGGNAACCTCCCGTTCACGAANTTCATGGAGTACGATAACCAAACCCGTCCAGACCTCAACGACAGCGATGAGGACAGCCGGACGTACATCACCACGGTGGTNAACGGNGCGGTTGTATCTCACGTCCCCGATTACAATTACTCCGATGGCCGTGAGGTGTTCAAGTACGGCTCAAACCCAAGCGATAACGACACCGACGGCGACATGTTGCCCGATTGGTACGAGTACAAGATGGCATGGAATGAGAGCAACGACAACTTCAGTTCGTACCTCGACATTCGTGTGGTGTGGATTGATGTTGCGACGGGTGGCCCTTGCAACACGGACACGAATTCGTGTCTTCCCTTGTCGCAGGACGGTGCCGGTGGGACCCTCGCCCGCCCGGACACAGAATTCACATGGTTCACACTTGACCCAGCTGACCCGAACGACGCCAACTTCGACCCCGACCAGGATGGAAACTGGGACTGTTCAGGGGTAGGTTGTACCTATGAGGCGTACACGAATTTCCAAGAGTTCTATGCCATCACCACCAGTGATTATTCCTCGCCCAATGCGGTTCGATTGAGTGGCTTGACCTACGACGGCATGCCCGTGACCGAAGGTTGGCAGTTCAGAGCAGCCATTCTCGGTTTGGGCCAACCCAATGAATTGGTACTGAACTATCTCAAACTTGACAAATTCGGAGGTCCAGACAATAAATTCGGCTACATTGTGGACGACAAGGATACGAATTTCCTCATCGTTGACCCCTCCGATGATTCGGTGGTCATGGCTGGCAATCGAACGGATGCTTGGGACATTTACTATGCCGGTTCGCCCAACACAGCACCGGTTCGGAGTGTTGGTGAGCACGAATTTGGATGGTATCTTCTCGACTTTGACGATGACCATTTGGCCGAGGGAAGCAGCCCGATCAACTGGGACACGGATGGCGACTGGATGAACGATTGGTTCGAGGTCAGAGATGACGAAGAAGACGGCGTTCGCGGCGATTCGTCTCCCATTCGTTACGACTCTCGTCAAACCAATTGACGGCGGATTGCTTCCGACCCCAAACCGCATGGTTCAAATGGTGATTGGAGCGTGAGTTAATCATGCAAGGTGGCGGACAGCATAGAGCAAATGGCCGAGCCGTCTTTTTGCTGCTCGTTTCGCTGATGTTTTTGACCCCTCTCGGCCCCATGGCAGAATTGTTCTCAACGGACGCTGAAGCGGCTGCTGGTACACGCCACGTCTACGAATTTAGCGACGGCTCAGTCGAACACGTTGCCCTGTATCAGGGAGCCAATCCAGACATGGGAGCATCGGTATCGCTTCCTCGTGGCGCTTTGGTGACCGACGTGAGCATGACCCTTTCTGGTGCCTCAGCAACCGGATGGTCGCAAGTGGTCGCCGATGATCGTGTGCATTGGATTCGAGGTGCGGAAAGCAACGTCGACGACCGTTCAGGGGATTTGACCCTGGGCATGGATAACATCAGTCGTAATTTCCTTCCGCATGGCAACGATGCCTACATCGACCCGAATTCAGATGCATGGTTGGACAACGGCTCNTACGCTTTGCGTCAACCTCACACGTCAAACGCCACCGAATCGCTCTATTCCCAACAATTGACAAAGACATCNTCGAGTTTCATGGCCCAAAGCCAAGGGGCCATCCTGAAGCATCATGATTGGCTCTTCCTCTCCACTTGGTCCTCTTCCACGTTCAACAACGTCGTGGAGCGTCTCTATCCCAACAACGCTACTCGTGAGTCGGTCATCACGCTGGACAANGCNNCNTGNACNCTCCCNCANAANCACNCNTCCTCCTACTANGNNTACTANGGNTTCCGAGATTGGACCGTCACCGATGACGAACGCTTGTTTGGAATTCTCTCTGGCTATCGATACACCTACGGCTCCACGGCCCCGGTCAACTACCATCGTGTCATGGAAATGGACATCTCTCGAGACGATACCTGGACATGCATTGATTCCTACGACATCTCACCTTCGGTCGGCGAATACACTGGCATTGCTTACGACCGGGACACCGGGAAAGTATGGGTCGCTCACAACGCCATGAATCGACTCTATGCTTACGATTTTGCTGGCGATGGCAGCGGCACCTACACCCGGGCTCAAGATTACTATTCCTACACATCCGCCAGCGGATCGAGTTGGGAATGCGGTGGAACTTACAGCAGCTCACAAAAGCAGATGCTTCGAGGTTTGGAAATGAACGGCTCGACGTTCTACATGCGCTGTCAAGAAGACTCGCCTTACAACGACCGGGACCAACTCGAAGCATGGTCGGTCTCGGGGACGTCCTCTGCGCTCATCCCAGCCTCAACAACTCGCCAGCTTTCCCGTCTTGGCTACGGCCTCCAATTTGACGGCGAGCGATTCGTAACCGTTGACTGTGGCTATTCCACATGGTCGGGCGCCACCCTGTACTATCGTGAATTTGGGACCGGATGGATGTACGAAACTACGCCAGCCCCCGGCACCACCACGTGGTATGGAGAGGTCGTTGAATCAGGTGAGGACATTCTCTCTGCCAACGTCCAAACCTATTGGTCTGCGGCGTCCATTGGCGACCGGGTTGACTATTGGATCTCGGCAGATAACGGCACCCACTGGGAAGAGGTTGAATCCGAGTCCACCATTCATTTCGATTATCCAGGAAAGGAACTCGTTTGGAAAGCCCAACTCATTGGCTCAACCGCTGTCTCGTGGTGGGTTGACGTGGAATACGCCACCGCGTACCAGACCTCTGGAGATTGGACTGCTCCACACTTCAACACCGGCACCAAGGTTGGCAAGGTCCGCCCCCAGTGGACGGCAGACGTGCCAACAGGCACAACCTTGCAAGTGGTGGTCTCCAATGATAACGGCAGCACGTGGTTGGATGCCAACAACAATCAAGAAACCAGTTTTTCAACCGATGCCGCAGGAAACACGCTGCGCTACGCTCTCTTTATGACGTCCTCCAACGACGGGGCTACACCCTCGATTGACCGGTTTGTTCTCGAGTACGAGGAAGGTTATCCTGACCGTCCCATGCTGGACATTGGAGGCGATGGCACCTACGACTGGGAATCCGATATCTTCCTCAATGAGTCCTCTGTCGTCGCCTCTGACGATTCGCCCGTGGGCGCAGTGGTCAAAACAGCACCCACCTTGGTGGACGCCTTTAACGACCACATCCCCGAAAACGGCGACGGCATGGTTGACATCCCCATCGCTGTCAAGGCTGCAAGTTCGGGTCGCGTGAAAATTTCCAACATTGACATCACTTACGCCATGCAAACTCGAGCGGTAGGCGCCTCCTTTGAAGGCGGCCTTGCAGCACCCGACGGGTTGTACAGGAATTTCATCACACGCGTCGCTCCAGGCGACGAAGTCGACCACGTGACCAAGGCCGTCATCGCCATTGAGCATACGCATGGGGATAACCCAGCCTTCACATGGCAACGAGGCGACGCATGCAGCGTGAATTCAGATGCCGATGGAATCGTGATGTTTGATGCAGCCAACTGCACTTCCACGGAAGATGCCGACGGTATTCTGTCGATTTGGATGCCAACGAAAGTCAACTGGTCGTGGGACGATGAAGGCAGTGCGGAAGCGATCATCACCGTTGAGGATGACCTTGGGGTTGCTGTCAATCAATGGGCCACCACGGAAATGGAACTCGTCGTTGAGAACGACATCCAACTTGACGGTCTTCGCGTTTGGGAAGAAACAGGGCGCCAACTTTTCCCCATGGATTGGGTGCGTGGTGGATTTAACCTCAGTTTCAGTGGTTCAATGCATTTCCAAGATTCTCAATTGATGCCACCGGCGGGTAGTTTCTCGCTCAGGGTTATCGGACAAAACGTCACCTACGATGGCGACCCAATGGGTGAACCCGTCACTCTCTACGAGGAAATTAACCCGGCGTTTGGTGCCTACAACATGACGTTCACCTCGCCTATCGAATCCCAACCCGGTGGTATGATCTTCTACGTGCAGGCGGTCAATTTGGAGAACGGTTCGACCTACACCAATCCCAATTACAACTCCATCCGATTGATCCTTGATGGCAACTCTCCCTTGGTCTTGAGCGCCACGCCAATGGATGATGAGGAACGCCATGCAGGCGCCTCCGGTGTCGGACAAGCGGTGTCGATTGTGGTGCAAGATTCCGTTGACCCACCACGCCAACTCAACCTGCACTATTGGGTGGGTTGCAAAGCCAGCGAAGCCATCGGTTGCACCGATTACAACTTTGACGGCCTTCCCAACGAGGATGAATACGAATTGGTCACGTTGTCTTCGCCAGAAACTCGAGCGGGCGGCCTCAACATCTTCGAAGGACTGATTGATGACTCAATGCTCTTGCACAAACAACGCGTTTCCTTCTATGTTTCAGGTGAGGACGAGCAGGACAATGAAATTGCCATGGGCAAAGGCCCTGTTTGCCCTGTTTCGTCCATCACCTGCGGCGACCGTCCCGGCGAAGTCCTTCCAGATTGGGATGCTGACTTGGTGACCTACCACATCCGCCAAGAGTTCGAGCCTGAGGTCGACTTGGGCAATTCGTCCATCCTCGGACACGACGATTACGAACCCCTCCACCCGGGCGTTCCATACACGGCCCAAATCAAGCTCAGTGATATCAACGGGTGGCAAGACATCCAATACGTTCAGGTCGCCCTTGGAGGTGATTTCGATGACGATGAATCGTCATTGTTCATTTCCCTCGCTGAAGGAGTCGATGGGCTTCCAAAGGCGGTTATGGCCTCTGGCTCGGACAACATCGCCGTCTCTAATCTCTACTCAACGGTCAGCCTTGAGGACGGTAGTGATTCGGTGATCATCATTCAGGCTCGCTTCCAACTCACCTGGATGTTCCCCGAAGCCTACGATACTGACGGTGAATCCCACTTCCTCCCCCGAATCAAGGTAACGGATATGCCTTGTAACGACAACGAAATTGTGCCGTGTTTTGAGGTTGAGGAAGGCTTGGGCGATGACTGGTGGAGTCTTGACAACGATTTCCGATTTGACACCGAGTCGGGGAAGATTCGAGCCATCGAATTGCGTAACAGCGAAAACCACTACAACCCCGAGAATTTCGAAACCATCATTGGAGCCGGACAAGCCCTGCGAGTTTCAGGCCGTGTCCTGTTTGCCGAAGACGAAACGCCGGCGCCACCGGGTACTTTTGACGTGGTGTTTGGCGACTTTGAGAACAACTGGCGCACATCGACACGAGAAGATGGGGAATTCAGTCTCGATCTACTCGTTCCTCCGGTTCGGTCGGGTCGGCTTGACCTACGTTTGAGCATGGATGACATGCCCGGTCTTGCACTTGACGAGACGGCCTTTTCCCCGAGGGTCCGCCTTGCGGTTGACAACGCCCGGCCCACCATCGACAGCATCTCTCTCAACGGTGTTCCTCAAGGCTCTCCAATTTCCATTGGGGACGCCAGCAACCTCGAGGTGATTCTCATCACCAATGATGAAAATGGCTTTGATATCAACGAAGCAGCAGTGCTTCACTATCGTGTTAAGGCGGGCGAGGCAGAGATTTCTCGTGGCAGCGTTTTGTTGCCCGACATCACGCCGTTCGGACAGCAGTTCTTCTGGAGCGGTTCTCTTGATTTGACCGATTCAGGAGCAACGACCCTGCTCCCCTCCTACGCTGTAGACGTGTGGGTTTCCGGTTCCGACGAAGCCGGTAATCCCTACGATACGCTCTCCAATTCGATGGCAGAACCCTTTGCATCGTGGCCGCTGGCTTTGGTCGGTCCTCGCATTGACTTGCAAGACGAATCCACCACGCTGCAGTGGGATGTTCCAAGCCCATATGTGGGTGATACCGCCACGATGGTGGTGCAGACCACCAACCTTGGAGGCAACGGCGATGTGTCCTTTGCCCTCCAAGAACTCGTCGACGGTGGATTCTGGTCCACGGTTTCGATGGTGGAAGTTGAGGCCACGGCCGGAAATCCAGTTTCGGTTTCATTGCCTGTCGTCGCTGAAGCCTCTGCTGGTTCAAGCCTTGATTACCGAGTTATCGTGTTGGTTGACGATGTCGAAATGGACCGTCATACGGTGGACTCGTTACTCATCAAAGAAGAGACAGTGCGTGATGGAGAAGCCTTGACGCAACAGCTTTCTGCAGATGTGTTCAGCGTTTCGCTTTTCGTCATCGCCCTTGCATCCGTGTCCTTTGGCCTCTACGCGATGGTGCTTCGTCGACGCATGCTCGCACCGGAATCTGAGGAAGAAATGGCTGACCAAACCGAAGTGGTCGCCGAGGAAATGAAAGCGGCCAAGACCGTGCCCCAACTTGCTCAACCTCCGGCCCCAACAAGCCCGATTCCACCTCCGCCCACGGGTCCAGACCGGTCCCGGCCGGCTCCAGTTCCGCCATCCGGTCTTCCAGAGGGTTGGTCTCAAGAACAATGGAATTCATACGGCTGGCAATACATTGACGCACTCTCCAACAAATGAGGGAACCCCACGTGTCGGACGAATCCGTTGACGGTTTGGTTACGCTGACCGAGCGTACGGTGAATTTGATCAAGCAACTGAACATGCCGTTGGTCGAAGTCTCGCTGGTGTTGCAAAAACACATCAATCAACTGATGCAAACCTTGAGCCAGCATTTGGCTGCCACCGGTCAAACCGTGAGTGAACGCGTGCATTCGCCCTGGCCGTTGGCGTCACCCGGTGCGGCGTCTTCTTCGAACTTTGCCTTGGAGAAGGTAATGGACATCGTTGACCACCAGCGAATGGACATTCTTGATACCTTGATTCGCGTCACCCTCATCGAGATTGATGTCACCGTGGTTGAAGCGATTCTTGCCCTAAGGCAATGGGAGCATCTTGCACGCACGCAACTGGCTTCAGCGACCGGGCCGGGTCAACTCTTCTCTCCACTGGACGTTCCTGATGAGTGGTAAGCAGAGATTCAAAAAGAGACAGTACAAGGCGATGCTATGGGACGCCGTGCCCCGCTAACCTTTCTCTTGGTGAGCATGATGCTGGCCTGTGGTCTCTCGGGCTGTTTGGGCGACGATGCGCTTGATTTACTTCCAGAAAAGAAAGGGGTGCCCGGTGGGCTCACGCTGGCGTGTCTACGCAGCAGCATGTACACCTCAATGGTGATTGAAATCGACCACGAGCCGGGGTATCGTCCATTCAGCAGCAGCACGGACATGTTGGTTGACCGCTTGGAACAGGTGTGTGACAAACCTTCGGGTATTTCCGTTCGTTTTTCTGAAGTCTCCTTCAACCACGAAGGGGCGTGGTCTGCACAGGATGTACGAGACAAAGGCTGGGACACCAAAGATCAGTCTCCCCGAGATGGAACCACGCTCTATTGGCAAATCCTTTTCCCCGCTGGGACCTATGATTCTGATTCCGTTTTGGGTGTGGCTGTTGATGCCTCCACGGTGGCCTTGTTCAGCGATTCCATCGAAGAGGCTGACGGCCCCTTCGGTCGTCCTTCGGTCGAGGATGTTGAAAACAGTGTTCTTGTTCACGAAGTTGGACACTTGCTCGGCCTGGTCAATTTGGTCTACCAATCCCCTGCCGACCATGAAGACGATGAGCACCCTGGACACTCTAACAACGAGGATTCTGTCATGTATTGGGCTGTTGAATCCTCGGATATTTCCAACTTCATCTTTGGCGATTTACCCAATGAGTTTGATGCCGATGACCTTGCTGACTTAGCAGGATTGGCCGATGGAAGCATTGCCATCCGCGATCAACTTTGGTCCTGAACCTGGCCCATCACAGAAACGGCGTCTCGCCATGCATCGAAGATGGACCACAAATAGAGGCCAATCCACAGGATTACGGTAAAGGCCAACGGAATTTGCAAGAACGACCACTCAAACCCTCGACGGTGTTGTCGATTGAAGTGTTGGCCCAAAAAGAGGAATGGAACGGCCGCAAGCAAAGCGGCGACCAAAGGCCGCAATGCTCCCCATGTGCCGACACCAAAGGTGATTTCTCGCCAGATTTCCTTGACGATGCGGACCGGAAGGATACCATTGCGAGCGGAATCGGATTCGGGGGAGAATTGAACCACCAACTCCTCTTCCATGGTCGTCGGTGTGCTTTCCTATTTGTCAAGATGACGCAGGCAAACCGGGAGGATGTATCAAAAACCTGTGCGATGCTTCTCTCCCATGGGCACGGATTATTCTGTCCTCTTGACCGGGTTTGAGCCCTTTGGCGGTCATAAAACCAACATCAGTCAAATCGTTGTGTTAGCGATGGCGGGGTCTCGAACACTGACCTGCCCGTGGACAGGTTCGCCCCTGCGTGTCCATGTCGAAACCGATGTGCTCTCTGTGGATTCAAAGGGTGCGCAACGAACATCGGAACGACTTCACCAAGGCGAACGTTGGGATGCGATTCTTCATGTGGGTCTCTGCGACGCTTGCGAAGTACCACGAATCGAGCGTCTGGCACAAGACAAATTGCACATGCGTTTGCCAGATAATGCCGGTCGCCAAGTGCTTGGTGCCACCATCGATGATGCGGGCGATCGTGGGTGTTGGGTGGACCCGACCGTTTGGGTGACTGAACGTTTCCCATCAACCTACACTATTTCCGTGGATGCTGGCGCATATTTGTGCAATGAAACATACCATGCCACGCTCAAGGCCTTGTGCGAGGTGGAAGGTTCCACGCCGTTTCCATCTCCTGCTCTCTTCTTGCATTTGCCTGGCGAAAATCACCTGCAAATCAGCGAAGCTGAAGACTTTGTCATGACCTGCCTTGCTCACCTCTTGCGTCCCTATCCCGTGGACCCCGTCCATGTAGTTGCGGCAGCCGTTGGTCAACCCGATGGCTACCTGGTCACGCGTCGCAGTCTTGACGAAACTGAGGGTGGATGCTGGGAGTTTCCCGGAGGGAAATGCGAGGTAGGGGAGAACTGGAAACAAGCGACAGCCCGTGAAATACGAGAAGAACTTGAACTTGAGGTGAAGCCCCTCCACCCCCTTGGTTCGTGGTACCGTATCAGAGGTTCAGACGCTTTTGTCATCCATCTTGTGTCCTGCACCCTCGAGGATGCGGTTGAACCATCTCTTTCCGTTCATGATGCGTACGAATGGATATCGGCATCAGGTGATGCTTCGTTGTCATGGGCGGGCCGAGACGGAGAGATGAACGCATTTTTGCAGCAACACATCAAACCCATGTTGCCGACTCACCATCATCATTCATCGAACGCTCATCGTTGATGTGCCGTGGAACTTGACTTCTACCGGGGTGCCATGTGGCTGCTTGTAACCAATCGGCCAAGCCATTTCCAATGATGCTGATTTCAAACACACCTCCAACCGGTCGGTCGCCAGGTATGGGGAAGGCGATTTTTCCGGCCACTGCAGCCTGTCGGGAGATCTGAAACGTGGTGGATTCCTCGTTCATGTTCAGTGACATGGCATCGAGAGCCGTATCGAGAATCCGTTGTTCGTGAAGTTGGGTGAGAAACGTGGACAATGAGAGGTCTTCAAACGACCATTCGTGATTCGATGCATGTCCGAACGAAGGTTCACCAGGAACCTCCCCGATTTCGACTTCCGGAAAGAGAAGTTGGAGGGCAGCGAACACTTTCTGAGGTGAATCGGCCCCGGAGAGGACGGTGCGTACAATGGTTGAGAATCCTTCACCCGTTCCCGAGAGCCGGAGACGCGAGCCTTCCATGATTCGGGGACGGGTTGCTCCTCAAAGAACATGCGGCCAATGTCCTTGTTTGGCGAAGAGGTGAAAACTGGCTCGGTTCAGCCTCTTCCATGGATGGGGATGCGGTGCCGACAGTGGCTACTGTCATTCCAGTTCTGAATGAAGCCCTGTTCATTGAACGGTGCCTGATGAGTTTGCTCAATCAGTCGCTTGCTCCTTCCCGCCACATGATTTTGGTGCTCGATGGCGGTTCCAACGATGGCACCGTTGAGATTGTTCATCGCATCATGACCGAACACCAAGGCGAGCAGTGGCCCCGCTTGGTGTTGGAAAAGAACCCTCAACGTACCGTTGCACATGCTCGAAACATTGCGCTCAAGGTGTTGCCTGATGACGTCCAATTCCTGGTGGAAATGATCGGTCATGCGACGGTTGGACCCGACCATCTAGAACAACGTCTTCAAGCATGGCATGAGTGCGAAGCCAACGTCGCAGAAGGGTTGGCTGGCGTTGGCGTTCGGGTCGTTGAGGACGAACAACAACGAACACGTGTCGGGGATTGGGTGGAAGGAGCACTGGCTTCACCCCTCGGTCGAAGCGGCGGCCAATTCAGCCAATTCAAAGCTCTTGAACCGACGAAAGTGCCGGCCTTTGTCATGCATCGTCGTGAAGCCTTGATGGCGGTGGGTGGTTGGGATGAGGCCTTCATCACAAGCCAAGACAGTGACCTTTCTATGCGCCTTCTCAAGGCAGGTTTCCATCTTTATCGGCACCCCTTGCCCACCGTGAGCATGCACAAGCGAAACGGCCTGCTCCGTTGGTGGAAAATGGGACATCGGTATGGGTTTTGGAGGACAAAAGTCCTCCTCAAACATCCAAAAAGGGCCCAGTGGCAAGAATTTTTGCCGCTCGTTGGGCTCTTGGGTTCGGCGTTGCTCATCGCCTTGAGTTCTCCATGGGCCACGCTTCCGTTGGGTCTCTACGGGATTGCCTTGTTCGCCGGTGGATGTTTAGAGGCCTTGCGACAACAACGCCCCTCTTCCTTGGTGGGCGTGCCGCTTTGTTTGTTCATGCTCCATGCGAGTTTTTCGATTGGTCTCCTCGACGGTTTGGTCCGAAAAGGCCGCTATCCCAGCGACCGTGGATGAACACAAGAAGCCAATAGATACATGAGGGCCTTGTAAAAACAGGTGGGTGAGGCACATGGCAGAAAACAAGGGCCTCACGAATCGGAGTTTGAGTGCACTGCCACTCCTCTTGATGGGGGTGACCCACCTTTCCCTTCCTCCTTTGCAGACCATGTTTGAATTGGAGCCCGGTTTGATGTACGGTTGGTATGTCTTCGCTTTCCTTCTTTGTGTGGTGGTTTATCGCCGGACCGGTGTTGTCAAAGACCACGAATACAACAGGGCCAAGGCCATGCGTAAAATCAAACATGTCTACGAGGCTGAAGAAGCGGGAGTCTGGTCAAAAGACGTCGCTCTTGACAGCACCATGGACCAGCAAACCCAGTTGGGCTTGTCACGTTCGATTTCAGAAATTTCTGGAGAGGCTCCTGAAATGGAATTGGATGATGAAACTAAGGTTGAGGTTCGGATGCTCAGTGAGGCGGACCACATCGTGAGGGCCAACGCTCGAATCAGCGGCAGTTCAAGTCTTGACGAAGAGGCCATCACGGGAACCATTGGCGCACAGAGGAAGGTCGGACCGATGGATCGTTTCCTCGACTGGCTCTTCGGCCTGTTTGGCTTTGATAGTCGTGCAGACCGTGAGGCTGAACGCCAAGCAAGACTGCGACAAGCAGCGAGTTCAGCACCGGTGACGGCCCAGCGCCCCGTGGCGCCTCTTCGCATGAACAAGGCCAACGACGACTCGGAAGTCAACATGACTTCAATGAGCGATTCCGGCGGTGTTGAAACGGTCATGACCACCTCGGGGATGGTGAAAACCGACGGAGATGGGGCCCAGCAAATCAAGCAAGTTCCTGAGGTATCAGAATCCTTGGAGAGCATGGCCATGATGGGTCAATCGCCCTCTGTTTCCGCTAAAATTGCAACCGCAGGCCCCGTTTGTCGAGGTTGTTCAGCACCGGTCAGTCCCACCGAGCGATTTTGCCCGCATTGTGGTCTCGACCTTTGAGAACAAAGCGTGAGGTTCAAAGCAGGTCCCTCATCGTGTTGAGCGAGGACGGGGCCATGACAGACAAACGAGACTACTACGAAGTCTTGGGTGTTGAGAAATCAGCCACGGCCGGTGATTTGAAGAACGCCTTTCGACGATTGGCACGAAAATACCATCCCGACAGGAGTACGGAAGCCGACGCTGAGGACCGCTTCAAAGAGATTCAGGAGGCCTATGCGGTCCTCTCAGACGACCAAAAGCGTGCTCAATACGACCGTTTTGGTCATGATGGACCTCAAGGTTCACCGTTTGGGGGCTTTGGCGGCGGCATGAACATCAACCTCGAGGATATTCTCGGTGGTGATTTCTTCTCCTCTTTCTTCGGAGGGGGTTCTCGGCGACGACAATCACGTCGCGGGAACGATATCCTCCTCCGACATACAGTTGACCTCGAGGATGTGTATCTTGGCAGTGAACAGGAACTGGTCCTCGACCTCCCCGAGCCTTGTTCGACATGCGATGGAACGGGTGCAAAAGACGGTGAACTCAAGACCTGTTCTTCCTGTTCTGGTCAAGGTCAGGTTCGTGTTCGTCAACAAGTCGGTCCGTTCATTCAAGAATCTGTTCAACCCTGCCAGGATTGTGGTGGACGTGGAAAGGTCGCAGAGCAACCTTGTGTGGACTGCGACGGCCGTGGTCAAGAGATGAAATCCAACACGTTGAGGTTCAACGTTCCAGAAGGTGCTGAGGCAGGCACGCGTCTTCGAATGCGTGGTAAAGGCGAACCTGCCCCTCGAGGTGTTGGCGAACCTGGTGATTTGTTCATTGAACTTGAGATTGAACCGCACCGCTGGTTTGAGCGGTCGGGGTCTGACCTGATCATGTCCTTGCCCTTGGGCTATGCTGACCTTCTCTTGGGCACCACGATTGAACTGGACCACCTTGATGGGAAATCGCTACAAATCAAGGTACCCGCCTACTCAAATTCCGGCGAAACCATCGAAATCCGGAAGCGCGGGTTGCCGAGGCAACGCGGTGGAGGTCGCGGGGATGTCGTCGTTTTGCTGAAGTTGCACATGCCGAAGAAAGTCCCTAAGTCCACCAAGAAAAGTCTCGAAACTCTTCGTGAATCGCTCTCTCCCGAGGACACGGAAAAAAGCATTCTTGAAGATACCAAAGAGCGACGTCGCTCATGACGTTGATTCGCTTCGCACCAACGACTCTGGGATTCGTGCTGCAAAGGGCTCTCCGTCCATTCGTCCATTGAGCTCAAGGTCAACCTGTGCGGCTGTACCGCTCAATTCGACCACCAGATAGGTCCGATGACCCGGGCCCATGGTGTCGAGGAACACTTCCTCACCTTGGAACAGGAAACGTGGTTCGACATGAACCACTTCATACGGTTCTCCTTCCGGTGCATCAAAACGAAGGGCGGCCAAATCCCAAGTTCCGTTGATGACGTGGACGCCGACCACAATCGGCCATGCGCCTTCCTGGTTTGCGAGCCGTTCATCAACGCTCCAGACGGCCAAAGCGACATCTTCCGTTCGATGTTCGAGTCGCTTTGGTCCCCACGCCTCCAGACCGTCCTGCCACGCCAGTTGAGCAACTGCGTGAAGCGCTTTGGCCATGTCGGTTCGGGCTTGTTTGACGTTGCTCTCACCACTGTCAAGGCGGGATGTATACCAAGCAAGCCGTTGCTTCTTTTCCGCAACAGATGCTGCATAGGACCGTGATCGCTGAACATGGACGCCGAGGTAAAGGACGGGCAGGAGGAACAGGACCCCCATGAACCAGCGTGCGATGTTGCCCCAATACACGGCATCATCACTTGGTGGGAACCACGGCTCTTCACCCTCATCGATGAGGGAATAAGACGGTTGAAGGACATAACTTCGAGGTTCAACATCCTCGCCCCAGAGGTGAGGGGTGGCCTCTGAAGCGTTTTGGAATCGGATTTGGAGGTAATGGGTCCCTCGTCCAACTTGCAACCCAATTTTGAGTTGGTCGCCTATCGGACGGGTGATGTCCGTCGCCAGTGTTTCTGAGGTTGTTTGGTCGATGTCCCAGAGTTGTAATTCAAGGCCATCTATTTCTCCATCAACGACGAACTGGACGAAGTGGATTGAATCCTCCCAACCGTCGACAACAATTCGGTACGTGTCCGTTGTATCATGGACGGCCAATGTGAGTTCACCGCTCGCCGCCTCACTCAGGTTCACCACAGGCCAGGATGCGTTTTCGGTTTCCAAATCCTGAGGGAGATAAGAGGGGGCTTCCAGGCCGTTGGCGTCAGAAAAACTTTCCAGATTGACGTTCAAAGAGAACACGCTGGTGTTCACGACTTGCAGGCGCCCAACGCTCACATCTGGATAGGGGAAAACCGTGATTGAGTCGCCATCTTGAAGGATGCTTGGTGCACCTTTCACCCATGCACCGCTGAGCAACTGGTCAACGCTGATTTCAACGTCTCCGCCTTTGGCTTCGACCTTCAAAGCTTCCACCTCTGACCAGTCAAAGGGAGAAGTGGTGTTGGCGTGGCCGAGGACTTGGACGCCTTCGGTGAGGTTCAATCCTACCAGGGAATCGACAGGACGGTGGGGATGCATGAACGCCAAGGCACCCCAAATTGCATGCGCGTCATCCGTTGAGATTCGAGCCACGAACCGACCGTCATCCGGTGCGGTCCAGTACGCTGCTGTGGCGGTGGTCTGACCAATTTGTGAAAACATGCTGTTGGATGTGTGGGGGTCATTCAGCAACACTTCTTCAGCGGAGGTTTGGTGGTAGATTTGGAGTTGAACGGCGTGGGTGGTTGCGAGCCATTGCCATTCCAATGTATCGCCTTGTGAGGCGTTGAACACGAGGTGTTGGTCCTCAGAAGCATGGACTTCTCCCGTGTGAAGGGCGATTTCACCAACGGTGACACTGCTCTGGGAGGTCAGGTTCTCGGTTGTTAAATCAATGCAATCTGTTGGTTTCAAGCACGTTCGGAGTTGTGCCGACACGACGGCCGTTTCAGGCGATGGGCGGAGGGCATGTAACTCGTCGTTGTTGATGTTCCTCAGTATCATCAAGGTCATGGATTCGGCCGAGGTTGAGGACAAGCTGATGTCCAATGTTTCTGATTCTTCAACGTGGACACTGACCATCGATGCACCGTGGTTGGTGGTTGTTGTGTGGGTGGGGGTGTCGTCCACGACCACAGTACACGCACCACACGACCAAGACAAAAGAACGGACGTGTTGGCTCCAGTTTCGACCTGAACGGTCGTGTCTTGGTTCGGGGAGAGGTCAATGATGTTCATCCGCTCATCGAGGACCGTGTTCGCTTCACTTTGGGCCCCTGAAGTTGGAGTCAGCACCAGCATCATGAGCGCCGTGAGGAACACCGCTCGTGTTCTGCGGGAGGTCCAACCCATGATGTTGGGTAGAGGCGGGGTCTTTCAAATCCACCCCCGTTTAGGTTCAAACCCTTCAAGAAGCCAAGGCGTTAGCCCTGCTCATGGCCGATGTTTTGGGACGTACCGTCTTGCATCGGGAACGTTATGCACGAGTCTGGGGGCTCGGTGATCGGAAATCACCAGCCACCATCACACCCGCCCTGGTCCTCATGGAGGACGATCCGGCTCTTCCACTGGCGTACGCCGCTTTCACCACCTCAAGCACCGATGCTCTTCCCTCGACGCTCAGCCTTGTTTCTCGGTCCGCTTATGTCCCGCCTGAATTCGAGAAAAACGGCCCCGATTACGCAGTGAACCTTGGCCATGTTCTGCCACCTTCCCTTGAAGATGCCAATGCTGGGGAAGTTCAGGGGACGTCCGCCCTTCTTCCGGTTTCGTGGCAGCGAATGAATCACGATGAGAGTCTAACCGACCAATCACTGGCGCCCGAAATTGTTGTTCTTACTGATGCCCTCCAACTTGCGAGCCAACCCGGTAAACTCCCGCTTGCTCTTCTCACCTTGAAACACCGTTTCCCCGGTGCTCTGTTGTGGGCGCCCGGTTTGGGGGGGCCTGACAACGTGGGTGTTCTTGCATCCATGGGTGTTGACTTGTTTGATTTGGCCCGATGCCGTGAGGCTGAAGCCAACGGTGTTTTGTTAACGGCTTGGGGGCCTCGTCTTCCCCTTGACCACGAGGAAACCACGTTGGAAGCACAAGCCTATCACTTCATGAAGGCCTTGGACGAAGTCCGCTCTTCAGTTGAACACGGAACCCTACGCGGACTGGTTGAAAAACAAAGTTTGTCCAGTCCGAGGCTTGTGGAGCACGTCCGTCGCCATCATGCTTTGATGCGTGAGCACCAGGGGAATTTGGCTTCCCATCGACCGTCCTCCACATTGTTTCCCTGTTATACATCCAACGCTCTGGTTGACCCGCTGATTGAAGATTGGGAGCGTTTCATGACCGAGGATTACCAAGCTCCGGTCAAGGTACGACAGGTGATGGTTCTCTTGCCGTGTTCGGCGAGAAAGCCCTACAGGCTCTCAAAATCCCACTCTCAATTCTTCCGAGCCATCGCCTCAACCGGTTGCCATGAGGTGATGATGACGTCACCGCTCGGTTTGGTCCCTCGAGATTTGGAGGACGTCTGGCCAGCCGCAAATTACGACGTTCCCGTTACGGGCGATTGGTCGTCTGATGAACTCGCTCGTGTCCAACGAATGCTCGTCTCATTGGTGTCTCGGAGCGGTTACAAACGCGTCATCAACCACACAAACATGGACTTGGGTTTCTTGGACATCGAGGTGGTCAATACTCGAGAGGGTCAAGGCGCAACGCATTTTGATGCGCTTGGCCGATTGAGTGTCGCCGTCAAGGCTGCCGTGGCGGACTTTGAACTTCGAAACCAGAAAAACAGCCATCGATTGAAGGAGCAGTACATGAGCATCGCTCGAAAAACAACCGGCACGGATGCTTGGCTTGAGAAACTGGCCGTTAAAGGCAAAGTGCCTCGATGGCGTTTGGAACTCGACGGCACGCAAATGGCCGTTTGGTCCATCGACCGAAACGGCTTTTCCTTCTCGCGGGCGGCCATTGATTTGCTTCATGAACATCAAGCTCTGCCCGCCGTTCATCTCAAGGAAGATGTGGCTTGGCGAGGTGATGTGTTTGCTCAGATGGTCTTGAGTTATGATGCATCCATTCGTCTGGGCGACGATCTTCGTGTCCTCCAAGCCGGTGAAGTGGTCGGTTTAGCCAGAGCCGTAGCCCATGGTTGGGAATGGGGTGGGACGCCAGGAACCCTTGCGAAATCCCACCAACGAAAGAAAAAGCGCTGAGCGGGTCCTCGGCTCCTCTCTGGCGGAGTGATTAAGAAGGGGAGATAAGTCGGAAGGCCGCTTGGTGGTGTGATATGGCACGAATGTACAAGTCCCGAAAAGGTCAGAGCGGCTCTTCTCGCCCTCACGTCAAGGAAGCCCCAGAGTGGTCAAACACCGACAAGGATGCAGTGCAGTCCCTCATTCTCGACCTTGCAAAATCCGGTCTTTCCACCGCTGAAATTGGAACCGTTTTGCGAGACAAGCACGCCGTTCCGAATGTTCGTCTCGTCCTCGGCAAGCGCATTGGCCAAGTTCTCGCAGAGAACGATATGGTCGCCACCTACCCAGAAGACATGATGAATTTGATGCGACAAGCTGTGGCCATCATCAATCACCTTGGCTCCGGCAACCACAAGGATATTCACAACAAGCGAGCGCTTGAAATCACGGAAGCTAAAATCCGCCGTCTTGCCTCGTATTACATCGCAGAGAAGCGCCTCCCAAGCGACTGGCGCTACAAGCGAGACGAATTGCGCCTGATGGTTGAGTGAGCGATTTTTCGCCACGAACACCTTCATGAGGAACCCGGCGTTCCTCTGTATCGTTCCCATGCGAGATGTGTTCACCTCACCGATTTTTTCACCGGTCTCCTCGGTGCTCATTTCGTACGCTGAACGTATCAAACACGCCGACTTGGTTCACATCAGCGGCCCGGCTACGCTCGATGGTGTCCTGGCTCTTGGCCAACTGGAAGCCGCCTGTTTGGACCTTGGTCTGAAGTACCGTCGTCGACTCTACACGCCCCGTCACCATCTCCCAAGAGATGCACAGCCAGCATGGACAGAGGAAGAAAAAGGGCTCACGGTCATTGCTGACGTCGAAGAAGCGACATGGGAGGTAAACGACCGACCAGAGACCTCGCATGTTCACCTTGTTCCGTTGAACACCAGCATCGAAATGGGCGAGAAAAACAGACGATTGAGCGGGGCCCTCGACCCTGTGGTTCAGGCAGGGGCGCTCGCTGCCTGGTTGGCACCCAACGGACGTCGCGTTCGGAAAATGCGGCCTTATATTTCGCTGGGATTGTGGTTGCGTGGCGCCTTGGATGCCAGCATGGACCCGGTCCACACCACGATGTTGAATCATCTCAAAGAAGAGGGTTCGGTGCGCATTGTCCCCCTTCCCGAAGTTGATGCTCCATCGCCGGGAATGATTCCCGGTCTTTCCGAACGACAATTGAAGCGCTTGGCCAAGGTTTGGCCAAAGATGGATGTTGACCAGCGGAGCCTCGCCCTGAGTGAACTCATTCTTCCCTGTCTGATGGAAAAAGAGATTTCTACGCCACGGCTTGAAGAGTTGGTTTGGCATAGGATGGTTGTTGGTGATGCTCCAATGGACCTTGCCAGCCAAGCACACGCCATCAAAAAAGAATGGCCAGAAGATGAAACAGCCTCGAAATTGTTCGCCTCTTCGCTTCTTGACGGATGGTTGAGTTCGGGTTTGCTCAAGGCCGGTGAATGAGCGACGGATTCAAACCGTGGGGGTCCCTCGCCCGTACATGGCGATTGAGCGATTGCTGACGGGAAGTATCCAGAATCAAATTCAAGAGTTGATGTCAACCGAGGACTTGGTGATTGAAGCCTTTAGGGACTTGGTGAAGGATGAACTCAAGACACACATTCGCGCGAAAGTGGATGAAGATCCCGAATTGAAGGCCGAAATTAAAGAGGCCGTGGCGTACTATTTCCATTCCAAAGCACGCAGTATTTACGCTGAACTCAAGGCCACACGAGCGGCCACTCGGCTTGGGCTTCGTCTTCTGCCCGATGAATTGCAGGGAGAAGTTGGTGAAGCCTTAGTGACCTTGTTTGAGAAGGAACTCGGTGCGCTTCTTGAGAAGGCACTTTGACCGGTTTTTTCTCACGGATAAGAGTTGAAGTTATGAGCCACTGGCTCTTGGCTTGGTTGAGAACCAATGCGACAAGCCTTTCTTCTCACATTTGTTCTCATGCTGACGGTCATGTCACCGTTTCTTTCTCATGTGGAAGCGGCATCATCAGATGATACGTTGGTGTGCTGTGATGCAGCACCGGTTGAACTCTTCCTCATCGGTAGTGAATCCAACAAACGGTTGACGCCCTTTGTCGCTGATTTAGCAGAGGATCCCCAAAGTGTAGGGGTTGAAACCTCCATCTCTTCCCAGGAAAGCATCGGTCGCTGGCTCCTGCCGAACACATGGGCCGGTACGGTTCCCTCCTCAACGTGGGCGTTTTCCATCAATTACGAGGTTGCAAATGCGGCAGGCGTCCAACTCAACGCGACGGTTACCGTGAGTGTCGGCTCCAAGAGTTTCAGCGCAGAAACCGAACCTGGCTCGTCCTTCCTCGCTCAAGGTACGGGTTCGCTTAATTTGGACATCGATGTGGAGTCCTTCACCACCAGCGGTTCTTCCAATATCGAGGTGGAATTGACGGTGCAAACGGTGCTGTTCAGTGTTCCCGGTGCGGACGCTAAACTGGAATTNTTCTGGGGNAGCGANTCNGAGGATTCNAGNNTTGANGCCACCATTCCNCTGNTGGATATTTTNATGGTNGANCCAGAGGTTGAGGGNTCCGATGTNTANCTNGCCGTNCGNTTGGATTCNCCTTGGGGNTTGACCACNNTNGCNATGGCNGAATCNATNACNCTGAANGTNAACGGNNNNCCNGTNTCCGGCGACCCCATTGAAACNGCNGTNGGNGANACGGTTCGNGTNACNTGGACNTGGACNGGGGCNGCNGGNGGNGAAGAAACCATCAATGTCGAGGTTGAATTGCAATTCCAACCTGGTCAACCATCACTGCGTGGTTCGACCACCTACACCGTTGAGACCTTCGATACAGGTGGAGGCACGGGTACCTACTATCCACCGGATGAACCTCTGCGTACCGACGGTGGGGGAAGCAGCATGATCCTTGACATCAGAATGACGCTTGAGAACCGAGACGGCGGGCTCATGCTCGAGCGAGTGACCTCCATCACCGTCGATGATGAAATCGCCTTTTGGATGCGTTGGGGCATGGACCACATCGGCGATGAAAACCCTGCACTATCACCGATGCTCCGTGCGTTTACTGCCGGTCCGGTGACGGATGAAGACCGAGTAAGTCGCTTTGTTGAGGATGTTGAGCTTGCGGAATTTGAACGTCAGATGGTCAACCTGGGTCCGATGTACATGAACGCCGGATTGGGACTNGACACCGAAGAANTGCTTGGTGATTTCCGTGCGTTCAACGAACTGAAAATTGAAGTTGACCTCAACGGNCAGTCCGGCGTCATCAATCANCCAGTGACCCTCCGATTTTCCACCACAGAAGTCGTTGAAGATGGAAAGCGAATTGATTTGCTGAGGAATTTCATCGTCGTGCAACCTGCTCCACTTTGGAGTGATTTCACCCTCACACTCGATGCTCGCTCCTCTTCGCTCACCGCCTTGAGCAACAGCATCGTTCGAGAATCAACGGCTTTTGACTTCTCGGTATCCCGCCTGCCTTGGGGGGACCGTATTCACCTCGAAGGAGAAGATTTGGACCAATCTGAGAATTTTGCTTTGTCAACCCTGCCCACGGCCAACCTGATTTACGCGCCGCTCTCCTTGTCGGTGTTGACCCTCGTGGGCCTGCTGGTCAGTTTTGTCGTTGGTCTTCGCTTGACCCGTTCCCGCCGTCGCACCTATCTCTATGTTGAACTGGTCTTGGTTCCCTTGGTGCTGCTGGTGACTTTGTTCGGTTATCCACCGGTGTTCATTGGTACGGCTCTGGGAGCAATTGCGCTGATTTGGCTGGTGACCGCCATCGCCAGTCCTCGACTTGTTGGTGGTCCTCGCAATCCGGCGCGAGCCAACCATCCAAAGATACCTTGTCCAGCATGCCAAACCATGAACGCTGTGACCACCGATGAACGTCCTCACCGGTTCAANTGNAGCGGTTGCCAGCGAGTCATCAAACTCGTGGCTTGATCANAGCGTGAGGCCCTTCAAATTGGCCACGAGTTGAACGGCCTCCTGGTAATCACCAGGCGAGAAGTAACCCACGAATTCTTGGTTCTCATCAACCGCCACAACAGCCTGTGGGCTTCTGGTTTTGATGTCTGCCAAGACACCCTTGATGGAATCCTTGAGTTCNACTTGCATGAAGTCCATCTCCATGTGTTCATGGCATTGTGCAGAAGCCGCATCAACNCCCTCGCTGAGGGCTTTGATGAGTTGGCGTTGACCGAGGACGCCTTTGACACGTTGGTCATCATCGAGGACCACAACGATGCCGCCGGAGATGGTCAACAAGCGCTTAGCGGCTTCCTGAAGGGTGTCTGAAACACCCACGGTCATGTGTTCATCATCAAGCGTGAGGTCGGCTACGGTCTTTCCCATAACCGTCCCAGAAGGGTTGCGGGTTTTGGTTCTTGCTTCTCAATCGTCCTGCAGGTCTTCATGGCAGAGCATGAGGCTTCCGTCCTGCATCACGCGAGCATAACCGACGCGTTCGAGTTGGACGATGGTGCCAACAGCGTGCTTATGGCGTTCCATTTTCCCTTCNATGTGAAAATTTGTGTCGTCCTTGGTGCCAACAAGTACGCCATCGGTGCTGTTCTGGTCGGTAAGCCAGTGCACAATCGGTCGCTTGTCGCTACGCTCTATGCTTTCCAGCCGGGCCTCTCGGTCGTGAAGTGCNACATCGGCGAACTCCTTCAATCGGACGTCCATTTTGCCGAGGTCATCGCCCTCNAGCCAAATTTTCCCTTTCCCGATGTTCCATCGGCGAACACCCATGTCAGGGTGGTTGGGATGAACCGGCAAATCGAGTTTAGATTCGTATTCACCAATCAGGTCATAGGATACGGGATGCCTCACAAAGGCCAACCGAGGAGCGTCGTCGTCAACAACCTTGGTGTTGTGTGCATAGAGGGTGGCCAAGGGGACGGAGATGTCCTTCTGCGTGATNCCCAATTCGAGCCAGAAATTTCTGAGGGCCAGTGCTTGCGTCCCTCGCTTTTTCAATCCAGCAAGGGTGGGGAGGCGTGGGTCGTCCCAGCCGGTGTACTTTCCATTTTCAATATCTCCTCGCATTTGAGACGTCGAAAAACCACCCCATTCGTGGACTTTGACTCGACCCCAATACATGGTTTCAGGGTAGGTCCATCCAAAGTGTTCGTAGAGCAAGGTTTGTTTGCGGGTCGAATCCATCAGGTCTTTTCCACGAATGATGTGGGTGACGCCTTGAAGATGGTCTTCTACAGCGCTTTGGAAGTCGAGTAACGGCCACACGACGTAGGTTGAACCAACCTCTGGGCGAGGATGAGGGTGGGTCTTCGTGTCCTGTAATCGCAGCGCAGGCCAGTCCCTNAGGGCTGGATTCTTGAGGGTCATGTCGGTTTTGACCCGGACAACAGCCTCGCCTGGTTTGAAATTCCCCTTCAGCATCCGGTTCCAAAAGATCNTGTTATCCTGCGGTGTTTGCGTCCGACAGGGACAATTTGACTTCGAAATACGGTGTTCTTTGAATTCTTCAGCACTGCAACGACAGACGTAGCCGAAGCCTTGTTCCAACATCGACGCTGCATGTTCATAGTAGGTTTCAATCCGGTCCGATGCGTACACCACGCGGTCTGGTTTACGGCCGGTCAGCCATTCGGTTTCTTCTTGAATTTGCTCATAGGCTTCAAGCATCGGCGGCTTGACCTTCGTATCCGTGTCGTCAAATCGTAGGATGAATTCTCCGTCGTACATTTCGCGATACGTACTGTTGATGACCAAACCTCGTGCATGGCCAAACGAGAGGGGTCCGTTTGGATTGGGTGCAAAGCGCAACACAACCTTGCCNTTTGTGGCGTTGTTCAAATCAGGAAGCCCTTCTCGTCGTGCTTTGGTTTCACGTTTCTCAAGAAGGTGGGGTGCCTCTGTTTCCAGAACGGTTCGAACGGCATCCAATCCTTCCTCGCCCGCCATGCGGTTGGCCTCACCGACCTCTTTGGCCACCAGCCCGGTCACGGCCTTGCCGTGTTGCTTGAGGTCGTCCCGCATCCCCATGATTCTACCAATGACTGAACCAATGGCTGCCTTTCCTTCGTATTCGAGGGCGTTTTGCAAAGCAACATGCCGGATGAGGTTCAGNGTTTCTTCATCTGGACTCCATTCCATGTCGCTCAACTCAACCAAACGACACCCCTTCAAGAAATGCGTGTATCTTCTGGTTGGAAGAGTCGTTGTTGCACCGTCCGTTGTTGTCCTCTCACGGGCACCTCTCCTTCTCGGTGTGTTTCCCAAAATCTCTCGACGGTCGCCCAACCCCAACGAACATCGACATCGATGCCAGATTGCAACACGAGGTCCTTCAGTGCAGCTTTGGTGTGGGGATCGCTTGGGTATCCCGAACCCACATTGAATCCAACCCGTTCCTTCATGGCGTTGATGCTTCGATCTCGCTCCTCTTTGGCCAATATGCTGGCCATGGCCACCACTGGATATCGCGTGTCTGCTTTGTGTTCTGAAGTCATTTGGCTTTCCGGCCAAGGCCACTGGTCCAATTCCGAGAGAATGCGTTTCGTAAATCGTTCTGCATTGACATCGCAGGCATCGGCNAATATGTGCAAGTTCTCCTTNTTGGGTATCATCTCTANGGCTNGACGAAATCCATCGACTTCAAGCCAATTNAGGCCGTTGTTCTGAAGGGCGAGATCCACGGTCTCCGCCGAAAGNCTAACNGTGGCTCCAAACCATCCGTGCTCCTTTTTGGTTTCATTGAACCACGTTTCAAGTTCCCGTCTCTTCCGTGGTGTCAAATCTTTGGAGTCCTTCACGCCGGCTTCAATCAGCAACGTTTCTTTTTCTCTTGGGATGCTGCATATGCCGATGACCAATGGCCCCAGAACCGGGCCACGTCCTGCTTCATCAATGCCAACGAGCATGGTCTCGCCTCAAAACTCCAAATCGTCCATCGGCTCATTTGGCTCGTTGTTTGAAGAAGGAAGCGGAACATTCTCCTCCTTGACTGGCAAGATCTCACGGTTGGCTTCGAGCGGTTGATGTCGGTCTCCCGATTCAATGGACTCGAGAAGAGAATCCGCCTGCGATTTCTTTGCTTCTTGAGTTCTGGCATCAAGCACAACGGTAGCGGCTGAGACAAGGTTGGTATCGACCGGTGTTCGACTCGGTTCGGGTGCACCGTGCTGGTGGCGGAACATGGCCTCGTAGGCCTCCTTGGGAACGCTTTGTGTGGGTTGAACGGTTGCGGTGGGGATCTCAGCGACCTCTTTCTCCTTGTACTGACTCATCCAATCATCAGCCGAGTTCTCCGTTTGTTGATAGGGTAAGGTTCCTTCTTGTTCGAGCCGACGTTCTCGGTCAATCACGGCCTTGTAAATGATAATCCCTGCCACAAGGATGCTGGCAACCACGCCCCACCACGCCTTCACGTAGAGGGCTACTGTATCGGCCATGCCACCCCAATCAATNCCATCGTCTGAATTCGGTTGAGGTTGCCACGAAACACCGAGGTAGTCACCGGTGCTGGTGTGGACAAAGGGNAGTTCGGGAGAAAGCCGGGAACGGATGGTGGTGTTCACATAGACGGTGCCGTTGGTGGATTGGTCTTGTGGAAGTTGAACCCAGGCTCGAATGGTGAAATTCGAATTGAGGGGGATGTCATTGATTTCAAAAGAGCGGGGATATTCGACCCCCTCTTCATAGACGGCAATGTCCGGNGGAATGAANCCCATGTCCACGGAATGACTTGATTGGAGTTGAACAATCAGTCCATCCACGGCGTTTCCTTCATTTCGAACCTCCATGGCGATGGATAATCTGCCTTTGGCGTTCACTTGCTCCTCGACATTTCGGAAACTCCAACTGATGACGGGAGCGACCTTTGTCGAGACGGACACCTCATCNACGACCGAGCCGGTATCATCCAANATTTGAATCGTGGATTCNCCCAAAGTGAACGCCATGGCTACGGGCGATGCTTGGATGGTTGCGGTGGTGAAGGTTTTGATTTCGTTGGGCTGGAGGAGAAGAGTTTCGCTCGGCAGTTTGAGGGTGAATCCATCGGATGTCCCTCCATCTCTGAGGAGGAATGAATTGTAGGAATTTCCCGTGTTTTCAACGCTGAAGGTTACATCGCATGTCTGATTGGGGTTGATCGCCTGACAACCTGATGCTTCGTAGGTCAGCGTTGCAGATGATGTTCGATTGATGACGGCAACGGTTCTGGCCGTCATGGTGTTGGCTTTTGCTCCACTGGCAAACACTTGCAACTCGACATGCATCTCGCCTTGGAACTCATTGGGTGCAAGGAAACCGATTTCGATGACCCGTGATTGATTGGGTTGAAGCACGACACCTTCCAATCCTCCAAAGAGAGCGACGACCCAACCGCTGTCGTTGAAGCGGTCGGCCGGACCCATGCTCGAGAGCGGTTCGCCGCTGGCGGTCAAACCCTGGAGCGTGATGTTGAGGGTGTTGGGGGTGTTGCCAACGTTACGAACCACAGCGTTGACACGAACGTCTTGATTTGGTGCAACTTCGGTTGAGGTCTCAATTTCATCAATGCTCACGTTCCTTTTTTCGTTCATGAGGAGATCGAAATTCCAGGTCGAAACGGCCTTATCCANNCCCGAAACAGCAGACAGGGTGAATCGTGGGCCNGTTCCAGCGAGCGGGGCACCATCGACGACAGCGGGGATATCCACCCAGAGGTAAACGTAGGAGAGGGTATCGGGTGCCATGGTGATGTAGGCTTCCGGTCCGTTTGTGTTCACCATGTCCCATCCCCAATTCCAGTTNGAAGACGTGTAGAGATTGAAGGTGACATCGTCGCTCTGCGTGGCGTTATTGGTNAGNTTCACAGCTACCGAGGTNCGGACCAGTTCATCCACGGTGAAGGCGATGAAATCGTCGACACCAAAGTTCAGGTTGGACCACGGGACGACATGGACCNCCATCACCACCGTTTCATTGACGGTCGCATCAAGGTCGCTTGTTATGGAGAATGAAACGGTGTAGTTTTGAAACGGNGCATTTACATCTGCTTGAATGCCAAACGCCATTTGCTTCAGGTGGTTTGGCACCAGAACTTCAGTTTTGGGCAAACCAACAACACTCAGTTCATTNGGCAGGGAGAGCGGTTCAATGGTGAAAGCTTGGTTTTGGTCAGCTTTGTTGTGAACGGTGACGTACGTGCTCACCGTTTCATTCTGGTGGACATAGACCTCATCGGGAGCTGTAAATTCCAAGTTCGAATTTTCTCGTCCGCCGTTCATCGCTACGCCAGAAACAANNGGCAGGGCCAGGTGGGAGAGGAAGACGATGAGAAGAAACGCCCACCTCATGATTCTTGCTCGCTGCTCTCCCCTATCAATGACTCCCTTTGATGAACAGGTCCATGTCGGTGGCTTCATGAAGAAAGGGTGAATGGGCGAAGCATGCCTCCCTTTTGGCCGTTCAAGAAAAAGGAACCCGTGGCACAAATCGAAGAGGCCCCGCCAGCGCCTGTTGTTTACAAGCGGGGTGAAGACCCNAANGCAANAGGCGGTGTTCAAACCGATTCNGCGGCTTACAAAGATGCNCTTGCTCTCTTTGGAGGCGGTTCTGACAAAGTTGAGGCGGCCACNGATCAATCCGTCCATTACGATGGTGTGACCGCAGAAGCAGNAGCCTCTGTTTCTCCCTCGGAAGCANTCACTGANTCNGAGGAAGANGTTGAGNNGCAGGAAGCGTTCACTTGGGTTCATCACACCGATGGTTACCACTACAAACGACGCGCAGACGGTTCTTTCGAACCCACGCCGCACACCAAAAATCAAGACGGAACTTACTCCCCATANGCTTGATTGAAAAGTCCCGGTAATGGNTTTACCAAGCCAGNGTGGTTNACTTTGACGCTGTTGACATCCCGAGACACGGGGTNTCGGTCAATGACGCCNGTCGCAGGTTGACTTGGAAGGGCNCCGGATGTCAACCACGCATCCACATCGTGGGCGTNGAGCAACACCGGCATTCGGTCGTGAACCTCTTTGCAATCATCGTTTGCTGGCTGTGTGAGGAGCGCACAAGATTCGATGTGTTGGTCGCTGCTGGTCCACGTTTCCCACAAAACCGCCATCAGAGCCACACGCCCATCCATTCGATGGTGGTACCATGGGACCTTGCCCTGAGGCGTGGTCATCCATTCGTACCAACCATCGGCAGGAACGAATCCTCTTCTGGAGGCTGCTGCGCGTCGAAACATCGGTTTCTCATGCATGGTTTCGCTTCGAGCGTTGATCGGTTCTCGCTGGGATGGTTTGGACCACGAAGGGCGGAAACCCCACTGCATCAGTCGAAAATGCCGTGGAACAGACGTTTCCCCGTGCACGCCGGCTTCTGTAGCGACGGGGATGAAGGTTTGAGGTGCTACATTCCATGATGGCTCGAAGGGCGTGAGGTCAGAGAGCGGCTCCGCTTCCACCCTTTTTGCCAGTTCTTGCAACGGTGTTGAGAGAGCGAAACGACCGCACACGAGCATCCCTCAGACAGGGTCCTCAATCGCTGACATCAAGGCCGTCACATCCAATTCAGCACCGTTGAGTGGGACTCGTAAGTCGTACTGTGAGGCAACGGCAGGGTCAAGTTCTCCAAAACACCCGACCCATTGTCCGTTGATGACCAATTTTGCACCTCGGCCGGCAAGCCATGGCCCGTCNCCTTGGGCCAGCGGCTCAGCCGACCATTCCTTGACACCGAGGTCCGTGCACAAGGCCTGGATTCGGCCACGGACGGCAGCAAAACCGCCACTTCGCTCGGCGGTAAGGAATGCCAATCGGTCCTCATTGCGATGGTCTCGAACCACCGTTCCGAGTTCGTAGACGGCTTGCGGTAGGTCGTGGTGCCGATTGGTGGCTAAGAGTTTCAGCAACCCAGGAAGGAGGTGTTGTCGCAAAATGGTGTGGTCCACCGTAATGGGGTTGGTGATGGCCGTAATCTCATGGTTGGGTGTCCAGCGCATGTTGGTGAATTGGTCCTCTTGGTTNGAGAGGGTGAGCGATTGAATTTGCACCATGCCCAAGCCTTGCATCGATTCACGAAGGCGGCGGCGCAAGTGGTGGTCTTCTCGGGNCAGAGCNGTCAATGGCGCTNTTGGNAAGTCTTCACCAAGGTCTTCNTACCCGTGGCCGATGGCCAATTCTTCAATCAAATCAACCGGGTGAAGAATGTCAAACCTCCAGCGTGGCATGGTGAACAGCAGTTCAGAGGTTCCNGCACTGGCNATGGCCATTTTGTCGGTGCGCTCTGGTGCATCAGCAGGGGCNGGACGTCGCCCATCAAATTGGCCCCCCATGCGTTGAATCGCTTTGTGAAGTTCCTCGTCAGTAAACGAACGACCGAGAAGTTGCTCCACCAATTCCTCTGGGACGGCGTGTTGCTGTCCATCGCCCATTGGTGTTGAGAGGGCCTCACCATCACAGGTCGTAACTTCAACGGACTGGACCGTACCTCCTCGCTGGGCAAGTTGGAGACAAATCAACATCAATGAGGCTTCACAGGCCCGCTCGTCCCATCCCGTCACGTCGATGAAGAAATCGTTGGTTTCATGCGTCACCGTGGTATGGTCGCCGTTGATGATTGGAGGGAAGGACAACACGTCATCGTTGCTGTCAAGAATCATTGGGAAGGCCGTCATGCCTTGCAAAAGGTGAGCATAATCAACACCCTTGGGGTGCTGTTGAAGAATTTCTGAAACACTCATGGCCTCTTCACAAGCCAACGGAACGAATCGATGGGTGGCCGGTACAGAAACCACGCGGAAAGGAGGAGCAAGTTTGGCGAGGTCATGCACACCGATGGAGGCTCGACGACGGCCACGACCAAGGGCGAAATGGAGTTTCTCTTGGTGGTCCATGAGTCCTTTGATGAACACTTCTCGCTCTTCTTCGTCATCCGGAATGTGAACGCCTTTTACGACCGCTCCGTAGATTACGGGCCGGATGGATTTGAGGCTGGCATCAACGGACATGGTGATGCCACTTTTACCTACCTCCAAGTGGGGTTTTGCAGGGGCATTGTGGAGGAAATTAGCCATGGCAACGGCCAAGGTTTCTCCGCTGAGGAGGTCGGGTCTGTCGGGAAAGATCTCGATGTCCAACTGTTCATCCGTACATGCGTCAATGTCGGTTCCCAAAAGAGGGAGTTGTTCGTTGACCAACGCAACATCGTGTTCAAATCCTTGCTGAGCCATGAGGGAACGCAAGAGAGATTGTGGCACGGAGATGGTTGGCATGAGCATCACCTAGCAAACCAATGAGGGAGCGGTCGTTCGTATCCCGCAAGTCGGAGTCCACTGACCGCAGCTGTCTCGTGGTTGAGCGCTCGCAGATGCTTGCGCTGGAGCATGTCAATGCTCTTCACGCCAACCCTGCGCAGTTCATTCGCCAAGTCTTCTTGTGTTCCCTGCAACCAGTAAGCGATGTCTTCAGTGTCGGCCATGGGCGCTGCACAACTCACGACATCAACACCCGACGCCATAAGGACAGCGAGGTCGTGACCACTGGCTGCAAAGCCGAGCAGGAACCCGGTCTGTGTTTGACCGGAATTGAGGTGTTCCTTTTTCGAACGCCCGGTCATGGGCAAAGCCGAAGCCTCCGAAAGACCTGAACCGTCTTCGATGCGGGCCATGGCAAGGTCGATGTTGTGGTGGGCTGCCCGGGCGTGAAGGACTTGGACTCGGCTAATGGCTTCAACCAATGTCACGGGGACATTGTCCTTAGCCATGGACCGCAAGGCGACCATGAGCCCGTCAAGTTCTTCGGCATCCATGGGCGGTAGGTTCTGTAAATCGATGGCAAAGCCGCCGGCGGAGGGAAGCGCTTCACGGATGTCGAGGAGGTTCTCTCTGGCCACCATCAACACATCAACCGCCCGTGGTTGTTCCATCACCATGGCTGGGTGGCGGTTGAGAACGTTGTGGACAGCCTCAGGGTTTTCTTTGGAGGCTTGCATGGTGGCGCCAGAATCGATGCAAGGGAGCAATGGAAGTGGAATGGCGAGCGATTGGACCTCTTCGGATAGGCCGATCAACGCCACGGTGTCCACGGTTTCGTAGGTTCTCAAAGGGGGCTCTTCGCTGGTGAGTCCAACGTTGGACAGGTCATCGGACGAGACTGAAAAACCGGTTGACTCAATGTGGAGTCCTTCTTGAGGAACCAAACAAACGGCATCCGAGGGCACGTGCATGCTTTCATCCTCAATGAGTCCGTTAATCTCTGAAACTTCCTTCTTGGTTAGCGGCCGCAACAACACACCCGGAGGTGGCGCAGGGCACCGTCCGTTTACGACGATGCGGCCTCCACGCATGCCTGCTCCAGGGTCGGGACCAACGTCGCCGTGGACCACGATGAGACCGTCGCTCATCCCTCCACCAACTCGAGCGCCTGTGGCGCCTCGAACGATGATGTGTCCGCCCTGCATCTCAGCGCCTGTGTCGTTGCCACAGCCATCGAGAACGGTGATTGAGCCGCTTTGCATCATGTACCCGGTGAAGTGGCCTGCCATTCGTTCACAGTGAACGGTCGTTCCTTGATTGGCGGCTCCAAGAAAACTTCCAGCATCGCCTTGCAACGTGAAGGAGCCCCCGCTACCGAAGGCCGCCACCCATGAGCCGAGAACACCGAGGGCTCGCAAGCGTGCCCCTTCTGGGAGGGCAGGGCAGAGGCCAAGTTCCCCGTTTTTTGGAACAGGGTCGCCAGCGTTTGTCCATCCGATTCGGAGAATGGCGTTTTGTTCGGCAGCAGCAACAAGTCGCGGGCCCAATTTTTCGTTGATGTTCATCGAGCGCAAGACGACCTCGGAAACACCCGCCATGGCCCTTGGTCGTGCCCCTTACACAAATACACTGCTGTTGTCTTGACCGCCGAATTTTGATTTCCAAAGGGAGATGTCTTCGGACGGTGAAGAAGCCTTTATTGACGGCCTTCATGAGCAAAGCATGGAGAAGGTCATGACCATCAAAGTCGCCATCAACGGATACGGAACCATCGGAAAGCGAGTTGCAGATGCGGTGGATGCGCAGGACGACATGGAAATCATCGGGGTCACGAAAACCCGACCTTCCTTTGGCTGCGACCTCGCTGTTCGCAAGGGCTACCCTCTCTACTGCACCTACAACGATGCGGAGAAAATCGCTGCTTTTGAACCGGCTGGCTACACATGCCATGGAGGCCTGAATGACCTCCTCGCCATCGCTGATGTCGTGGTTGATTGTTCTCCAGGTAAGGTTGGGGCAGCTAACAAGGAGGCGTATGTCAATGCCGACGTGAAGTACATCTTCCAAGGCGGTGAGAAGCACGCCATGGCCGGTATGTCCTACACCTCGTCCGCCAACCACACCGAGAACATGAACGCTGCAGGTACCCGGGTCGTCTCCTGCAACACTACGGGGCTGTCTCGTACCCTCGTTCCGCTCTACGAACACTGCGGTTCACTCAAAGTCGAATGCACCATGATTCGACGTGCTGCCGATCCTGGTGATTCAAAGAAGGGCCCAATCAACGCCATCAAGCCTGTCCTCAAGGTGCCTTCGCATCACGGCCCTGACGTCATGACGGTCAAACCCGAAATCGACATCAACTCCATGGCTGTGGCCGTCCCGACCACCCTGATGCATTGCCATTCCATCGTCGCCTTCCTGCCACAAGGTCACGGCTTGACCACGGAAAGCGTCCTGGAAATGTGGCGCTCAAATCCTCGAATCATCATCATGAACGGCGGGGAAACCAACATCACCACAACCGCTGAGGTCATGGAATACGCACGAGACATCGGCCGTAAGTGGGGCGATCTTCACGAAATTTTCGTGTGGGAAGACGGTGTCAAACTCGACGGGGACACCCTTTACTACTTCCAAGCCATTCATCAGGAATCCGATGTTATCCCCGAAAACGTTGACGCCATTCGAGCGCTGATGGGTACTGAGGCGGATTGGAAAACATCGGTGGCAAAGACCGATGCGGCGATTTCAGCCTACAACGGTTTGTGAGCGGTTCGTCCTTCTCTGCAACACAGCGAAGAGGTTCCTTCAAAAGCGTCCCATGTGTCCGAGGTTCATGCTTTCGCGAGCCTCGCTCATGCTCGTACTTTTTCTGATGGTATCAACACCTCTTTCGGTGGCGGTGATGGCCACGACAGAAGCATCGGGGGAATCCTCTGAAACCCAAGCCACCGTGCTCCAATTGGACGCAGAATCTGAACGACTTGAACTGGCTGCGTCGCTTTGGGAGAGTATGCCCGCCGCGAGCGTCGTTTCAACGCCTCTTATGGAATCCACTGGCATGATTCACATGGCCTCGGGTAGTTTTGACCCCCTTCTTGGAGAGGGTCCAGAAACGCCGATGGAATTACGGCGAGCCCACGATGCTTCCCATACCGGCATGGCCATCATCCAGCTTCACCAAACCGATGGAACCGCCTTGGATGAATTGGTGGTCAAACACGACTTGACGGTTCTCGACGTCCTGCACGATGAAGCATGGCTTGTCCGTCTTTCGGAGACCAACCAGGCTGATTTTTCAGTCCTGCAGGAGGAGCAGGCCGTTCGCTGGGTAGGCCATCATCAACCCGGTTGGCGATTGGCCCCCTCTCTTCTGGACCAACCCTCCGCCCACGCGGCCCTCGCCGTGATCCCCACGCCCGATTTGGCCGTAGGCGGTTATGCTGAACTGGCAACCGACATGGTGCGCTATGGTGCCGTTGAAGCTTCATGCGATGCATGGATGTGTTTGGTGGCTGTTGAGGCGACCGCCGCTCGTTCTTTGGTTCATCATCTGGCACATGACGGGCGAGTTCTTTGGACCGAGCCCACCTCTGAATGGCGAGTTCACAACGCCCTTGCGTGGTCGATTGCCGGTGTGCAAAACGTGGCCAACAACGCCACGTTCACCCTTGACGGTTCAGGTGAAATGATCGCCATCGCCGACACCGGTTTGGACCAGAATCATCCGGATTTGACCGGGCGTGTTGCTGCAACCTACACCCAATTTGGCCTTGACCCCTCTCCGGCTGACACGAACAGCGGCCACGGCACCCACATCGCCGTTTCCGTCTTGGGCAACGGGACAGGAGACTCAGACGCACGGGGTGTCGCACCTTCAGCAAACCTTGTGATGTACGCCCTTGAACACGACCCCACCGGAACGTTTGGGCGAATCGGCTCAATCTACGACATGCTGAGGGATGCCGAACAAATGACGGCTCGCATTTCGGTCAACGCATGGGGTTTGAACGGAAATTACGGTCAATACACCGCCGATGCACGTTCGGTTGACATCTTCGTTCACGACCGCAAGGACCTGACGCCCGTGTTCTCCGTCGGTGACCGTGGGACTTCCGGTGCCTCTCAGGTCTCCTCGCCTGGCACCGCAAAGAACGTCATCGCCATCGGCGCCTCCACCACGGGTGCATCGGGGACGCCAGCCGTCGGTTCAGTGGTCAACTTCTCCTCTCTTGGACCAAGCTTGGACGGACGCATCAAGCCTGACCTCGTGGCTCCGGGTGTGGGGATCTGTTCCGGTCTCGCAGAGGAAGCGAGAAACCCAGCAGGCCCNTCGTGCCTGACGGGAACGCATGCCGACGGTAATTCGTATTACATGGCCCTTAGCGGCACCTCTCAAGCCACGGCCATCGCATCGGGCGTGGCGAGTCTCACCCGAGAATTCATTCGAGAACAAGCCGGTGTCTCTGCTCCTTCGAGTTCTTTGGTCAAGGCAGCCATGATCAACGGTGCTCGCGATTTNGGGACAGCGGACATTCCGAATGCAGCCGAGGGTTGGGGCGAAGTTGACCTTGAGCGGACGGTCCTTCCGATGGACGGTTCAACCGCACTCAACACCTTCTTTGACGACCGTAAAGTTCTCGCTCCCGGATTTGGTTTGCTGTATTCCTTTTCCATCGACCCGAGCCATGGCATGGATTTGACGTTGGCATGGACCGACGAAGCAGGTAGCGCCAACGCTGCTCAAACCGAGGCTCGACTGGTGAACAACCTCGACCTTGTTTTGGTNGACCCGGACGGCAATGAATGGCTCGGAAACGACTTTTCTCAAGGCTATTCCACCACCGGCGGCACAGCCGATGACGTCAACAATGTTGAGCGAATTCGTGTCGCCCCAGGAACCCTCAGCTCCGGCTCTGGCAATTGGATCATCAAAGTGCTCCATCGTGGCGGTACGGACCAAGACTTTGCCCTTGTGATGAGCGCCCTCGCCACCCCGACACCACAACCCGACTTGGCGGTCTTTGATGGCAGCATCCTCGCCTCTTCCGAGAACCCGCTCAAGGACGATTTGATTTCGATTCGTCTCGCATGGGTGAACCAAGGAACGAGCACCACCGCTCCCTTTGACATCATCCTCGAAGACACCACTGCACAGACCACGCTGGCGACGGCTTCACGGCCAGCTCTGGGCCCAGGAATGATCGATTCCTACACCATCTTCCACCAGTTCACCACGACNGGCCTTCACAGCCTGCGATTGTCCATCGATACGAGCAACGCTGTTTCGGAAATGAACGACGGCACCACCGGTGTTGACAACAACATCTGGGTCGAAGACATCGAAGTCATGGCGCTCGGTGTTCGCGTGGTGGTGGAAAACGATGACGGCACGCTACCCCAATCTCCTGAGGAGCGCGCCTCAAATGCCCAAATGATTCTCGATGTTCGCAACGATTCCGGCATTGATGTGCCACTTTCCGTGCTTCATGAAGGAACGGGAAACCAATCGGTTCTGCTCTCTGCCACCATGGTACAGATTCCCGTGCCGGGTCGTGAGGATTTCTTCCTTCCAAGTCCAGATTTGTGGACCCGTTCTTTCAACGAATCGACGACCTTTACGCTCACCGCCCAAGGAACGGATGCTGCGAACAAATCCCTTAATTTGCGGCTGGAAGACATCGACGCTGACTTAACGTCAGACCCGAGCAACCCTCGCTATGTTCGGTCTGGAACCTATGTGGTTGAGATCACTGCTCGCTACGAATACCAGCCCACAGTGGCCCATACCCAGCGCATCACCATCGAAGTTGAACAGTTGGACCAGGTGCAAGTGGTNGCGGCTGGAACCATCGGTCTCGAAGCGATACCGGGGCAGTCCAGCGTCTTCTCCATCTCCGTCAGAAACACTGGAAACGCTCCAGCCCAATACAGCATCGATTGCATTTCCGAACAACGTTGGCAAGTNATGCTTGGTACCTCCAACTCATCGCAGTTGGATTTCGAACCGTTGAACATCTTGGAGTATCTGCCGATGTCCATTCGAGTGTTTGTTCCACTGGTGGCCGATGGAGTTCCCGCTGCAGGTGATACCGATACCGTCACGTGCTACGTGACTTCATTGACCGACCCGTCAATGAATTTCACCGAAAGCGTCACCATCACCGTCCTGCCTCAGGAATCCTTTGATGTTCATCTGAACGACGATAACGGGCCGGTTGGACCGAATCATCTCTCATCGGACATTGCGGTGGACAGCGGCCAACAATTGCATCTCAACATGACGGTTGAAAACACCGGAAACATCGGCATCGACCTCGATGTCTCGGTCCTTCCCGATAATCCTCAATGGGCCATCCAACTCTCTCATGGTGATGACCAAGACACGCGTCGTATTTCGCTCTCGTTGGATGCTGGAGAATCAACCAATGTTCGCTTGATTTTTGGTGTGCCCTTCACGGCTGAAGAAGGCGACAGTAATGGCTTCACTATTCGCACCGAGCGCACGCTCTCGAATTTCCGTCAAAACATAACCACGCTTGTGGTCAAAGACGAGTTNGGGGTTTCCCTCACGCCGCCCACTGGTAACCATATCGACACGGTGGTTTCCGATGTGTTCTCCTACGGAGAGTTCGTGGTCAAAAACACAGGAAATACCAATCTTGGTTTAACTTGGACACACGGTCTTGCGCCCGATGGTTGGTCGGTTGGTTTTGCGAACCCAACGGTTTACCTTGAACCCCGGGAGGAAAAAATCGTTCGATTTGGGCTTGTTCCACCGCCGCAAACCGAGGTATCGGACAACGCCTTTGAGATTCTGATTCAGGTCAATGCGACCAACAGCGGGCGATTCGTTGAAGCCTCAGAATCTGTCTCAATTGGTGTTCTACCGTCGTCTTTTGGAAACATCACGTCTCTGAAAGACGGGGAAGGTTTGCTCCAGGGCATTTCACGAACGGACGGTCGAACCGAGACTTTCATCATTCGAAACGATGGTAACACGCCCCTCAACGGCGACCTCACGGCGGTCCTTTTGGACAAAGAGGAGATTGAACGTCAAGATTGGTCGGTTACCATTGAGCCCTCCTCCGTCGGCGGCCTGGCTGTTGGCGCCACACTGGAAGTTGCTGTGACGCTTTCACCGTTGGATGGCGTTGAACGGGGAGCATCTCAACTTTTGATCAACCTCACCACCAGCGAGGGACAAATCTCCACATTGGAACAAGTCGTCAGCGTTGAAATCGCAGAAGGGTCAAGCGGTCTCTTCAATATCCTCCCGCCCGCCGTCAGCGGTGCGATCGTCGCCGTCTTGTTGCTTGGAGGTGTTGTCCTCGCCCGCCGAATGAAAAAATCAGGGGAATTGGAGGACGACAGCACTTCACTGGTTGCTCCAAACACCCATGCGAATCCCGATATGCTCGGAGAGCGCAGGGACGAAGCACTGGACCTCGGTTCGGCTGTTGATGAACTCACCAGTGGTGAGGTGAGCGACGAGGAAATCGCACAGGCCATCATGCAATCCATGGATTTACCCAGCATGCCGGCAGCGGTGCCCCAAGGTCTACCGCCCTCAGGAATGCCGCCTGCTGCCGTTCCCAAGGGTATGCCTCCTGCAGGTATGCCTCCCACGCCATCCAAGGCGCTTCCAGCCTTGCCAACACCCGCACCCGTTCCTCAGCCCGCGCCGGTCGTTGCTCCGATTCCAAGCCCAGCGGCCCAACAGGGTCCGCCTCTTCCACCGGGTGGGCTGCCGTCTGGATGGACCATGGAGCAGTGGCAACACTACGGTCATGAATGGCTCAACCGCCAAGGTTGATTCATCAATCTTGAAGGGGAGGAGGTGCTCCCGCAACCATGGGCAGCATTGTATTGTTTGGTCCCCCCGGGGCAGGGAAAGGAACACAAGCACACCGAATCATGGAACACACTGGCCTTCCACAAGTCTCCACGGGCGATATGCTGCGGGCAGCCGTAAAGGCTGGGACAAGTGTTGGTATGGAGGCCAAGGGCTACATGGACCGAGGCGAACTCGTACCCGATGCGGTTATTCTCGCACTCATTGAGCAGCGAATTCAGGAAGATGATGCGACCAACGGTGTGATGTTTGATGGGTTTCCTAGGACCATTCCTCAAGCAGAAGCCCTCCAAGAATTGACGACCATCACCCACGTGCTTGCCATCGATGTGCCGGATGAACGCATCGTCGAGCGCATTTGCGGTCGTTCAACCTGCGGTCATTGCGGGGCCGTCTACCACGATGTGTTCAACCCAGTCCCCGAAGACGGTTGTGTGTGCGGAAACTATCAAGAAAAGCGGAGAGCCGACGATAACGAAGATACTGTCCTCAATCGCTTGGGTGCCTATCACGAACAAACAGCTCCGCTCGCCACTTGGTACGATGAGCGTGGTCTTTTTCACCGAGTCAACGGTGACCGTGCCATCGATGAAATCACCACCGACTTGCTTGCAGTTCTCAACTGAGGTGGTTTCTTGGGGCGCAGGAGAAAGACACGTTCGTCCAAAAAACAGAACAGACGGCATGCTGCCCTTCAAGCACAGAACCACCTGATGGGTGTGTTGAAAACACCCCGTGATCATCCCTCAATTGTTCTCGACGCCGCTGCGGTCCATTTGGTCAAGACATCACGTCGTCATCGTCTTCCCATCCCTTCGGAAGGGAAAGAAACCGTTTGCAGGAAGTGTTGGGCCCACCACGTCCACTCCAACAGATTCCGCGTCCGTATCAAACATGGACAGCGAATCAAAACATGCTTGAAGTGCGGCAGTGTACGTCGATTTGGCGGGGGTCCAAAACACCACCGTCTCAACAACCAAGGTGAAGAATGATGAGCACGATTCCAACCCATGTGCTCCGTCAAGCAAAATCGAGGGATTTTCGCCCCAGTGTTCGCATTGGCAAGGCTGGATTGAGCGAAACTGTACTCGAAGAGATTCGTCAACAACTGCAATCACGCGAACTCGTGAAAATTAAGGTCAACAAGGGTCTCTTTGAACGTGAGCAACGGAGCGACGTGTGGAATCACCTTGCCGAAAACACCGGTTCGACCCTCGTCTTACAGCGAGGAAACATTGGCGTTTTGTGGCGCAGGTAATCCTGAGNGAAGCAAAGGGTCAAAGGGTGNATTCAACCCCCACAAGTTAACGAGGCTTGTTTATGAACTCGCATTTGTTCACCAACCGAAGTCGCCAAATTGCGTTTGGACTGCTGATGTTCATCGGTGCCATGATGTTTGCAAACCCCTCTCGTGCCGGAGGAGGGGGCGGCCTTGGCCTTGATATTCACATNAAAGAAGGCCTTGAGACACAAGCGGTTTACGTAGGTCTCGCCATCTTGATCGGTGTTTACATCCTCATCATCTTTGAAACGGTTCACCGTACATTGGCTGCCGCCGTGGGCGGTATCGTGGCCATGTTGGCCCTCAACTATTACGACACAGGCGACACCTTCAGCCTCGCTGAAGTCACCACGATGATNGATTGGGAAACCATCGGTTTGCTCCTGGGTATGATGGTGATGGTGGGTGTTTTGTCAAACACCGGTGTCTTCGAGTACTTCGCTGTCTTGTCCTACAAGAAGAGCGGCGGCTCGATTTGGACACTCGTGGTCATTCTTTGTTCGGTCACGGCCGTCCTTTCCGCCTTCCTTGACAACGTCACCACCATGCTCTTGTTAACGCCGGTGACGATTCAACTGGCCAAAGTCNTGGACATCAAACCGATTCCGCTGCTCATTTCTGAGGTTCTCTTTTCCAACATTGGTGGCGCAGCCACNA
This sequence comes from Verrucomicrobiales bacterium, assembly GCA_002689105.1. GTDB lineage: Archaea > Thermoplasmatota > Poseidoniia > Poseidoniales > Poseidoniaceae > Poseidonia. The sequence goes on along the minus strand of NZEQ01000036.1, from coordinate 2,025 downwards.
TGATTGGCGANCCTCCNAACATCATGATNGGTTCTGGCCTCTCCCCCACAAAGATTGAGGAGGCCGGGTACGCAGATATGGCACAATACGGTGTCACGTTCAACGACTTCATCATCGAAATGGGTCCCGGCATTCTCATGTGCATCGTCCCAAGTTTCATGCTCCTCAAATGGTACTATGCAGACGAATTTTCTGGCAGTCGCATACGGGATGTTGCTGAACTCGAGTCGAAGTACGGCATCAAAGACCCGGCCATGCTGAAGGTCGCAGGAACCATTCTCGTTCTCGTCATCATCAACTTCTTCCTCCACCCCATCACGCACATTGCGGTCTCCTGGATTGCGCTGGTTGGAGCGGTCGTGATGTTGCTTGCAACTGACCGGCACGAACTCGAGGAACCGCTCCACCATGTCGAGTGGACCACGCTGTTGTTCTTCGCTGGTTTGTTTGTCCTCGTTCACTCGCTCCAATACATGGGTGTTATCGCTTTCATTGGCGAGTATGTTGAACGAGCCATCGCCTTCTTTGGCAGCGACACCGGTGACGGCCAAACCGTTCGCCTGGCCGCTGCTATTCTCATCGTTCTCTGGGTCTCTGCGATTGCCTCGGCCTTCATCGATAACATTCCTTACACGGCCACGATGATCCCCATCGTGCTCCAAATTGCTGATAATTTGGGAGACTACCTGCTCGGACCGTTGATTTGGGCCTTGGCCTTTGGTGCTTGTTTGGGTGGAAACGGAACACTGATCGGTGCATCTGCCAACGTCGTAACGGCCGGTATGTCAGAAGAGGCAGGTTACCCGATATCGTTTAACGAATTTTTCAAGGCTGGATTCCCCATCATGATCCTTACCACGTTCATCGTCTCGTTGTACATGCTCCTCGTGTTCATCGTTGGCGGTGAAGACAACGGCACCTATGTGAAACTCATCTTGATCGGTATCACGACCTTGAGCATCATCGGGCAATTGTCCCGTGGCCGAAGCAAAGGCAAATCCTTTGCAGAGGCCTTGGTCGACGACGAAATGGATGGCCTCGAAGAAATGGTCGTCGATGCCAAGAGCATCGTTGTTGGATTGCTCCGTGGAGAAGAAGAGTGAAACGGGTCAACATGGCGTTGACTTGAAGTCCCTTCGCCACAACGGTAGTACGAGGCAGACTCATGTTTGAGTGCAAAATCTGTGGACTTCTTTCCTTGGGTGGGACGGCCTGTCCCGCTTGTGGGAGTCAACTCCGCAAGGATTTGTCACTTGAGGACATGTCCGGTGAAACGTTGCCTACGGAAGTTCCTGGATTGGACGATGCCGCCGCTGCATGGTACGACCTTGAGGGAATAGAGCCTCCTCCAGAGGAGCTCGAAGACGAGGAAGTTCCCGCTCCGACGGCGGGTAGCCTGCCGTTTGGATTCCAAGGTGAATCCAACGTCTATGATTCTCGATTGCCCTTTGGTATCGGAAGTTTCGCAGCGGGTATTCCTTTTGACTCAAGCCAAGGCGCTGAATCTTTGTCCCGTGGTGATGAAACGGGGGTGGAGTCCGAACCGGAGCCCGCCTCAGAGCCGGAACCAGAGCAAAAGTCAACCGTCCCTGAGCCTGAAAATGCCGCTGAACCAACCCCCGAGGCGGCTGCACCACCGGTTCCTGAGCTCCCGCTGGTGGAAGAGGTCCCTCCGGCACCTGATGCGGCTGACGAAGCCCCTTCGCCTCCGCCGATGCCGGCTCCCCCCGGCCCTGTGCCCTCGACGCCACCTCCTCCGGGCCCTGTGCCCTCGACGCCACCTCCTCCTGGACCCGTGCCGCTGACGCCGCCTCCTCCAGCACCCGATGCCCTCGTCGTGTCGCCTGAGCCCGTGCGGTTGACCACGGCTCGTCTGATCACCAGTTCACCTGTCCAAGAAGAACCAGCGGTCCCCGACTATTGGAAAATCGATGCACAGATTCCTGATTACGAGCAGATTTACGGGCAAGATGAGTCCGTGGTTGAAATGGAATATACGTCCTTTGACGACGATGTCGTGGTTTA
>NZEQ01000035.1 GCA_002689105.1 Verrucomicrobiales bacterium | reverse complement strand
CAACGGCGATGGAGACGTTCATTGACTCGCCGCCGCGAAGGTATTGGCGACTCGGACTCATTTCGACACCGTCCTCTGAGAAGGTAACGGATTTGATTTCAAGGTCGTTCTCATACCCTTGTGTAGCTGTGGACCCCCAAGTGTGAGCGAATGGAACGGAGATAACGCCGCTTTGCAAGACCAACCGAGAGGTTGCGGTCAATTGGGCTTCATCGTCCCACATGGGCCGAAGCCGGAACGTGATGTTGGTCATAACGTTCATGCCGTCTTCGGAGACTTGGATGGCGTCGGTTGGGTGCAACTCAACCATGTCGGCATCGCCCAATCCCGCCGCCCCACCGCCTTCGGCAGGGAAGAGGAAGGTGGCTTGCCGTGATTTGCTGTACACGTCCAACCGGTGGTGCGTGATCGACCCGCCGATGACTTGGTATTCGGTCGTGATGGTCTGCCATTCCTTGGAGGGGGTGAGCACCTGCTCGGCGTCGACCATCGAGCCGTCCTGCAGCAAGACCGTGCTCGAGGTTTGGAGGCTGACCACTTCAACGGTGAGACCGCCCCGCTGGTCGGCCATGAAGGGAAGCGGAATCGCTTGCATACCACCCATGCTTTGGACGGAGGTTCGGGCCTCGTTCACGCCCATGACAAACGAGGAGGACGCATCGGCAACGAGGTTGTGGGACGCATGATACGTGGCACGCAAGCCGGCGAGGACGGCAACGCCGTTGCCTGAAACCTCAATGCGGGCCTCGGTAAAGTCCGTCCCCAAGATGCTCACCGAGTTTCCGGTGTTGCCGAGGACTTGGGTGAACTCGGCCAGTTCGCTGCCGTTGAGGTGGAACATACCGGCCGTTGAAGCGTTGGCGGTTCTGTTGGCCACCAAGGTGTTCTGAACAAACAGGGCCACTTCAAGCACCGTTCCGGCTTCAGCCGCATAACTGAACCCGAAGGAAGTCAGGTCCTGTGAGGGAACCAAAAGGCGGGCATCGCTGGGTGCGCCTGAGGTCAGCGTGAGTTCCATTCGCTCCTCGCCGTTGGCGAAGCGGTCTTGCCATCCCCAGGTGCCAACCCGTGCATCCTCACCACCCCATTCGTACCGTTCGTCGAGGTTGAAATCCAGGGTGGGGCGCGCGGGATGTTGACCACCGAACATGTCCATGGTCATGTCTTCAACGTTCCAACCGGTGAAGTTGCTCATGTTGCCGTCGGCGGGAACCAGCGACACCACCCGAGCTTGCATGCCCACGGTCTCTTGGTCGGGAACGGGAGCATAAGGCAGCGAGACGTTGGTCCACGCCTCGTCAGGATGGAAGCGGACTTGCACTTGGCCGTTGGAAACCGTCCCGGACAACATGACATCGTAGAGCGGTGCATTGGCCAGCATCCAAGGGGAGGTTAAGGTGGAGTTCACTTCCATGCCCATCACCCCGATGCCGGTGATATAAGCGGCGTCGCTCATCGTCCAGCCGCGAGCGGTAGGATTGGTGACGAAGGACTCGCGATGGGCGCCGTCGCCAACGATGGAGTGTACCTCAGGAATGCCTCCGGACCCGCCTTTGAATTCGAGATGTAGGCGGAACTGATCCACAAGGGTGTGGTCCAGCAAATTGAGCGGGACAACGAGTTCGTTGGAGCCCTGCATGCCCGGGATGACCTCACCTGCGGTGTTGAGGATCGACCAGTTCAGGTAGGAGCCTTGAGGGATGTCGGCCTCGATGAAAACAGGGGCGTAGGTGTCGTCGGCGAGGAGTTGGGTTGAGCCGGCCTTGTGGCCGAGGGTGGGGCTGGTCCAGTTGGATTCGGGCGGTGTAGCGATGCGAATATCGTCGACAAACCAGTAGTCGCAACACGTGCTGCTGCCGCTGGTCTGATGGATGCGGAATTGCGAGTTGGCGTGCAGTGCGGCGGCCGGCAAGACGGTCATGAATTGGAAGTTGGATGTCTGCGCTCCACCCCCGCTGAACGTTTGGAACACGGTCCATCCTCCAGCGGCGGTCTTGTACTGAAATTGGAGGTTCTCGCCGCTGTCGGGGGTCTCACCGCAGCCCGAGCGACCCTCGTGCACCCAAGCATGGAACGGAACGTTGGCGCCCCCAGCGAGGTTCACGACCGGCGATTGTCCGTAGGTTGAACCGGCGTAGGTTCGCAAAGAACCCCCGGATGAGCCGTTGAACCCGCACGACGGGGAGGTCACCCTTGCGGTGTAGGAATTCTGGAACGTCCATCCTTGGTTGTTGGTGTTGAAGTCCCAGAGGATGCCCGGTGATGAACCCGTGAGAATGTCGTCTGAAACGCTGGAGCCGTTGGAAATGGCATCCGGGTGATTCCAATCGCTGGAGCCGTCCCACTTGAAGCCGGATTGTGTCGGCAAGATGCGCGGCGTGAAATTCAACTCTGCGTTGACGAGGGGTTCGTCGGCGGGAAGATCCAGTTTGAACATCGTGTTGGGTGAACTGGAAAGGGTGAGGTTCATTTCATCACCCGGACCGGCTTGCAGGACCACGCTTTCGTCCGAAAGCGTCGCTGAATCAATGCCGGCTGGAGCCACCAAACTCAACCAGCTGCTCATGACAAAAAGCACGACCAAGCCAAGAGCCTGTGCATGGGCACGCCTACCCGCCATGGTTGTTGGTGGCCATCCAAGGACTTGAAGGATGCCCCTCCCGAGTTTGCTGAAATTTGATTCCGATGGCCTTCGATAGCAGATTTCCCAACACGGAAAAACAGACCGAGATGACAAAAATGAACAATTTGTTGAGGAGTGTTCAAAACCGCGTCCCCGGTCGGTGAAACATGGCTCAACCGTCATCGGCAGGTGAACTGAATGCCGTGGATTTGGAAACCCGGCTCTTGGAGCAATGGGCCTCCGAGAAAACCTTCCAGTCATCCATTGACGGACGGCGAAACAACGCACCGTTCATCTTCCTCGAGGGCCCGCCCACCGCCAACGGGAAACCTGGTATCCACCACGTCGTCGCTCGGACCTACAAGGACCTCGTCTGTCGCTGGAAAGCCATGGAGGGCTTCCTGGTGGAACGAAAAGGCGGTTGGGACACCCACGGTCTGCCCGTCGAGATCGAAGTGCAAAAGCGACTTGATTTGATGAGCAACGAGGCGATTGAGGCCTTCGGGATGGCAGAATTCAACCAAGCCTGCCGTGAGTCGGTCTGGACCTACGAGGCGGCTTGGCGAGAAATGACCGAACGGATGGCGTACTGGGTCGACCTCGACCAGCCTTACGTCACTCTCCACAACGACTACATCGAATCCGCATGGTGGGCCCTGAAGCAAATGTTCGACAAAGGCTTGCTCTACAGAGGCCACAAAGTCCTCCCCTACTGCCCGCAAACGGGCACGTCCTATTCCAGCCACGAGGTGGCGCTGGGCTACAAAGAGGTCGAGGAGCCCTCGGTGTACGTGAAATTCAAACTCACCGACGACAACGCCTCCATCTTGGCATGGACCACGACGCCGTGGACCTTGCCCGGGAACGTCGGCTTGGCGGTGGGACCTGATGTCACCTACGCCCGGTGCCGAATCAAAGAAGCTGCGGGCGAGGCATGGACGGGTGCCGGCGGTGCTGAAGTGGGTGAAGAGGTCATTCTAGCGAAGGATTTGATGAAAGAAGTGCTTCGCCACCACGTCGACATCGTCGACGAATTCCCCGGCTCCGACCTGGTCGGTCGCTCCTACGAACCCTTGTTCCCTGAAGCGGTCCCTCGAGGCGATTCAACCACGGCATGGACGGTGCTCGCTGCCGATTGGGTCACCACCACGGACGGCACGGGCGTGGTCCATACCGCCGTCATGTACGGTGAGGACGACTACAACCTCGGCATGGAAGCCGGCCTTCCCGCCCACCACACCGTCGACATGGACGGAGCGTTCGTCAACGGCACCCATCCTGAACTCGATGGAAAGTACGTCAAGTCGTGCGACGAGGCCATCATCGCCTTGCTCTCCGCACCAAAAGGCAGCAACGGGAAAGGCCCTGAGAGCGGGCTGCTCTACCGAGAGAAAGACTACTTGCACGACTACCCGCATTGCTGGCGCACCGACCATCCGCTGCTCTACTACGCCATGGATTCCTGGTTCGTCCGCATGACCGCCGTGAAGGAGAATCTGCTGAAGTTCAACGACCAGGTCGAGTGGGCACCGGACTGGGTGGGCGAAGGTCGCTTTGGCGAATGGCTTCGCAACGTGAAGGATTGGGCCATTTCTCGTGAGCGTTATTGGGGAACCCCCTTGCCCGTCTGGCGCAGTGAAAGCGGCGAGATGAAGTGCGTGGGCTCCATTCAAGAACTTCAAGACGAAGTCGCCAAGGCCGTGGCGGCTGGGTTCGAAAATCCCGACTGCCCCGATGATGTTGACCTCCACCGTCCCGTTGTTGACGGTTTTACCTTGGTCTCCGAGTCCGGCGCGCCGATGAAGCGAGAACCCTTTGTCATGGATTGCTGGTTTGATTCGGGGTGTGCTCCGTTTGCACAGTGGCACCACCCCTTCGACAACGAAGCGACCTTCAACGCCTCGTTCCCGGTGGACTACATCTGCGAAGGGGTTGACCAAACTCGCGGATGGTTCTACACCCTCCTGGCGGTTTCGGCCACCGTGTTCGACAACATGGCCTACAAGCGCTGCCTCTCGTTGGGGCTGATCTTGGATGCAGAAGGGAAAAAGATGTCCAAATCACGAGGCAACATCGTTGATCCGTGGGACCATTTCAACCGAGAAGGTGCCGATGCAACACGCTGGTACATGGTCACCGCAGGTGCTCCCTGGAACCCGATGAAGTTCGACCCCAACGGGGTGCGAGAAACCTACGCGAAGATGTTTTTGACAACGTGGAATGTCTACAAATTCCACGCTGATTATGCGGCCTTGGACGGGTTTGATCCAGACGGACAACACGTGCCTGTTGAGCAGCGCAGTGCCCTTGACCGGTGGATTTTATCCCGCCTTCACACCGTGGCAAAGGCCTACCATGACAACTTCACCAACTGGCAGTTTCACAAAGCCTGTCGGGACCTGGAGGACTTCATGGTCAACGACGTGTCAAACTGGTACGTCCGGCGAAGCCGCCGTCGCCTCTGGGACGAAGCCGATAGCAACGACAAATTGTCCTGTCAACACACGCTCCATGAGGTCCTTGAAACGGTCTGTAAACTGGTGGCACCGGTTTCACCGTTCATGGTCGACCACATCCACCGGAACCTCACCGGCGTGTCCGTCCACACCGCCGACTGGCCGTTGGGCGTTCCTGGAGGGCTTGAGGGCGCCACCGCCGACGCATGGGACGAAACGGCCGCTCTGGCCACGGCAGTTCTTCCGCCCCAAGACCTCGACCTTGAGAACACGATGACGTTGGTGAGGGAACTTGCTGAAGCCGGACGAAGGATTCGTATTGACGGTGGTCGACGACAACGCTTGCCGTGCGCACAGGGTTGGATCGTCGCTGGCCCTGACCTCTCAGCGTTCCACGAACTGCTTGCGGAGGAGTTGAACGTTGAATCCATCCTCGTTGAAGACGACCTCGACCGCTTCCAGCGCATTGAGTTGGCGCCCAACTTCCGTGCGCTTGCTCCCAAAGCCAGAGCCGAAGTCAACAACGTCGCCAATGCGATTCGTACGGCGAGCGACCCTGTGGCGTTGTTGGCCTCCATCAACGACGGCGGTGCGGACGTGCTGGGCGTCATGGTCGAGAGCGGCGACGTGGAAGTGAAACGTGTTGAACGGGAAGGCTTTGCAGCCCAGACGGTGGAGTTGGAGACCGAAGGGGAACAACTCCACGTGAGTTTGGTGCTGGACATGAACGACACCCCCGCTCTTCTTTCCAAAGGCATGGCGCGAGACATCGTGCGCCGCGTTCAGGCAAAGCGGAAGGACTTGAACCTCGAAATCGAAGCCACCATCGACTTGGAAGTCTGGCTGAAGAACGCCCCCGAGATGCAGCCTGATGACGAAGTGTGGGTGGCTACCGAAACGCGAGCCGCCGGATGCATCTTCCACGCAGAAGGCGATGCCGCCCCTGCCGATGCCGAGCAATTCGAGGTGGACGGGACAACCGTTCATTTCACGGTCAAGTGAGGCCTTCTTGTGCGCATCGTATCGCTGGTCCCCAGCCTTACCCTCACCCTCTTTGATTTTGGACTGGACGCTTCGTCCATCGTGGGACGAACACCGTGGTGCATTCACCCATCAGAAGGCGTGAGCGATGTTCCCGTGGTGGGTGGAACCAAAACCCCCAACCTCGGAAAGATCAAAAATGCACGACCGGATTTGGTGGTGATGGACCGGGATGAAAATCCGAAAGCGGTTTTTGATTGGTGCCAAGAGAACGGTTTTCCGACGTTTGTTTGTCATGTGCAACACCCAAGTGAAGTCCCGGATATGCTCCGTGAATTGGGCCAAGCTGTCCAGAAGTCGGAAGAGGCCGAAGCGTGGGCCGTTGAGATAGAAACCGTGCTTGCAGAAACCGAACCCTCCACTCAGCGTGTTGGTCTGCCTTTGATTTGGCACGACCCGCTGATGGCGGCCAACGGGAACACCTACGCTGGAAACATGCTCACCTGCACGGGCTTCCAGGTCCCGAAAATCGAACCCGAGGGCACCGGATATCCCGTCGTGAACGCTGCGACCATGGTCGAACACGGCATCACCGATTTGTTCCTCTCCAGTGAGCCACACGAATTCACCACCGAAGAGGGTGAGGCCTTGTTGCAGGTGCTTCAAGGCATGACCTCGACGCCGCCACGGGTGCACCACATCGACGGGGAAGACCTCACGTGGATGGGAACCCGCACGCTGTCTGGACTGAAGCGACTCCGGGCGAAGTGGTCGCAGCACTGACCTCGGACAGTGCTTGGAGAGTCGCAAAGCGACGGCTTCAAATTATGCCCATACGAGCCAGAGCCATGGGCCGATACCTCCCTGTGCTCGTCATGGCGATGTCCATGCTTCTTGCAGGTTGTTTTGGTGATGGCAGTCAGACCGTCACCAACGAGCCCACGCCTTCCATTTTCGAATCTTACGAGCGCATCGATGCTCAATCGCACGAAGTTGAACGGATGTTCACGACCGTGGACCTGCGGACCAACGAGACCACCAACACCACCTGGGCGGTGTTTGACGCCTCGTACGGTGGAAACTGTTGCGAACACTACCTCGCCACCGATATCGACGGACAAATCCTGAACATCGGGGGGGAATACCCGGTGTTCTCGACCGACCGGGGCCACATGTGGGACACCTACATCCCACCTGCACTTCCCGACCAACAATGCCGTACCTTTGTGCCCACCAATCCCGGACAGGAGGGGCTGGGCGAGGGCAGCATCGTTCAGGCGACCAACGGGGACATCATTTCGATGTCGTGGTTCCCCTACGTCGGAGGGGACCTCAAACTGGACAAATTCTACGCCATCCTCTACGACGAGTCCGAAGGCGAATGGAAGTGGTGCTACAACCGCATCACGGAGCCGTTTTACGATCGCTCCTGGCAGGTCGAGGTGATCGGCCCCATCTCCTCTTCGATCGGCGATGGTGAATGGGCGAGCATCGTCGTATCCAATTTCTGGCATCAAACCCAAAACGCCGGTGGCCAAATCAGCGTGGACGGATTGAACTACTATCCCTTCCAATTCCCCAACCGTGATGGTGGCGACCCCGTCATTGAACTCGACCTTGACTTCACCGATGCTGACCTTCCTGCCTACTGGGACGTCAACAAACCCCACAAGGAAATGCGAGCCTTTTCGATGCCCAGCGGGGGTCTCATATTCCCTTCCTACTACAACAACGGGAACGCGGCCTACATGGACACCACCCTGTCGTTTAACGAACTGGAGGTCCAGTTCCCATCCGAATATTGTCAAATTGACCGAACGGGTACCTTGCACTGCGTGGCGAACGCAGGGACGACCTTCACGCACTACATGTCGACCGACGGGGCACTGACCTGGTCCAACTACACCTATTCCCTTGACGCCACCGCTTCTCAAATCGAGGAATGGGAATTCCAAGCCAACGGCGAATTGGACCTTTTCATCCTCAACGTTCGCTACCAATCAACGGACGGTCCAGATGTTGACACCGTCTACCATGTTCGGGGATATTCCGAGGACATGACCCCAGACACGTTGACGTACATCGGGCAGGGTGACCTTGATTCGACCTCGGGAGCAGGGAATGATATCCGCTTCGACTTCGCCTCGCTCGCCATCCTCAACGACGGTGGTGTCGTGGTGGCCTACCACGATTCCACCGACCCCGACCCGCTCTTCGCCGTCGAGTTGGAGATGCCCTGATCAATCCTCAACGGCAAACATCTGGAGGATGTCACCAAACAAGGCCTTGGCGTGGCCCGAACTCTTCTCAACCAGCCGCTTGACGATGAGTTCGGGCGTCGACCGGGCGAGATGGTTGCGTTTTGGCGTTCGGTCAACCAGCAATTCAAGGTCAGCACCCAGCCCGCTCGCTTCGATACCGTCCACCCGCAAATCATCACGTTCGGTGGCTGCGAGTATGGCGGGTGCGAGGTGCGTCACCAAGAGCATGGTGGTGTCTTTTTGTGCCTCCGCAGCGAGCAACATCCCCGCAATGATACGAGCACCGGCACCGGGTTCCGTGATGGCTTCCAACTCGTCGGCAAGGATCAATTTGGGTGTCGGGTCGCTGACCACCGTTGCCAACTCAACCAGTGTCTGTTCGAGTGCACCGGCACTCTGTGTTCCACCGGCTTTTGCCAAGATGTGGAGCGCCTCCACCTTTCCGATACGAGCACGCTTCGCCGGAACGGGGAGCCCCATGTGGCCCAAAATACAAGCGTATGCCATGCATTCAAGCAGGGTTGTNTTCCCACCNGAGTTCGCTCCCGTCAGCAGAGCCAGCGATTGCTGGTCACCCTTGATCGCCGCTTGGCCGAGTCCGTAGGTGACGGGNTCGGGCTCCATGCCCANCAAGATGTGGCGACCCTCATCCAACCACATGCCATGGTCAACAAGGTCCGGCATCACGCAACGGTCCTGATGCGCCCAGCGGGCGATGGAAAGCCACTGGTCGGCTTCAATGAGACGACTTACAGCCACTTCACATTGAGCCTTAAGCGGACCGAGCTGGCGGGCAAGGTTGACGAGATGGTCGGTTTGCTCTGCCTTGAGTTTTGATTCGAGCGCAGCGTCGATGCCGTCGATGGTTTGGCGGTTGATTTTTGCAGGCCATGAATCCGTGAAGATGTCAAACGGACAACGGAGGCGCGCCGGCTCGAGAAAGGCAGCGAGTTGATCTCGCGCCTGCTGCATGGCCTCCTGGATGACGTGGCCGGTGGCGTCGCGCAACTTCCGCTGAAACGCCGTACTGTCCGCCAAGGCCTCGAGCAATTCTGCCCCGGATAGGGCCATCTTGGCATCGTTCATGGCGCTCTCGACTTGTTGGTTCACATCGGCTTCAAGTTGCTTGACCGTCCCCCACAACTCGTCTTTGATACGAGCAACGTCCTCGATGGAGGAATCATCGCCGAGCATGGACATGATTTCGGGCAGGTTTGAGAGGGGTGCAAGAGCCGTCCGAAGCGCTTCAAGGGCCTCGTTTTCGGGAAACTGGTCGGCACTCATGGCCTCGATAACGCCGCACAGGACATCGAGTGTTTTCCGGTTGTGCGTGAACCAGTCGATGGTTCGCTCGGGAAGGATGAGGGCTTCCTCTGGAGAGGAACCCAACACCAACCAACCATCGGGAGCTTCCATGGGTGCCCCCGAACCTAACCACGACACGGTCTTGAACACGGTGTAATCCTTCCAGGACTCTTGCTCTGTCGGTTGGAGCACACGGCAGAATTTCTTGAGGTGGTCCAAGGGTTCGGGGGAGACGACCACTCGCTCGTAGCGTTCTTGCTTTTCCTTGAGCCGTCCAAGATGGCTCCATGCTTCGCGTTGTGATTCAAGCCACGCTGCATCCAGTTCCATGGCAGCAGCCGCCAACCGTCGGCGAGGTTCCGGGTCGGCCATCGGCATCAACAGCCCCATGCGTTCTCGGGTGGCCGAACAGGACGCGAAGGATTGGATGTGAGCGAGCAGGTGCTGGTGGAGTTTCTGCGCTTCTTTGGTGGCGAGGAATGACCCCTCACCGCCGGCAAAGGACCTGGCCAGCGACAACGCTCGCTTGACCGACAGCCCCTCAACCTCCGCTAAACGGCCCACATCGCCTGAAGCGAGGGTGGAGACCACGGCTTCCTCAGAGCCGAAATGTTCCTTCATCTTCGAAGCCATGCGTTCGGTGACACCGGGCAGTTTGCTCAAAACCATACGCAACATCGTTTGTCAAGGGCTTAAGAGGATGACGCTGGGGGAGCCGCTAAAGACCTGAGTTCAGCAGACCCGTTGACCTTCTCCGCCGTATTCAATCATCGGCACTTGAAACAGGTCATCGCAGGTTCGCTTGACGATCGGAAGGGTCAGCGTGGATTGAGCCCAGTTCAACGTGTAGCCACCGGCCGCTCCGGGCGACGGAACGTAATCCCGACCCGTTTGCGAGAGCGTGATGACGATGGTATCGCCCTGTTCAAGGAAGATGTCCATCGCCATGAACTCCATCTTTCCGACGACGGTTTGGAACCCAAGGAGGAACTCCTGCCCGTCTCGACCGCCTTCGTGGAAGCGGAAATCCATGACGGCGTGACCCAAGCGTAGGCCGTTGCCGTCGCTCATTTCGAGGTAGCCGTGGGCGCCGTTGGCCGTGTGCGGGGTGACGGCGATGTGGAAGGAAGGCATACCGGCGATGTAAACATCCTCCTCAAACGGACCGTACGTCATGGTGATGGTNTCCGTGGTCGTGATCATGGANGCCCCGGAAGGATTGAGATCGGCACCGGAAATCTCGAGGTACTCGGTGTCCGGTGCGGGATAGGTGCTCTCAAAGCGCCAGCCGCCTCGGTTGTCCTGCATCTCCACCCCGAGGGTGGGTGCGCGCCCTTCGCCCTTGAGGTACCAATTAAACCAATACAGCATCTCGTCGGCCCAATCCCATCGGAGGGTGTACGGGTAGGCTTCCGCACCTTCACCGCTGGGCAAGGCACTGTGTCCCGATTTACGGTCAGGGTAATCGTGAGCCCACTGTCCAGCAAGCGTCTTGATTTCGATGCCGGCAGCTTCGACAATTTGGTGGGTGGGGAAGGACATGTGCGGGTCGACGTTCCAATCTTGCATCCCTTGGATGATGTAGACCGAACCGTTGTAGTTCTCAACCACGCGGTCCAGGAACGAGCGTTCGGTCCAATAGTCGTTGCCGGCATAGGTGACCATGCCTCCAGAGAAGTAGGCCGCCGGACCGTTCACATAGCCTTCGAGGTAGCCTTCGCACAGCGTGTGGGCGTCTTCACTGTCGCCATCGATGCCGAACGAGCCGTAGACGCCGTTGTGCATGATCATGCCTCGGGCTTCCATGCTGCCGTTACGCCACATCAACTCGTGAACACCGATGAGACCTGACATGGGAACGATGGTGGCGAGGTGAGGGTTACCAAAGGTGGCGGCCTGCCACGGAGTTGAACCGTCGTAGGATTTTCCGATCATACCCACTTTACCGTTGGACCACGGCTGCGTGCCCAACCACGTCACGGCGGCGTCAATGCCACGCTGCTCATCCGTGCCCATCAGGTCCATGCAGTGGTTGGATTCACCGGTACCAAACACCGACACTTGAGCAACGCCATAGCCGTGGGGGACGTAATTCTCAATCAGCATCTTACCGAGGCGGTCAGCCGGGGTGAGGGCGTCAACATCGCCGTCGTTGTAGTAGGGTCCGACCTCAGCGATGACGGGGACCTGACAGGACGGGTCAACCGATTCGCTTTCCCAGTCACATCCTTCGATAACAGGCAGCCAGAGACCAAGGTGCACGGTGGCATCGCCGGTGAGACCGGCACCACCGTCGGCAGCCGTAATGGAGGGAACGGGGACGTAGACCGAACGAACTTCGTCAAGTGTGTAGGACCCGTTGACGCTCACCCGGGCGTAGATATCTTGGTCGTCGTAAGAAAGATCGGAGCGAAACTGGGGGTCAGGATAGATCGTATCAACGACCTCTGACCCTTCAACGGCTTCATTTTCACCAAAACAGCCAGCGAGCATGCTGGTCGAAAAGAGCAGCACCACCAACAGCGGTTTCAGGTCCATGAGTGAACCGGCGCATGGGACTGACTTGAATCAATCGGAACGGCGTTCCCATCATTCATCCTTGGCTTCTTCAGCTTCTTTGGCGGCGATTTCTGCACGAACTTCGTCCATGTCAAGCCCCTGAAGTTGTTGGACCAAATCACGGAGAGCATCCTCGGGAAGAGCTCCGGGTTGCATGAAAACGCCAATCCCTTCTTTGAAGGCGATCGTTGTCGGGATGGAACGAATGCCGAACATACCTGCCAAGGCTTGCTGTTCCTCGGTGTCAATCTTGCCGAAAACGACGTCTGGGAATTCCTCGGAGACCCGTTCGTAAACCGGGCCGTAGGCTTTGCAGGGGCCACACCATTCCGCCCAAAAGTCAAGGAGGACGAGTTCGTTGTTTTCGATTGTCTCGGCGAACATGGGTTCGCTGATTTCTAATGTGGCCATACACGGGCCTCATCTCCACCCTTCTTGAAGGCATGTGAAAGGCTAGCCTGTTCGCAGGCGGTCTTATGAGCCGAGATTGCTTCGTTCAACCATGCGCCGACCGCTCGCCCTCGCCTTATTCATCGTCGTTCTGTTTCTCGGACAGAGTGCCAGCACCGTCCTGCCGCCTGCAGACGACGGGGCGAGTGCCGCAAATGCTCGTGGAGCCAGCGAAGTACGCATCAGTGAAATTCTTGTTTCGGCCAGTTCGGCCGAGTACAACGGCACGGACTGGAACAACGACGGCGACATCGGTTCCATCTCGGACCAATTCATCGAGCTCTGGAACAGCGGCGCTGAACCCGTTGATGTTTCCGACTGGTTGCTGGACGACATCAGCGAAGGTGGCTCGGCCCCCTGTCGTCTTGCATGGAACACCACCATTGAGCCCAACGGCCACATCGTCATCTTCCGAGACAGTTCAAGGATTGAACTCGACTATTGGGACGGTGACACGGCGACCATCTCCGACAGTTTTGGGAATGTCATAGACACGCTCTCTTTCCCGGAAGAAGATTCGTGGTGGGACACCTCCTACGTGAAGGCCGACAACGGCACGGTTTCCAAAGTATCACCACCAACACCGGGATGGGGCGACAACTCCCTCGTCTACGGCGTGGCCCAAAACATGGTTCGTTGCTATGGACTCAACGACAATGTTCACTCCGGCGCCTACGTGCTGAAGGGACGTATCGTGCCCATGACCGGCGAGGCTGATGTCATCAATGAAGGCCATATCTTGGTCAAAGACGGCATGATTGAAGCGGTTTGGGAGGACGATGTGCCGTCCGATATTCAACTGACCAACGTGCCGGTGCTCGAAACCAACGGCACGATTTATCCAGGCCTGCTTGATTTGCACAACCACCTTCACTACAACCAAGCACCTCTTTGGGACATGAGCCCTCACCTTTCGGAGAACAATCGAAATGCCTGGGGCGGCTACAACAACAGATACGAATGGAAAAACCACCCCGATTACAGTGAACAGGTCACCAAACCGAAAATGTTGGTCCACTCTGGCCCCTATTGGAACATGGAATCGCAAGCGATGAAATACATCGAAATGAAATCCCTCGTGGGAGGAACGACCGCAGCCCAAGGCGGTCCAAGCAACCCCGACGACAGCTACGCTACCGTGCTTTCGAGAAACATCGAAGATTACAACTTCGGCAGGGACGAAATTCACACCAAGGTCACGGAGTTGACCTCGGACTACGTCGGAAATCACATCAAGACCGGCAACGCCAGCGGTGAGCTTGACGCATGGTTCATCCACATTGCCGAAGGCGTGGATGAACGAAGTCGTGGAGAATTTGACATTCTCGTGCAAAACAACTTGCTTGTTGGCGAATTGGTCCTCATCCACGGTGTGGCTCTTGGCCAGCAAGAGTTCACACAAATGGCCAACGTTGGCGCCACACTGGTTTGGTCGCCGCTCTCCAATCTGCTTCTCTACGGCCAAACGGCTGACATCGCCGCAGCCAAGGCAGCCGGCGTCCACATCACCCTCGCGCCCGATTGGGCACCCTCCGGCTCAAAATCTCCACTTCATGAACTCAAAGTGGCCGACCTTTGGGATGACGAAATGCTTGGAGACATCTTCACCGATTACGAAATGGTCGAAATGGTCACCTCCGGTGCCGCTATCGCCACAAACTGGGACAACGAGGTCGGTACCTTGGAAGCCGGAAAAGCCGCCGATTTGGTGGTGATTGACAACATTCACGCGAACCCCTATCGAAACCTGATCAATGCGGTTGACCCCGATGTCCGTCTTACCGTGGTCGGTGGCCTGGCCGTTTATGGAGACCAAGATCTGATGGAGGGATTGAAAGGCGAAGACACTGAACCCGCCGGTAAGTTTGGCAAAGCCGTTGATGTCACCTTCCTCGCCGCACCAGACGGCGCCCAAACGTGGGCCAGCATCGTCGAAAACCTGACCATGGCCATGCGCTTTGATGTGGAGGAAATGACCGCTGCCTTCGGTGATGCGAACGATTTCGATAGCGTCACTCGAAACATGGGCAACGTTGGCTTGGACCCGTGGTACACCTACGGCGATGAGCGCTACTTCAACGTCCTCAACAACTCGGGGACGGCCAATTTCCAATGGGACATGTCGTTGCTCTATGACCGCTACTACGACCGAGCAGAATCACTTGAACCGGTCACGGAATTCGAAGTGGTTGAGGAACCCGAACCCGAACCGTGTGAAGACGGTACGATGCCGCCTTGTCAGACCGATAACACCAACCCCGGCGACAACAACAACGACGCCAACGGCAATAACAACGACAACAACGACCAAACCACCGATTCCGAGGACAAAGACGACGTCAATACGGACCCTCCTGTTGACACATCACAGGCAGAAGAAGATGACATCGAAGGTCAAGCGCTCGTGGCGTTCTTCGCCCTCATCGCCGTCATGTTGCTCGCTTTGTATCTGGTTTCTCGTGGCGGCGAAGATGCTTTGGCGGCAGAGGTTCAAATCGAGAAAATGTGGGACGAGCAAGAGGCCGCAGCGAAGGCCGCCAGCGCTTTTGTTCCAGCACCACCTCCAATGGCGCCACCGGCCGATGAAAGCGAATGATCAGGCAAGGTCCCACTCGGGGCCACTGGCGGTGTCGGTCACCACCACGCCCAAAGCCGTCAGTTGGTCTCGGATTTGGTCGGCGAGAGCCCAATCCTTGTTGGCTCTGGCCTCACCACGCTGACTGAGCAAGTTCTCGACCTCGTCGGCGATTTCTGCTTTGCGAGGGTCCTCTTCTGGCTCAGCCAAAGCCACGTCTTGAGGTGGCAAGACGCCGAGGACGCGTCCCGCTGTTTCTTCGAGCAAATCGACTGCATAGTGAGCAAAGGCGTTTCTGTCGGCGGCTTCCATCTCCATGGCGAGGACCTTGCTGATTTCACGAACCATTCCCAACACTTTGGCGACCGCTTCTCTGGAGTTGAAGTCGTCATCCATCGCCTTGGCGAACCCTTCACCCATTTTCTCAAGCAGGCCCAACGATTTTGCAAGCGGAAGGGAGGAGGTGAGGTCAGGGTTTGGAAGGGCAACCGGCGACGGATGTTCTTGCGCTTTGAGGGAAGCGACATAGCACTCCAGTAAACGATTGTAATTCCGCTCGGCATCGTTGAGCAAGGCTTCGTTCATGTCGATGGGTGAACGATAATGTGCGTTGATGAGGGCAAAGCGTAGCACCATGGCATCAACCTTGGTGAGAATGTCGCGAATCGTCCAGAAATTGCCGAGGGATTTGCTCATCTTTTCCCCGTCAATGTTGACAAAACCGTTGTGGAGCCAATGATGGACCACGGGCGAATGCCCGGTGTGGCACTCACCCTGACAGATTTCTGCTTCGTGATGAGGGAATCGTAGGTCGTGGCCACCGCCATGGATGTCAAACTCCTTGCCAAAGTAATCCATGGACATCGCCGTACATTCGATGTGCCAACCCGGCCTTCCTGGCCCCCAGGGTGAATCCCATGTCGGTTCCTCGGGTTTGGCCGCTTTCCACAAAGCGAAATCCTTGTGGTCACGCTTACCCGAGCCGGTATCCCCGACACGACCGCCTGCTCCTGAACGAACCGCATCGATGGATTGACCGGTCAGTTGACCGTACTTTTCCGGTGCGGATTCCACGTCAAAATACACACCATCATCGGCGACATAGGCATGCTCCTTGTCAATCAGGTCTTGGGTAATACGAATCATGTCGTCCACGTATTCCGTACAGCGTGGATAATCATCCGCTCGGAGGATGTTCAGCGCATCCATGTCTTCGTAATAGGTCTCGATGTTTTGGTCCACCAACGCTTTCCAGTCGCCACCGGTTTCGTTCGCACGCTGTATGATTTTGTCATCGATGTCGGTGAAATTCTGGACATAATGAACATCGTACCCGCTGGATTCAAGCCAACGATGAATCAAATCAAAGGCGAGATAGCATCGTGCATGACCAAGATGGCATCGGTCGTAAACGGTCACGCCGCACACGTACATCGACACCTTTCCCGGTTCAAGGGTGGTGAAGTTCACCTTCTCTCGGCGTCGTGTGTCGTGCAGGCGAATGGGCATGGGCCTCAATTCGCCCTACGACGGGTTGCACTTGAAGGTTCATACAGGACGCGCCCCTCAGGTGGCCTATGGAGGAGAAGACCCAACAGCGAATCTTCGTAACGGGCGTCAACGGCCACATTGGCAACCACATCGTTCGCGATTTGTTGGAACATGGATACCTCGTGCGCGGCTCGGTTCGGGACCTCAATGACGAATCAAAGACCGCCCATGTTTTGGCCCATGCAGCTGATTTGGGCCTCATGGATCGATTGGAACTCGTTCAAGGCGACGTGTTGGAAGCCGACGGTTGGAGTGAGATGCTTCGCGACTGCGACGGGTTGTTTCACACCGCCACCATCTACTCAACCCGAGGGACGGCCACGATGATTCTTGATACGGCCAACAAAGGCACGACTCATCTCCTCCACGCCGCCTCGGAGGTGGGCATCAAACGGATCGTCTACACCTCGAGCACCGCCGCCGTTGGCACTTCCCCGAAAGGGAGGACCAAGGACGAAAACGCATGGAACACGGACACATCGCTCCCCTACACGACCGCCAAAACCCAATCTGAGCGCCTGGCATGGAAACTCGCAGAAGAACTTGAACTCGATTTGCGGGTCATCAACCCCACCGCTGTGCTTGGAGGGGGATTCGTTCGCCCTACGCCCAGTGTGGATTTTTTCAAAGACGCCATCGCAGGCAGCTACCCCGTGGTGCCGAAATTCCCGATGTCTGTGGTGCATGTTCGTGACGTAGCGAAGGCACACCGTCGAGCGTTTGAGGTGGACGAAGCGGAGGGGCGATTCATTTTGGCCCCCCATGCGAACTTGACGCTGGCCACCATCTGCAGACGAATTCGCACGCTCAACCCCACCACAAAAGCCCCCAAGTACAGTCTTCCAAATTTTTTGGTTCCAGTGGCTGTGTTTCAAGATTGGTTGGGCGGCGTGTTTGGGCGCCAACGCTACCTCACCCGAGCCGTGGCAAAGAACATGATGGGCGGGGACACCGACTACTCAAGTGCCAAAGCGGAGAATGTTTTGGGCATGGAATGGGAGGACTTTGACACATGCATCCAAGATACGGTCGACGTCTTCCTTTGACTCACGATCAAGGTTTGCTCGCGGCCCGAGCCAGCTACATGGTGCCATCGCTGACCATCGTCATCGCAATGCTCCTCCACGGGCTCGCCGGACCTCGAGCCGTTCCGTTTTTCATTTCCGAGGCCGACTACACGGGCCTTGATGGCCTTGTTTTCACGGTAGGTTTGACCTTGGGTGGCATCGTGCAAATGGCCTATGCTTGGCACCTGTACCATACACTTGAGGCCGAACGGCCCAGCCTGTGGTTCGCTGCGACCCTCATCGGCTTGCTTGCATCCTTCAATTCGATATTGGTCAGCCATTTTGACATGTACCATCACATCAACCCACATATTCTTACGGCGATGTTGGCGTTTGGCGGTGGTGTGGTTTGGGCCTTGTTGGCGAACATCGCCTTGGGCCATCAAGCCACGAGCGAAGGCAGGCGACTGCGTCACATCGGTTTTGCGATGGCCGCTCTGGGTTTTGTGGTCATGGTCGTGTCCTTCCAAACGGCAGCCAACAGCGTTGACCCAACCGGCATGACGACCGCTGAATTCCTCAATCAAGCCCAAGACGGCATTCGCATCGCTGCACCTGCGGAATACATCTTGGTCGCAGGCCTGATGGTGTGTTTGGCCTCCTTCCGGCACGAACTCTCTGCGGTGAGGGATGCATAACAAGTGATTTAATCCGATGGAGAGGTGGTTGCAAACATGAACACACGGACAACTGTCCTCCTTTGCCTCACCCTCATCCTTGCAGGTTGTGTCTCGGAGGAAACCGTTTCTGAACTGCAAGAGGAAGAAGTCGAAAGCCCGGTTGCTGTGGTCTTTCCCGCGTGGGATGGTATGGACCACACCAATACCTCACGTTCCATCAATCAGTTTGAGAACACATCCTATCTGGCTTATTTTTCCGCTCCGTGGTGTGCTCATTGTGAATCGACTTTGGACGCCTACGACCTTGTCATTCCAGAAGAAAAGTTGGTCGTGTTCTCACGAGAATCCCGAGAAGAATACGCCAACATGAGCGAGTGGCACAACACCACTGAACAAAACCTCAACCGCACCTTCAATCGTCCCTTCATCCTTCATCCAGATCTGGCCATGGAGGTTGAAGCCAAATCCATTCCACACGCTGTCTTCGTCAATCACCAGGGTTACGTCTACCATGTTGAAATTGGAAAAGAAACCAATCAAACCTACATCGCCGACCTTTGGAACAGCGTTTCCAACGCCATCTTTTCTCCGGAAACGGGTTGGAACACGACGACTGCAGTGTAGCATTAATCGCTCCGTTGGGCGAGAATTTCCGAAGGTACGGTGTACGTGTAAGAGGCACCGGGGCCTTCCAGTCGAAGAGAGGTCAAGCCGCCATCAAAAAACACTGTCGTGAAGGACGACTCAATCGAATGAAGCGGCATGTTAGCCAAGAGGCGCCCTTGACGGTCGAGACTGATGCCGGTGGGAACGGTTGGAGGAACGGAACGAAATTCCAACATGGTTTCACTGGTCGACAGGATGCCCAAGCCACGGAACATCTCGCTAAAG
>NZEQ01000034.1 GCA_002689105.1 Verrucomicrobiales bacterium | reverse complement strand
GCAGTTATCGGGGAGAGGAAGGGCACGAGAATCCCCGCACAGCACCGTGTTGGCATGTTCCTCTGGGAAGGCTTGAGCAGCGCCAACCTCTCGTGAACTGACGAGGCCTTCGTTGAGGCGGCTGGTGTAGTAGACGCTAGCGTCGTGCCCTTCTCGACGGGATACGCCGAAGGAGGAGGTGGCGGTGGAAGCGCGACGACGAGCCCCCTCCAACGGAGCGCTGTCTTTGGGCGCTTCATCGGCCATGGAAGCCAAGGGTCTCGCGGGACTTATCACCTTTCGCGCCCCAACCGAGAGGAGGACGCGCGTCTTGCGACCTTTCAGGGAGGGCCGATGTTGGGATTGCCGGGAATTTTGTTATGTACTGGACCAACCCATGAACCAGCGATGAACATGAACAAAATCATCGCTTTCCTTTGTTGCATGCTGATGAGCAGTGCCCTTGCAGGGTGCATCGAGGGGGCAGAATCGCCCGTCTCGTACCTTTCAAGTTCGGACTGCACGGCCATCTACCACGTCGAATTCTTTGACAGCTCAAACGACGAGTTCAATGCGTGGGAAGGACAGGTTGAATTTGTTGGCTCAGACGGTACTGAGGAGGTTATTTCCGACTTTTCGAGCGAGAAAAAATACGTGTTCTTGGACGAGTCGATCACCTGGACCATGGAATATACGTTCTTTGAATCCGATATCGGCTTCATGGCCAACGGCATCATGTACGGAGGGAACAATCAGTACGGGGAATCCGGCACCGTTGACTTGGTGCTGACGCGCCATGGAAGCCAACTCGAAGACATGACCATCGAAGAGGTCGGCGGCGTTACGTTCTCCGATTGCGGTTCAGAGGAAAACCACGTTGAATTCTTTGACCTCAGCGCGTTTCATTTCTGTTGTTGGGATGGCGATGTAGAATTCACGGCGGACGGCCTTGAGAGCGTTTCAATTTCCAGTTTCCCCAGCGAAAAGAAGTACGTGACCCTCGAAGAAGGGCATGTTTGGACCATGACCTACACCTTCTACGAAGGCGATATTGGATTCATCGTCGACGGCGAGGAGTACGGAGGAAACAACCGAATGGGTGACTCCGGCTCCATCACCATCGACCTCTCCTGATGTTCAACCCAAATCACCGGGCGAGGGATGAAAAACCGAAAGCGCTTGGGTGGGATTGATGGCAAAGGTCCTGACCTTGGACGATGTCAACGTGGACGGTAAAACCGTCCTGCTTCGCGTGGACATCAACAGCCCCTTGGACCCGGCGACCAAGGCCTTTCTTGACGATACACGCATTCGTGCCATCCTGCCGACCATTCAGCGATTGGTTCGAGCCAAAGTCATCATTCTGGCCCACCAGTCCCGACCGGGGAAGGACGATTTCACCAGCACACTGGGCCACGCCCGTGAACTTGGACGCCTTCTTGGCCGCCAGGTGAAGTGGGTGGACGACATCCACGGCCCGAAAGCCATGAAGGCCATCGAAGCCCTTGAACCGGGTCATTTGTTGATGCTCAACAACGTCAGAATGGACGAAGAGGAAACGTCCGTGAAGGACGTGGCCGCCATGGCAGAAACGAGGTTTGTCCAGCGNCTGGCCAGTGTGGCGGACCTCTTCGTGAACGACGCCTTTGCTTGTGCCCACCGGGCCACGCCCTCCATCATCGGTTTCACCGGTTTGCTTCCGTGCGTGGCGGGTGAACTGATGGGCAACGAAATCAGAAAACTCGATCATGCCCTCGAAACGCCCGAACGACCTTGCCTTGCCGTCCTCGGTGGCGTCAAAGTTGACGATTCCATCCAAGTCGCCGACAACATGTTGCGCAACGGTATCGCCGACGCACTCTGGCCCACCGGCGGCGTGGCCAATCTCCTCTTGGATTTGGCTGGCTACGACATTGGTGAGCCAAACCGAGCCTTCCTCAAGAAGGAACTTGACAAGAATTGGGCGGTCACCATCAAGAAGGCAAAGACNCTGATTGAAGACTACGGCAGCAAGATNCACCTCCCCGTGGATTTGGCCGCCAACATCGAAGGCAATCGTGTGGACATCCCCCTGAGCGATTTCCCGATTGAAGCCCCGTTTTGGGACATCGGNATCACCTCAGTCTTCCACCTCTCCGCAGCGATTCGAAGCGCCGGCACCATCATTCTCAACGGTCCATCCGGCGTGTTTGAAAACCCAGATTTCGCCCTGGGTACCATCGAGATGCTCAATGCGTGCGCTGAATCCGACGGCTACGCCGTGATGGGTGGAGGCCACACCGCGACCCTCGTGGCTCAACGGGGTTTGGCCGACAAGATGGGGCACGTCTCCACCGGCGGCGGCGCCTGTTTGGACTACATCGCCGGACGCCCGCTTCCCGCTGTCGTCAGTCTCGAACANAGCGCCGTGGCGTTTGGCATCGATATCAGCACGGCTGAAACCGAAGCGTGAAGGAGCCACAGGGGAGACTCGAACTCCCGACCTTCTGATTACGAATCAGACGCTCTACCAACTAAGCCACAGTGGCGGCAGTTTTGCCGCTGTCTCAATCAAACATAAGGCCCACGGTGCGAACCTCAGCGTTCATGAATCATGGCGAGCAGGACCCTCCATGAGCGATGCNCCCGTCCGCTACCGCAACACGGTCCTCTACGACCGCGGCGGGCAGAAGGCCGTCGGTGATGTGTTGCTGCACGCTGACGGGTCGTGGACGCCGTCCAACGGGGACGAGGACGTCCTGGAGGACCTTGACGGTTCCAAGCGANTGATCACCCGCAGTTTCCAAAATTGGCACACGCACCTGGCCATGCAGTTGAACGCTCGAGACTTCAGCGATGGTTTTCCCCTTCACCGATGGCTGAATGAAGCCATCTTCCCCACCGAGGCCCGCATCACGCCCGACTATGTTCGGATGGGAAGCCGGTGCGCTGCGGCTGAAATGATTCGCACAGGAAGCAGTTTTGCGGCTGACATGTACTTCTATCCAAGCGTGACGGGTGAGGTGTTGACCGAGGCCGGCCTNCGTGGACTCATCGGTGGACCGGTCAGCGATGCGGCGCTTCCAAGCCACCCGGACGCCGCCTCGGCGCTGGAAGAACTCGACGGTTTGCTCGCTGCGAACAACGAGGACGATTTGGTGCAATACGCCATCGCCACCCATTCGGTCTACTTGTGCAACGAAGATACCTTGCGCAGTGCTTCTGAACTGGCGGAAAAGCGAAACGCTCGCCTCCACATTCACGTCAGTGAAACTCGAAAAGAAATCGCTGACTGTCATGCAAAAACAGGACGTTACCCCGTGGAGTACCTTGACAGCATCGACTTTTTCCAAGAGGGGACCGTCTGTGCNCACGCCTCTTGGGTGAAGAAAAATGAAATTCGTATTTTGAAGAAACACGATGCGACCGCTGTGCACTGCCCTTCGTCCAACATGAAACTCGCGTGCGGTGGTACCCTTTCTCTCCCGGCCTACATGGAAGCCGGCGTCGATGTCCGGTTGGGCACGGACGGGGCTGCCTCATCGGGAAACGGGCTCAACATGCAGGCTGAAGCACGTCTGGCGTCCTTGGTTCAGCGTCATGACCATTGGGATTCGACCCTGCTTCCAGCGGTGGACGCCATGGATTTGGCCACCAAAGGCAGCCGGGATTGGGCCGTTTGGAACCTCGACGATGTCCGCATGCGCCCGCGCGGTCGCTCGGACAATCGACACTTGGCCAACCTCATCTTCAACGGAGCAGATTGCATGGATTTGTGGGTGAACGGGAAAGCCCTGCGCAGGGACGGCACCACCTTGACCGTTGACGAAGCGGCGGTGCTCGACGAAATCGACGGTGCAGTGGCGACCTATTACGAAGGCGTGGAATGAACTCATTCCACACGCGTGTACGCAAAGCCTGCTATTCCCAACAAAGCGAAGATGAAGTAAGCGACAAAGCCTGCTTGAAGATGCACTTCGTAGAACAGGTTCACCTCGGTTCCCTCCGGTAGCGCCTCACCCGTCGTTCCAATGCCTGCGTAATACACACCAGGTTGAACATCCCAGCTCAAGCCTTGGCTGCTATCATCTCCGCCGGCAAGCACCTCGCTATCGTAAGCGGTGCACGACGTTGATGTGCCCGGATTGAACAAACCCGGCGGTGCAGCCTCACAGGTGTTCTTTTTGTCTTCGTCCACGATGACCACGTAGATCTCATCCCGGTCCCAAGTCAACGTGAGGCTGGCTGAGATGAAGGCACTGAGGCCGTTTCCAGGAAGGGCTTCGTCGGCGAAAAACGTCCGCTCAGGAATGTTGGGGGTTGGGACCTCGTTGACTTCGCCCTCAACGACAAAGCCGAGCGACCCTGCGAAGACGAGAAGACCGGCAAGCGCAACCAAGCCGTAGCCGATTTTCTCCTGCTTTCTCATGGTGAGGCCGCCTCGTGTCAATGCTTGAACGATGAGCCATCAATCGTCGTCGTCGGCTTTCCGTTTGACGGCTCGGCGCTTCACGGGTGCCTTGCGAGGGGCTGCTCGACGGCCGACCTTGCGAGCAGGACGCTTTCGTGGAGCATCGTCCTCGTCATCATCGTCGTCATCGTCATCGTCATCGTCGTCATCGTCGTCATCATCGTCGTCGTCTTCAGGTTCTTCCTTCTTCTTACGGCGGCGCGACTTTCGCTGAACGACATTGATGGCAAAGGGATCGTCTTCTTCGTCGTCTGGAGTGGCGGTCTTGGTTTCTTCCTTCTTTTCCTCTTCAGGAGAAGCAGCATTGCCGGTGCCGGTGACGGCGTCCATGTCGAGGTCTTGACTCGTACCGATGAACTCGGCCATCCACGATTCATCATCTTCGTCATCGTCGCCTCGCTTCTTCTTCTTTGGACCGGACATGCTGGTCTGAACGATCATCAACGAAACCAGGATGGCCAAGACGTTCACAATACCGATGATCCAAACCAACACGTAGGGAGGGTCAGTAAAGGACGGCGTGATGGTTTCGGGCTCAACAGGGGGCTTGAGAGCTTCTTCGTAGGAACAGACGGTGGTGCCGTCCAATCGGTTTCGACAATAGTCCACGATGAACTCGACGTTCTTGGAAACCTCGTTGCCAGCGGCGTCGGTGGCTCGAACGCTCAGTCGGTGGATGCCGGGTTCAAAGTTGCCCGCAGAGACTTCCATGTCCGCCGTCAAGGAGCGGTTGTTTTCATCCAAGTGCGTGATGCCTGTCAAATCCGACCAAGGCGTGGACAGGGAGACGCCGGTTGTACCGCCAAAGTGGTAGGTAAACCGGTACTGGAAGGACATGACCACGACGTCGTCTTCAACACCGGCGAGAACATTGATTTTGTTGCCGTAGAGGTACTTCGAACCGTCGCTGGACGGCGTGGGCGAGAAGACGCTGATGGAAGGAAGTTGGGCGTCGATGGAGAGGTGGCCCCAACTTTGGTTGACCTCGTTGTTCGATTCGTCTTCCATCACCACATACACGGTCATATCACCGGCCTGGGAGCTCGAGAGGATGCTGAAATCATAGGTGTAAAGCGGGCCGAGGTCAGGGTTGTTTCGGTTGTCGTTCAACAGGGACAACGGCTCATCCTCACCGGTCAACACGCCACCGTTGGACGTGGTGATACGGATGCTCGGCGTGGTGCCGAGGTCTTCGTTGACTTGGACGCGCAAGGTGTATTGTCCGGCCACCAAGGTGGTGCTGTCGTAGAGTTCACCATCGTCGTTAAACACGGCCAGGGTCGCATTGGGCAACAAGGTGTCCTCGGCGACCTTGAAGGCGTTTCCACCGAAACCTGCAAAGATTTCACCGTTAAAGTTCCCGAACTCGTCGGTGATGGTCACGGCGTACCATACATTGCGGTCAACATCGGCTGGAATGGTGAACTCACGGGTGAGCGTGTCACTAACCACGGTGGTGGCGTCGATGTCCTGGAGGACGGCTTCCCATCCATCGCTTTCAATGGTGGAAACATCGTTCTCGTCGGCACCGAAGGGCTCGCCATAATGGCGCCAAATGGAGTAAGATTCGTTGTTTTCATCCTCGTTGAACCATTCGAGGCTCACNANNTTNANNGAACCGATNGANNAGGCGTTCTTGATNCNNGGNGGGTTGGGNGCNCGGGTGTCTTCNAAGGGNACTTGGAAGNAATTNTGAACCANNCCNGTGTAGTGNTAGGTGCCGTTGACNTTGCCGTANAGNGCTTCTGAGGTGACGAANTAAAACGAGTTGGTGCGGTATTCGTCNTCGGGNACTTCNACATCNAANTAACCGATNCCNTCGCCCACCGTTCCNAGGTAGNNCATNGTCTCGTTCTCNACGAATTGNGCNCCGCTNACNCGGTAGGTGGTGTNCCAGATGTGGTAGATTTCACCCTCAATGCCAAGTTGGTCACTCCATGTGACTCGCGTGGTGCGGTCGCCAATGAACTCCGCAAAGACGTTGGTGGGCTCGGCCACCCAGCCGTAAAAGGCGTTTTCTTCGATGCCGTTGGTGCATGCATCGCCGGTTGTGTCCGTGTTGATGACGCCGGTGGCGTCAACGGTGACCACACAGTAGTACGAATATCCAAGGAAGCCTTGGGGCACCTCAACTTCGTAGGAGTTGATGCCTTCAAGAATGCCTTCAACGACCAAAGAGACGTCGTTTCGCAAGATGGTAACAAAGGATTGGTCAGAGCGGTAAACCCGGTAGGTTTCTCCGGTTTCTGTCGCCACGTCGCCCCACGAAATCGTGGTCGTCCCCGTGCCGTCAGGGTTTGAGGCGAATTCCGCTGAAAGCAGAATGGGTTGGTCCGGCGGTCGATTGTCTTCAAGCACCGGATCGGCCATGGTGTTGTCGCCAACGAAACGAATGTCTTCGTAATCTTCGCCGTTTTCCGTGGCGTTGGGCAAGAGGTAGGTGATGGAGTAGTAACTGCTGCGTTCGGTGTTGGGAGGAACCTCAACCGTGTAGGTGCTGTCGGTGGCGTTCAAGACGGCGATGGGCGTCTCTTGAGCGAGGAGGTAAGAGCCCAGTTCACGGGTGATTTGGTAGTCCGTTCGCCACACACGAATTTGCAGAGCGTCGGGGCCCGTGGTCGGCAGGATGTTGTTGATGGAATTGTAGTTGAGCCAGTTGATGGTCGTTTGACTGCTCGCAGCGTCAAAACTCACGGAGATGATGAAGGGCGTGTAGACGGCACGGGTGATTTCCTCTACCGGTTCGTAGGTTTGGGAACCGTTGAACAACAACTCGGCTGCTTCGGTACCGTTGGACAACATGGTGGTGATGGCATAGTAGAACGTCCCGTTGGTTCCGGGGGATACGGGGAAGGTCACGGCGTGTCCCGAGTGGGTGCCACCTTGGCAGTTGAACGGGTTTCCTCCGGCCTCACCTGCATCACAGGCGTCCACTTCGTCAAAGTGTTCCAAGGAGTCAAGGTTACCGGCGTCGATGGGAGATGAATGCCTGTAGAGCATGTAGGTGGCGCTGAACAAGCCGTTCAATTCGGACCCGCCCGTGGCGATGTTGTCCCATGTGATGAGGGTGGTTTCAGAGGTGTTATCGAACACGGCCTGGATGTTTTGTGCCTGCAAATTGGTCGGTTCACCCTCACTATCGTTCGCGTGAACTGGGCTCAGAGGAGCCAGTGCAAGAAGCATGACTGCGGTCAAGATGACGGCGCGCAGACCACCGTTTCGTTCAGCCTTTGGGCTACCCATCATCAACTATGTCGCCTTCGTCCGTTATGACTATGTCGCTTCAAAAGGGACAAAACAGCCCATCAACAGACCGTTTTGGGTGGGCCAATCACTCACGAATCTTGCTCGCTTTCCAAGCCCGGTTGAGGCAGAGGGTCGGATGCATCGAGCGCCTGAATTTCTCCCTTGGCTTGGAGNAAGCGTACGATGAAGGTCCACAACCCACCGAGGCCGGAGATGAAGACGATCAAACTCAACGGGTTCACTTCAATGTGGTCAAACCATCCAGGATAGGTGGCGTCGATACTCCAACCGGCCAACACCATCACGCCCATCACGACCAAGGAAAGGAGCGTGAGCACGGTACGGTCGGCTCTGGAGAACCCACGGTAATTTCTGGCGCCTGCAACGGCTTGAGCTTGCGTNCCCATGTACGAACCCAAGAGGGTCAGGAAAGCGGCAGCAAAGCCGAGGGTCATGTCGCCGACAAAGACCGAGGCGCTGATGCACACCACCCACACGCCATCAAGCACGCGGTCGATGGTGTGGTCGAGATAATCTCCCCATCGGGTGACTTCCCCTTTGGCCCGAGCCAACGAGCCATCCAGACCGTCAAAGAGCATGGCNAGAGCGATCATGATCGCAGCACTGAGGAGCCATCCTCCCCCTGTAGAATCGCTGGGAGCGTACATCGCCAACAAGCCGCCGGCCACCCCGAAAGGAAGCGCAAGCCAGGTTACCGTTGAGGGAGAGAGTTTGAAGAAGGCGGTGAGCAGNGNTTGGAGCCACGCTTCCCAGCGGCGACGCATTTTCTCAAGGGCCATGGAACAACCACCTCCAAGGGGGTGTTATGGTTTATGGAAGTCAAACCGGTCAATCCAGCGATTCACCGAGCCAATCAACGGCTTCGTCAGCCAATTCCCGCATCGGTTTGCTGGGTCGTCCCTCTGCACACCACACTTCGACTTGGCCCGCCAATTCCTCTGAAGAGAGNCGGCCTGCATCCAACTCAAGGAGGGGAAGTTCGACCTCAAATTCAAGCAGTTCGGCCCAGTGGCCAGCCGTCATTTCCCATTCGACGTTGGCGCGAACTTTTCCCGGGTTGTAGCCCCTGNCTTCAAGCCGTTGCGTCAGTGTAGAGGGATGACAGCGAAGAAGGACAAGGCCGTCGACGTCGAGGAGGTGCGACAGGTGTCCGTCGACAACCCAGCGGCCTGAAGACGAGGATTCCCAGGCCTCGGCAAGTCGGTGAATGTCAATCGGTGCAGCGCCATCATCCGTATCCTCTTCTTCCAAACAACCGTGTTCGTCGGCCAAACTGGCGAGGGAGAGAAGGTTCCAACCACGGGCTTTGAGAACCTCGCAAAGGCTGGTTTTCCCAACACCGGGTGTGCCCGAAATCGCCAGCACGCAGTCGTCGCCCATGGCAGGCTCTCGCCGACGATGGCCCATAAACGCAGAAGGCCGAGAATGAACCGAGGCAGCAAAGGCATCATAGCCTCGGGGGTGTTCAGGTGAATTGGTACCATGTTCGGGATGCAGGACCCTTCACAGACCTTGCATCAAATTGAACGCTACGTACAGGAAGGTCGCTTGGAACTTTCCGAGGTCATGGCCACGCAATTCTGCGACATGATGTTGGGGAGGAAAAAACGAGAGCCTCAAGACCAAATCTTCCTGCTCAAGGGTCTCCGATTGATGTGTGATATCTACCTGATGCGGGGCAAGGCCGACCAGAGCGCAGCCACCATCAGACGCATGCACGGTGAACGCAAGGCCTTGGTCAAGGTGCTCCAGAAGCATGCGCCTCAAATGTTGGCCTCAATGCAACCCGAACACGAAGACCATCTCCGTGCAGGGTACCTTTGGGCTGCTGCTGGAAAGAAGCGTAAGGCCGCGAAAGCGTTCGGCCGCTGTGAAAAAATGGTCCCAGGTCATCTGGCGGCGGCCCGAGCTGCCGTCGAAGCCTTGCCCAACAAAGGGCATGCTGACCGCTTCCTCAACGCCATCGCAGCCGCAGGGGATGTGATTCAGGCGAACGGGGAGTTTCAACTCGAACCCAACGGCTCACCGCCGGTTTCGCTGCACGATGTCTTGACCACGCTTCACAACAGCCGCTCAACCCTTCCCTCCCATGCCGAGAAATTTCAGGCTGAGCGTACCCGGCTTGAGGGGCAGCAGGCGGCCATCATCGCCGGGGAGCAAGCCGCGAACGCACGGCTTCAGACGGCGCTGGACAGTTTGCAGCCAAAGCACGACTACTATCAGTACGGTTGATGGTAGCGAGGGATGGATTTGAACCATCGATCTCCGGGTTATGAGCCCGACGGGATATCCAGACTACCCCACCTCGCTACTCTGCCCGCCACGGTTCACCGTTTTCAAACCACCGTTTCCACCCCATCATCAAAAACGGGTGGTTTCATGAGGTGGTGCGACCTACACGGTCCATGCGAGCCGAGCACACCAAGACGATGGCCGTGCTCGCCATCCTTCTCGCTGCATCGCTGGTAGGTTGTTTGGGAACCGAAGATGACAGCGATGAGAACAACCCCATCTCGATGAATGTTCACTACGATGCGACCTCTGGAACCATCACCGAACGCATCCAAAACGGGGCCGTGTTGTCCACCACCGGTGTTGACCTCTCCTTTGATTTCGCACGAGTGACCTCAAAGGCGGGGAACATGAAAACCTTCACCTTTGACCCCGGTGATGATGAAGTTGGNTCAAACGCCATCACCGTCAACGCCAACGACCAAGCGCAAATCACCTACACCTACCAAACCCATGGATTGTTCACCGCTGTGCTCACAGCGACGGATGAAAGCGATAACGAAGACTCAATGGAACTCGTCTTGCGAATTGACAAGGAAATCGATTGGACCCAGACCAACACCGACGCTCCGGATTCGATGGTACTGGCCACTTCGCCCGACTGCCAATGCCCCGTACCGGAATACCTGGGCATCGAATCCACCATCACCAACCAGAACGACATCATCCCCGGAACACAGACCACCGTCACATGGCACCTCGACGACCCTGAAGGAAACGAACAAGCCTTCCATACCGAGCAAATTGCTGACGGACAAGAAGCATCGTGGACACACAATCAATACAACGTTGGCGGAGGCGATTGGGCGCTCAACGTGTCCATCGACGCCGGAAACGATTCCATCGACATTCACCACATCGTCACCATCGCCTACGAAACCAATGAATCCACCCCCAATCCGCTTGATGCGGAGGCCACCGAACGCAGGTTTTGAATCACTTTCAGTTTGACGAAATCAAAACGAAAAGTGAATAGAACGCTGTACTGAAACGCCTTCGTTGGGAGNAATAACCCCCCTTCATACCCTCTTTGCCCACCAGCCCTCCTTCGTTTCTTCATATAGGGAAGCACACCACCATCAGTGTGAAGGGATGGAACATGCCAACAAAATCGAAGAAAAAGATCAGCATTGAAGTTGAAAAGAATGAAGCACCGAAGGAAGAAGAGGACGTCACAATGACCGAAGAAGAGGAGGTCAAGGTGACCATCGAAGACCTGCCAGGCGTTGGACCTGCGACCGCAGAAAAACTGCGTGAAGCCGGTTTTGAAGAGCTCCTGGGGCTTGCCGTTATGTCTCCCGCCGACCTCGCAGAAGAAGCTGAACTCGGTGAAGCGGTCTCAGCCAAGATCATCGCCGCTGCCAAGAAGATGGCCAACATCGGTGGTTTCGTTTCCGGTGATGCACTCCTTGAGCGACGCCGTGAAGTCCAGAAACTCTCCTCCAAGGTTCAATCCATTGATGACCTCCTCGGTGGCGGGTTTGAGACCCAAGCCCTCGTCGAAGTTTACGGCGAATTCGGCAGTGGGAAGACCCAGATTGGTCACCAATTGGCCGTGAACTGCACGCTACCGGAAGACCAAGGTGGACTCGACGGCGATGTATTCTACATTGACACGGAAGACACCTTCCGCCCCGAGCGCATCACGCAGATGGCACGAGGTCATGGACTGGACCCGGACTATGTCCTTTCTCGAATCCACGTTGCACGGGCCTACAACTCAGCTCACCAAATGCTCCTGGCCGATGAGATCAAGCGCATGAGCAAGGGATTGAACGTGAAGATGATCATCGTCGATTCCCTCACCAGCCACTTCCGAGCGGAGTTCATTGGACGAGGTATGCTCGCACGCCGACAACAAAAACTCAACAGCCACCTGAAGGACCTCAAGAAACTCGCCGATGTCAACAACGCCCTCGTGTTGGTCACCAACCAAGTGCACTCCAAGCCCGATGCCATGTGGGGCGACCCCACCAAGCCCATCGGTGGCCACATTTTGGCCCACGCGAGCACCTTCAGACTCTACCTGCGCAAAGCCAAGGGCGGACGACGAATTGCTCGACTGGTTGACTCACCGAACCTTCCCGATGGAGAATGTGTTTACCAGGTCACCGAAGAAGGCCTTCGCGACTGAAGCGGCTTTCTGAAACGGCCTCGTAAACCCGTCTCCTGTACCCCTGCAAGGGCGGCACATTGAAAATGTCCACAATTGAAATGTGGCCATGCGCCATTTGATTGAACGGGTACTGGAACTCTCCGAAGAGGAGCAGCGAGTGGTTCACCACGAAGAGGCTCCCGACCAAGGGTCCGACGAGGAATTGAAGGCGCTCCTTGAATCGCTTCAACCACGTATCCGCGTGTACGGAGTTGGCGGCGCAGGATGCAACGCCATCAACCGTTTGTTCGATGAGAAGTTGTTTGAATCGTCCTACGTGACCGGCTACGCCATCAACACCGATGCGCAGGCTCTCCTCCAGTCACCGATCCAAGAAAAGATCCTCATTGGCAGGACGGCCCGAGGTCGAGGTGCAGGTGGAGACCCAACCAAAGGCGAAGCCGCTGCCCTTGAGTCCGAGCGTGTGCTACGACGCATCACCAACGACACTCAACTCGCCATCATCACGGCCGGTATGGGAGGTGGCTCAGGAACCGGTGCTGCGGGGCACATCGCCCGACTTGCCAAGGCTCAAGGCGCCATGACCATCGCTGTGGTCACCTACCCGTTCAAATCCGAAGGTTCTCTTCGTAAGCAAAACGCTGAATGGGGTCTTGAGCGGCTCCGAGAGCACTGCGACACCATCTTGGTCATTCCCAACGAACGTCTGTTGGAAATTGAGGGCGTCAAAGACCTCCCGATTGCAAGCGCCTTCCGTGTGGGCGATGAGCTGCTCGTTCGTTCAATCACCGGTGTAACCGAATTGCTCACCACCGACGGCATGGTCAATCTTGACTTTGAAGACCTGAAATCCATCGTGAATTCGGGCGCTGGAGTGGCGATGATCGGTCTTGGCAGTGCGAAGGGACCCGGTCGTGCCGACGCCGCAACGATGGAAGCCCTGCATTCGCCTCTTCTTGATTTGGACATGAGCGATGCCCGCGGTGCCCTCATCAACGTCGTGGGTGGAAGCAGTTTGACGTTGGGCGAAGCCGAACGCTGTTCCCAACTCATCAAGGAACAAATCTCACCGAACGCCAAAATCATCTGGGGTGCTGCAGTACGCGAAGAACTCGGAGACGAGTTGCGCGTGATGCTGGTGCTGACCGGTGTAAAGAGCGACCAAATTCACGGTTCCACAGAAAATCGACAACTCAGGGCCCTTCGAAATCGACAAATCGAATTCGTCAACTGATCAAGGTCGCGCCACCGACCACAGGAGCCCAAGAATCAGCAAGAGCCCCACGGCGAGAAGCAAGCGGTCGGTTTGACTCACCCCATCAATACCCTCGTCCGGGAGAAGGTCCCCTTCGTACATGACGCCAGGGAGCACGATTTCCATGGTTGACCACGCGTCACCCGTTTGGGCGTTGTTGCCGTTGACGGCATTTCCATGAACCGTGAACGTGGTTGCGCTGTCGTTGGCCGCCGGTGAGGTCCAATCAAACGTCCAGGTGCGCTGATAAGAGCCGTTGTAGGTGTGCGTCCATCCGTTGTCGAGTTCCTGCATGGTCGAGTTATCATAGACGACATCACCCGCTGTGACAAGCATTCTGAAACCGCCTTGGGACCGGTTATCCACCGCCTCGATGGCACTGATGACCTCCAGCGTCAGGCTGTAGGTGGTGTTGGCTTCGTAGGCCTCCGGCAGTCCGGAGAGGCCCACTTTGGTCTCGGATTGGGGCGTGTGGCAGAGGCATCCTTCGTTGGCTTCCGAGCCAAGGCCGTTCGGGGAAG
This sequence comes from Verrucomicrobiales bacterium, assembly GCA_002689105.1. GTDB lineage: Archaea > Thermoplasmatota > Poseidoniia > Poseidoniales > Poseidoniaceae > Poseidonia. The sequence continues at coordinate 5,070 of NZEQ01000034.1, read as the reverse complement.
CCACCGCTAATTGATTTGAGTACAATGCGAGGAGCAGGGCCGCCACAACCAGTGTGCGTCGGCGGGCCATGCCGTTTGCAGAACGCGGGTTGGTATGAGGCTTGCTTTCCTTCCGAAGGCGAGGTTGCGCTTGTAGAAAGTTTTTAATAATTAAATGCTGTTACCATTAGTGAAAAGTTGGCGATAACATGTGGAAAATTGAGGGATGTTTCAAGACGATAATGAATGCAAAAATAGAATACTGCAACGAACAAGGATGGGGGATAAACGAGGCGGGCGTGGAAGTCATCAACACCATCAAAGCCGGGGCGAGGGAGGGTTGGTTTTTCAGCTTCAACCGTCAAGGTTTGGACGAAATCACCTTTCTTCGTTGGGTAGAGGAACTTCGTTTGGCCCTTCTACCGTTGGAGATCGTGGTGGAGCCGGGCGTATACCTTCGTCGACGGCCAACCCTCAAGAAAGGGAAAACCATTTTTGGAAAGAAAAAGAGCCTTCCTGCCATCTTGGTGCCACGTTTTGTTGTCTTTATCGCTGGCCAAGAACAGAACCTTGGCTTCCTCGCTGATGCCTATTACCACGCAAGAGGTTCGAGGGGGCGTATGTTTGAACCGGATGCCCTGAAGTTCCCCCGGCGTCAGGCAGAGGCAGAAAGGCTGCTTGGCTCACTTCTCGGTATTCCCGAGAACGTCATCACCGACTACGAGGGAAGTCAGAGCACGCTGGTCAACTATGTTTGCAACGACCTCGGGAAATATCCCGCTGAGATGTACGAGCAACATGATTGGGCGAAGTACATTTGTTGGGCGCTCCACGACGACCCCTTTGACATGATGTTCCCCTCCGTCTCTCGTAAGGCGGCACAGCAAACTCATGCATTCATGGAGGAATTCGTTCGCTGGCGCCCTTGGTCCAAAGAGGTTTGAAGGCCCCATGAAGCGTGATGCATGAAGGCTCAGCAGAAACCATGCATTAAGTATGAAGAGGTTGCCATTCTACTTCATGATTGACGATTTTGCCCTCCCTGAAGTCGACGATGAAGAGATTGACATATACGCTGCACTTGGCCTCAATACCCCGGTTTCCGACGCCCAGGAAACGGTTCAAGCCTACGACCCGCTGGCTGCCTTCATGGACGATGAGGAGGAAGAGGACGAACATGTCCAGGACATGTTTCCAACTTCGTCGGTCATCTCCAACGAGACGGTTGAATCCCTCTTGGCCACCCTCGCCCGAGACCTGCTCGACCACGAGCGTCTCTCTGCCTCTCTTTTGGGCGGTCGGGTTGACATGACGAGCCTCAAAGTCCAGCGCGACCGGGATGCATACCACCTCTCGTTGATTGTTGACATGGGGGGTGAACAGATCAAGCCCTTTGCCACCGTTTTGGCGGTTGAGGACGCTTGGAAACCAATGGCTGCACCTCGTAGCTTGCATGCTCGATGGAAACCCGTCTACGATTCCTTGTGCAAGGCCTTAACCGATGCCCTTTCGCAACAAGGACGGCCCTCAAGCCTCTGAAGGTTCGTGAAGAACGACCTTCCATTCGATGGGGATGTCCGGGTGAAGTGAACTCGAAACGCTGCAATACTTCTCCAAGGTCTTGTCAACGACCCGCTCCAGCAACTTGACGGGGACATCGCCAACCACATGAAACTCCATCGTGATGGAAAGGAAGCGCCGAGGAGTTTCCGAAGCCCGAGTGGAATCGAGTTCAACCCATGCCTCTGAGAAAGGGCGTTCTTTCAGACCGATCACCACATCGGCCAAAGCGCATGCACCGACCATCTGGAGGGCCAGTTGCATTGGCGTGGGCCCGTTGTCCCAGTCCAGTTCAATCTGTTGGCCCGTAGCCGTTTCGCCCACAGCCGAACTTCCGCCTCGCCATTCCACGCGTCCTTGCATGCACAGGGCAGGGGCGGTTCATTCTTGAAGGAGAGGTTGGTGGGCGATGATGAGAGACATGACAGGTACACCAGTAACCATGGAAGACGGCCAACTCAAGGTCCCCAACAACCCCGTGATTCACTACATTGAGGGCGACGGCATCGGCGTGGACATTACACCCGTCATGATCGGTGTGGTCAACGCTGCTGTGGAGAAAGCCTACGGCGGTGAAAAGGGGATTGTCTGGTCTGAAGTACTCGCTGGCGAGAAAGCCTTCAACGCCACAGGCGAATGGCTTCCACAAGCGACCCTCGACGCCATGAAGTCCGGATTGGTCTCCATCAAAGGACCCCTCACCACGCCCGTGGGCGGCGGCATTCGCTCGCTCAACGTCGCCCTCCGACAAAAGCTCGACCTGTACGCCTGCGTTCGGCCNGTTCGCTGGTACGACGGAACACCGTCTCCGGTCCGTGCACCCCAAGATGTTGACATGATCATCTTCCGAGAAAACAGCGAAGACGTCTATGCGGGCATTGAATGGGAAGCCGAAAGCGATGATGTGAAGCGCGTCATTGATTTCCTTCAAAACGAGATGGGCGTCGACAAGATTCGATTCCCCAACACCTCCGGTATCGGCATCAAGCCCGTTTCCAAAGAAGGCACGGCCCGTATCGTTCGAGCGGCCATCCAGTACGCCATCGACAACGACCAACCAAGCGTCACCCTCGTTCACAAAGGCAACATCATGAAGTTCACCGAAGGTGGATTCCGAGATTGGGGATACACCCTCGCTCAGGAAGAATTCGGTGCAAAGGAGCTCGACGGTGGCCCCTGGTGCACGCTCACCAACCCGAACACCGGCAACGAGATCGTCATCAAAGACGTCATCGCCGACGCCATGCTTCAACAGATCATCACTCGTCCAGCAGAATACAGCGTGCTGACCACGATGAACCTCAACGGCGATTACATCTCCGACGCATTGGCAGCGCAGGTGGGCGGCATCGGTATCGCCCCAGGTGCCAACATCAACTACGACACGGGCATTTCCATCTTCGANGCCACCCACGGCACCGCACCCAAGTACGCTGGACAGAACAAGGTCAACCCCGGTTCGCTCATTCTCTCCGCAGAGATGATGCTCCGACACATGGGGTGGAAAGAAGCCGCTGACCTCATCGTCAAGGGCATGGAAGGTGCNATCTCCAACAAGACGGTCACCTACGACTTTGAACGCTTGATGGACGACGCCACGCTGCTTTCCTGCAGCGCCTTCGGCGAGGCCATGATTCAACACATGTGAGCCGAAAGGTGAACTTGAAACTCGCTGAATCACAGCGAGGCAGAGGTTGCTGCTCAGTTGGATTGACGCTTCAACCACGGTTTGAGCGAACGGTGGTTCTTGGCCACGCTGAAACCAAAGCGTTCCTCGATAGCACGGTCAACCAAAGTGAAATCACCGTCCATGGTGGCCACCAACACCGCTCCAATGTTCGGAAGCGGGAGAGAAGCGAGGTGCGTTGCCAAGCGGTAGACATCGAGGTCGGTGGATTCTGGATAAATTTCCCGTCCTTCGAGTTCTGTTCGGTACGTGATACCTCGGTAGCCTTTGAGCTCGGTGAGTTCTTCAAACACATCGCTGTGTCGAATCAAGAAGGTGTTGAGGTCCTCCGAAGTCTCTGGCACACCGGCCAACATCTCGGAACTGGGGCTCCAAGTGTTGTATTCCGTGAGGACTTCTTCCACGAGTTTCATCATGGCTTTCTCGTTCAACGTCTTCTCAAGGGTGGACGCATCCACCATGGCGCCCTTAAAGCGTGAGAGCAAGCGTTGGTCTTTGGCAAACTGCTTGAGTTCACCGCGAACATCTTCGGGGATCATCATCACCAAACGCTTGGCTTGAGCATGGTGATGGAGAATGCGATGGAATTGATTGGCGCCAATGATGTTGACGTTGGTTTCCAACACCAAATCCATGCGCTGGTACATTCGCTCAACGAGGGCATCAACGAGCACGTTGGTGTCAACGATGACCAATGGCGTCAGGGAGAGGTTGTGCAAAAAGCGGCGCTTTGATGTTGGAATNTCATCTTTGTATTGNGAGAAGAGGGATTGCTCTACGCCCGCCAATCGGTTTCGCGCCGTGATTGAGAATTTGGAGGAATTCTGAGCACGCTCAAGGTACATCAATCCCTCAAAGGCACCTTCTTCAGCGGCGTTCTTGGCAATCTCGTAAATCTCTTCCATGGAGGGTGATGAACCCTGCATGGCTTGCCTGAACTGGTGCTCAAATTGCGTTCTTGAACGACGGAGGTCTCGACTGATGTGCGTGGATGCCGCCGTAACTCGCCCGAGGAAAGGTTCAGGCGGCAGAAGGTGGGCTTGTTCAAACGGATAATTTCTCAGCAGGTCAAGTTCCTCTTCGTTGTACGAGGTGCGCGTCTTCTCCACCATGTTGCCCTCAACGTCTTCTTCAAGCACGGTTTTCCGTTGTTGGACGTGTTTTCGAACCAAACGTGCGGCAGCGTTGGTATCCTTCCCTGCCGTATGACATACACGCAGGTAGAGCTTGAACCGTTCCGTGATGGCCGTTTTGAGGGAAGGGACACGGTCGAGCAAATCAACGGCTTCAGCCCAGGAAGTGGCGTGAGCGTAGTGAATGAGCGATTTGCGATAGAGCATCAACGGAAGCGAGAGAACGAAATCGTTGTCTTCGCTACTGGAGGCCCAATCTGCCGAAGCACCGCCGCTCTTTCGCTGCTTGGTGAAAAGTTCAGCCGCCCTTGAATACTCACGAGCAGAATTCAATTCATCACCATCAGCTGCAAAATGGGCGGCTCTGGCCAACGGCGCCCATGGCGAAAGCGGGTCGTTCTTTTGATACCAAGCGACCATGTTTGGCAGACCCAAGTCGTGTTCGACCATCAACACCGAGAAGGATTGAATCAAACGAAGCGGAAGAACTGCGTCGGCAAGGAGCTGGTTCAATTCCTCCGTATCCTTCGACTTGGCCATGCCGATGTTGAAGGCCTGCAGATGCCGATTCATCGTCAACGTGAGCAACATCACGTCAAACAATCGTCGTTCGATGAGCGAGAGGTCAAGGTCGTCCAAACTGGCCCCCATGTTGCGCACTTGGGTCGCACTGACCACGCCGTCACCAGCCAACGCTCGACCGATTGGCGA
>NZEQ01000033.1 GCA_002689105.1 Verrucomicrobiales bacterium | reverse complement strand
CGGAAATTACGAGCGTTTCCTTGACATCAACCTCTCCAAGGACAACAACTTGACCACCGGCAAAATATACTCACAGGTTCTTGAAGCCGAACGGCGTGGAGATTACCTCGGAAAAACCGTTCAGGTCATCCCCCACATTACGGATGCGATTCAAGATTGGATTGAAGACGTCGCCAAGCGTCCTGCTGATGGCAGCGAGGAGACACCTGACGCCTGCATCATCGAACTCGGTGGCACGGTCGGCGACATCGAGTCCTCCCCCTACGTGGAAGCCCTTCGCCAGTTTCAATTCCGTGTGGGCCGGGAGAACGTCACCTTCGTCCACGTCTCTCTGGTTCCCGTTCTTGGACCCGTGGGTGAACAAAAAACCAAGCCGACTCAACACACGGTGAAAGAATTGCGCGGCTTGGGCATTTCCCCTGACATCCTCGTTTGCAGGTCTTCAGCACCTCTTAACGAGGAGACAAGAAACAAGTTGGCGGCGTTTTGTCATGTCAAGCCAGAAGCGGTCATGTCCACCCACGACGTTCCCAACATCTACCACGTGCCCTTGATGCTCCAAGAGCAAGGGCTGTGTGATATTTTGAGCGTGGATTGCTCAGCAACCTCGCTGCTCAAGGACTGGAAAGAAATGGCCCATCACCTCGATACACTCACCGAAGAAGTCCATATCGCCATGGTCGGCAAGTACACCGACCTTTCAGACGCTTACCTGTCGGTCATCAAGAGCCTCCAGCACGCAGCCATGGCGGTGGATCGGAAACTCGTTATCGACTGGATTGAGGCCAGCCACCTCGAGGAGGATTGGGACAAGAGCGAACGCGAAGAAGCGTGGAAACACCTTCGTGAAGCAGACGGTGTTTTGGTCCCCGGAGGCTTCGGAGACCGGGGCATAGAAGGAAAAATTCTGGCCGCCCACCATGCGCGCACCAACAACGTGCCCTACCTTGGCATCTGCCTTGGACTGCAAATTGCGACCATTGAATTCTGCCGCAACGTGCTTGGCATGACTGGAGCCAACTCCACCGAATTCGAGGACAACCCGGAGCACGCAGCGGTGGTGTTCATGCCCGAGATTTCCAAAACCCATCTTGGTGGGACCATGCGATTGGGCAGCAGGCCTACGCTTTGGCAGCACGAAGGTTCAACGATTCGCGAATTGTACGGCCTCGGCGAATCGGTGGATGAGCGCCACCGTCATCGCTACGAAGTGAACCCCGACCTCATCGAACGAATCGAAGAAGCCGGTTTCGTCTTCGTCGGCAAAGACGAGTCTGGCCAACGTTGTGAAATCTTTGAGCTCAATGACCACCCCTACTATGTGGGCGTCCAGTTCCACCCGGAGTTCAAATCGCGTCCGGGCCGTCCAAGTCCCCCCTTCCTCGGCCTTCTCAAAGCCGCCTCAGGCCAACTCTGAAACGAGAACTCCCCCGTCCCACTTCAAGTGCGAGAGTGGAACAATCACGGGCATATTTTCAAACCTTCAATGAGGATTGGATAGGCATGGGCCTAATGGAACGAATAGGAACTGGCGTGTTTGTCGTCCTCGCCATCTTTTGGTACCTGATCGCTCCGGAATCTCTTGACTGTACAGACATGCAAACCGGAGAAACCATCGAAGGGTGCGTGAGTTTTTTCTCGCCACTGATGACGTATTTTTGTGCCTTGCCTCCACTTGTTCTTGCTGTTTTCATTCATACATTGAACAAGGGAGGCGAATCGAAGCCTTCGCTACAGCATCTTGCCGTTGACGAGGAAGGGCGTGCCATCATGCCTGAGCAGAAGGAGGCGAGATCACAGCAAGAAACCATCGAATTTTCATTCCGAATGGCCATGAATTTTGGGGGATTCTCATTCGCAAGTGCTTATGCATTCATTTTCATTGTTGGTTTGCTGGCCATCCCGCAACTGGTGTTGTGCGGCATGATGGGCTCCAGTTGCAGCGATAGCGATTTTTCGTGGGCAGAAAACGGTATGGATTTGGGCTACACCGTAATGACGGTTGGGTTTTGGGTGTTTCTCGTTTCAGCCGTGGCTACATTTGGCATTCGAAACCTGAACGCAGAAGCGGGCTTCTCAACATCTCCAGCGCTGAAAAAGCAACAGGAAACCGTCATCATTCCGTGTCCATCTTGCGAAAAGAGATTGCGACTCCCGGCCAATTATTCCGGAGAAATTCAATGCCCAAACTGCAAGCATGTTTTCTCTGCTGGTTGAGAAGAACCGCGCATCAAGCATCCGAGGAGAGCCATTCCTTGACCAAAACAGGAAGGAGTTCCCCCGCTTTCCCGAGGTGGACCTCATCAAAGGATTCGAAGTTCTGAGGCGGTTCAGCGTTCACAAGAACGGTGCGCGCACCGTTGGCATGAGCAATGTTGACCAGGTTCGCCGCAGGGTAGACATGGCCTGAACTGCCGGCCACAATGAAGACCTCACAGGCCTCCACAGCAGTGTAAATTTCCTCCATGTGCATCGGCATTTCACCAAACCAAACAATGTCCGGACGAACCCGTTGAGGTTCTGCACAACAGGTGCAGACCAGAAATTCATCGATGAGGTCAGCGTCATTCATTCGAACCTCATGGCGACCGCTGTTCTCACAACGCAAGGTTTCCAGTTGCCCGTGCATATGGACAACCTGCCGACTTCCACCCCGCTCGTGTAAATTGTCCACGTTTTGGGTGATGAGGGTCAAGTCATCCAACCCCTCTTCCAACGCCGCCAAGGCAGTGTGGGCCGGGTTGGGCTCGACTTCGTGCAGTTGTCGACGCCGGGCTTGATAGAACTCCCAAACACGGCCGGGGTTGGCTTGCCATGCTTGAGGCGTCGCCACATCTTCAATGGAGTAATCTTCCCAAAGTCCATCGTTGTCCCTGAAGGTTCGAATTCCTGATTCAGCTGAGACACCTGCACCCGTCAACACCACCACTCGTTTTCCTTTCATGAACATGACAATCCCTCGAGAATATATGAACCAAACATGAAGGCCTCATGGTTCTGTTTTTTCACAAAATCGGTTGAACTTTGGCCAAGCCAAGGATTCAGAGTTCAGCCACTCGAATCAGCCGAGTCGTTCTGAATCCCTGAAGGATTTTGATGAACCGTTTTGATTGGAATTCAGCGTCGAGGTCTTCATCGCCCGTGTCAATACGAACGGCCTCCAATCCGATGAGTTTCGACGGTGTCGCGACACCAAGGATGTTGCCGTGTCCGATGAGTCGGAGCACATCGGGAGAGAGTTGGAGGTTTCCTCGCCCGATAAGGAAACCCTGCCCACCCATGGGCGAGAGGAGCAGGAGGAGAGGACGTTGCCCGTCTTCGTTCACATGAGCGCTGATCACCTCGATGAGGCCACGCTCGTTGAGGTCGTTGTGAACGGTTTTTCCGTGCTGGACGTCAATGCCAAGGAGGGTCAAATCATGATCGAGGTGTTCACCCATGCGACGCAAGGTACCTCCGCTACCCCACACCACCATCAGGTCCGGTTCGTCATCCAGCAGGCTGGCAACGTGATGGGCCAAACCCTCGATGGTGTCTTCTTCACTGACTCGCTCAACCTGTTCCTTAGCACCCTGCATGAAGCGGGGTGAAGACGGTGTCCAGGCTTCGCCATACATACGGACCTTCCATTCTCCTTTGGCGTAAACCGTCTCGTCCAGGTCCATCACTTCGGTGATCGCCGTGCGCAAATCACCAAGGGCAAAGGAAAGGACAACTTCGGCGGCGGCTTTGGGGGTGGTGGCAAAACAACCAGAGTGCATTTTCACACCTCCTGGTACGCCGATAAGGGCGGTTTTTTGAGCCTCCTCNCCCATGCCCTCAAGCGCCTTCACGATNTCTCGCGTNGTTCCATCGCCTCCTGCATAAACCAAAGCCTCCGCACCCGCNTTGACGAGTTCACGAACCANAAGCGCCGTGTCTTCGGGTGAAGTGGTTGCAGGCGTGACCCCCATGNCCTCAACCTTCAGNGGTNCGTCTTCNGCAAGTGATGGCAACCATGTTCCACCCATGCGACCCTCCCAGACGAGCAATTCCAAACCGACTTGACTTCGATTCAAGGAAGACGTTGCCAACGTGACAAGGTGGTTCAAACATTGTTGCATGCGGGGTCCTGCTCGGTCTTCAGCACCTGCCGCCCTGGCTTCTTCTGCGCGGCCATCGCTGCCTTTGAAGCCCAATTTACCCCCCAAACCCGCGTCAGGATTGACCACGATGCCGAGGCGCATGGGTGGCCGTAGCGGCGCCCCCTCAAATAGACCTGCATCCCGGAAGTTCACGCTCNAGGACGTNCAAAGCACCCGAGCATTCTTGTGGTAGAGGTTGGATGGAGGTTCATGAAAAGAGCCCCTACGGACAAGCCGAACCTCGACGATGTCCTCGCTCGAGATTTCTCGGAACTGAAGGTTGGAGAAGAGAACCTCAAGAGCGAAACCGCTGCGGCGATACCAGAAAAAAAGGAGCATGCAGCGGCGTTGCCCAAGGCCTACAACCAACGCATTGACGCTGTTGAAGACCGGGAAGCTTTCGTTGTCAAAGCTCCAGCATCCAAANNGANCGAAGCCAACTCCAAAGAGGAAAAGGCCTCGGAGCAGGTGGTCCTCAAAGCCCCTTCATTCCAACCAGGCGACGATTTTGATGTGGACTGGTAGAACACCCCTCAACCTTCAATACGAGGCGCGGGATTCATAGCGAGGATTCAACCCCGAAGGGGTTGAGGGAGACTTCGAAAACATGGCCATGATTCACATCACNCTGCCCGACGGCACGGTCAACGAATACGCCTCCGGCATCACCTGCGGGGAAGTTATCGTGGATGCCATGGGCAAAAAACACGGCTGCCTCGCAGCAAAAGTGGACGGTGCAGAGTATGATTTGTCAAAAGTGCTTGACATCAATTGCTCCGTGGAAGGCATCCCTGCGGATTCGGAGGAAGGCATGCACATTCTCCGACACTCCGCCGCTCACCTTCTCGCTCAGGCCGTCATGGAGTTGTATCCTGGCGCACTGCCCACCATCGGACCGGCCATCGACCGCGGTTTCTACTACGACTTCGCCATGGAACCCATTGCGCAAGGTGACCTCAAAGCGATTGAGAAGAAAATGCACGAACTCGCTCGTCGAAACCTGAACGTTGAGCGNCTTGAGCTGGACCAAACCTCACTTCGTGAGCATTTTGAAAGCAACCCGTACAAGCTGGAAATCATCGATGACAAACTCGAGGCGGGCGACGGTTCAACCATTTACAAACAGGGCGAGTGGTACGACCTCTGCCTCGGCCCTCACGTTCCCAGCACGTCCAAACTGATGTTCGTTCGCTTGACCTCCGTGTCCACGGCCTATTGGCGAGGCGACCAGGACCGTGAACAACTGGTCCGAATTTACGGACTGGTTGAGCCTTCAAAGGAGGCTCTGAAAGCCACACTGACACGTATTGAGGAAGCCAAAAAGCGAGATCACCGGAAACTCGGCAAGGACCTNCAACTGTTCCATATCGATGAGGAAGTGGGACAAGGGCTCATTCTATGGACGCCTCGTGGGGCGGTAATTCGTCAAGAACTGCAAGATTTCATCTCGCATCATCTTCGCAGGCAAGGGTACTCACAAGTATTCACGCCCCACATCGGAAAATTGGATTTGTACAGGACCTCCGGCCACTTCCCCTACTACCAGGATTCGCAATACCCACCCATCATCGAGCGCGATTTGATGAAGAAGTTGGCGGACGAAGGGTGCACATGTGGTGACCTGTCGAACATGATGGCCACCGGTGAAATCGATGGATACATGCTCAAACCGATGAACTGCCCCCATCACGTGAAAATCTACGCCAGTCAACCCCGTTCGTATCGGAACCTTCCCCTTCGGCTCGCTGAATTNGGGACCGTCTACAGATGGGAACAGTCAGGAGAAATCTCGGGTATGACCCGCGTGCGTGGCTTCACTCAAGACGATGCTCATTTGTTCGTGACCGAAGAGCAACTCGCCCAAGAAGTGCTGGGCTGCATTGAACTCGTGCAGATCATCTTCGACAAACTCGGCATGGAAGATTACCGGGTCCGAGTTGGCCTNCGCGACCCTGATTCCACCAAATACGTCGGTGACCCTCAACGCTGGGACAAGGCCGAGGAAGCCTGCCGAGCCGCGGCTGAATCGCTGGGCGTTAATTGGTCAGAGGAGCAAGGCGAAGCCGCCTTTTACGGCCCGAAGATTGACTTCGTCGTGAAGGACGTCATCGGTCGAGAATGGCAACTGGGCACCGTCCAGGTGGATTACAACCTTCCCGAGCGATTTGATTTGACCTACAAGGGAAGCGATGGTGAACTGCACCGACCCGTGATGATTCACCGCGCCCCGTTCGGTTCCATGGAACGNTTTTGTGGCGTTCTCATCGAGCATTTTGCCGGCCGGTTCCCGACCTGGCTCACACCGACCCAGTGCCACATCATCACGATTCGAGAGGAACACAAAGCCTACGCNGCTCAGGTCGCTGAGGCCCTCCGTGCNGAGGGTGTCCGTGTGGAAGTGGACGATTCAAGCAACAACATCATGAAGAAAATCCGCAANCATCGAAAGCTTCAGCCGGCTTACCTCCTCATTCTCGGCGATGATGAAATGGAAAACGAAACCGTGAGTTTGCGAGCTCGAAACGGCGACCAAATCGCAGGCATTCCACTCACCACCTTTGTGACTGACCTCGCCAACGAAATCAAGGAAAAGATCACGCAACCATCCTTGGTTCCACCACCATCCGAGTGATACACAATGACCTCGCCCTCCATCATCCAAGGGTTCTCCCTCGACATGGTTGGGCCACTTTTCCTTGCGTTTTTGACAGCATGGTTCTTTTGGAGAAACGTGGTTCCCCGACAACTCAGAGGGCTGCAAGTCGCTTTTCCCACCGGTGAGAAAACCTACGAAGTGCACAAAGTGACCNCGACGGTTCAAGATGTACGTTTACTCCTTGCTCGAAGAGGAACCCGTTTGGGGGTGGTCTCCTATTTGATGGCNCTCACNGGGAGCCTNGTCCTCCTCTTTGAGTTCTTCAACTACCGTGGCGGTGGTTCCGCCGGCTATCACGCACCTTCCGTCGCCTTTGCTTTGATTCTCATCGTCGCCCCCGCNATCATCTCCAGCGGCACTTCACTGGGCGCCCAGGTCATCAAACCACTTGGTGTGAGCCGGGCTACGCTGCAGAGCAATTCCAATACTCGAAACGCATCCTACATGGCGTTGACACTCGCATGGTTGGCGTTGGCGGTGGCTGTTGGCGAGGTGCTCAAAGGCATGGGTGCCTCGAAGACCACGCATTACAGCGTGATGGCTTTGGTGGCTTTTAGCCCGGCTGTTCTGGCCTACGGCCGCATATTGGGCTCATCATGGCACGCCCTCAAACAGTCCTCATCACAAATTGCTCAGGGAGGGGCTTCCCCGTTCCACAATCACCTCCCCAACGCACGGCAACAATTCATTGCCCAAGTGGTTCATTTGAACTTGGTCGCCATGCCGTTTGTAGCCGTGAACACCCTGATTTCTCTGGTGTTGCTTGCCTACAACCCCGACATGTTCGTTCATTCCNACCGCGTGTTAGAACTCCCCGAATACCGCATACAAACCACCTACATGGAAGAGGGAGGGCTTCTTGGTTTTGGCCTCATNGAATTGTTCTCTCACATTCCACAAGCGGGCATACGCGTACCCATCGTCACCACCCTTCTGCTGTTTTTGTTGTTGAACGTCGCCGCCATTGGCTTTCTGTTCGTCTATGAAGTGGCTCGAATTTTGTTTTTGGACATTCAAGACGTCTCTGGATGGGGTGGCATTCGCCTCGCAGACAGTCGATTGTTGCGGGCTGAGCCCATTCAGCAAGCCAATGTTCTGAATTTTTGTTTCACCGGATTTGCTGGCCAGTCCATGCTTTTACTGGCCCTTGCCATGGTGACCTTTTGGGATTCTAGTTTCCTGCCACAAGGAGACGCTTGCGGTGCATGGGAGAGCAGTGTTTGTTCTGTTCTCCAAAAGGACATGCTCGAACAACTGACCTGGATGCTCGCCTCAGGCGGGCAAGTGGCGTTCTTGATGGTCTGGGTAGTGTCGAGACGACGCTCAACAAAACTCAGTGAAATCGTCTTTGACGCCTCCATGGACGAAGACCGCACACGGCTTCGTGGCATGAGCGACATGATTTACCTCAAACAACGTCCAACCAGCGAATTGCTCGGCAAAGACGATTGGAACACGGCCATTGAGCGCTTTGATGACGCCACCATGAATCGAGAGGCCACCTTGGTCGGCTTGGACATGATTCGGCACACGCAAGCGAAGATGCTGCTCTATTGTGGACTGGGCCGTTGGGATGAAGCGGAGGAATTGGCGGTCGACCTGCTCGCCCTGCAAGGCGGCCGAGACGCTCAAATCGCCAGGCTTGTGCTTTGCGCTACGAGCCTTGCTCAACGCGATTACAAAGAAGCGATTCCACGCCTTGAACTGCTGGATAGCGATGATGTTGAGGCGGTTCGAATTCGTTGGGTTACAAGCCTGTTGAGCGGTCAAAAACATTTGAGCAAACAGGGCATCTCCATGATCAGTGTTGACCCGCTACGTAAGGACAACATTCGCATGCTACAGGCCTTTGAGCAAGGTGAAACAATCCTACGAGCCACGCCTCCTCGCCAACCGGCTCAGCGTGCGATGTACCTTTCNCAACTCGCCCGAATGCGAATGGCTGGNGAAAGCGAGCGAGCTCTCAACCACCTCGAACGGACGCTTGCAGGAATGGAGGGCGAGACGTGGGCCCATGCCGAGTTGGTCGCCGCCCTGCTCAATCACGACAGCGGCCGTACACGCTCCGCCGAGAACGCNCTCAAAACCTTGGCAAAACAACACCCAAGACACCCTCACATTCGTGCTGTATTGCACCAATTCGCTCAACTTGGTCGTGCTGAACGGCCGCCGTCTGAACCCACCAAAATCCACTGGATCTTGGAACGTGAAGCAAATTGGAGAGCATCATGGAACCTCCACAACGTGGCCATCCCCCCCATCATGGACAGCACCGCACTCAAGCGACACGCCTTGCAAGCCAACGCTTGGTCGTTGATGCTGGGAAGCAATGTCTCCCAACACTCGAAAAAGAACATCCACAAATCGTTGGAAACCGAAGTCCCGCTTGGCCTGTTCACCCACCTTCAAGGCATCACGGTCACCATCGGAGGCATGCCGGTTGACCTCGGACTTCCTGCTGGAATCAACCTCAAGGCAGCAGAAAAGAACGGCTTGCTCGAGTTGTGATCAAATTCTTCGGCGCAAGCGCTCCATCGCAGCATCGGCCTGACCGAGGGCGTCCAAGGTGGACTTGACACGACCGCCCTGAAGGGCACTCTCTGCCTCAGCAATCGCCTCTTCGCAAGCGCGCCGGTCCTCATCCACCACCTTGATGTTCGCTGCTTCGCATTGGTTTCTGAGGACCTTCCACTGTTCGATAACGAAATCGTAGAGTTCCTTNGCCTCTTCGTTTGCGTGCCCTTCTTTGTCCAACGCCGAAGTCATGCGTTCCAACAGCATACCGGCATGGGACCAAAGGCGTTGGTCGGCAGCGTCGATGATCTCCTGAAGCAAACCGTCCCATGTCTCACGGTCATCTCGAGTTTGGTAGCGTTTGGTGAGTTGCTTCTTTTGTTTCAACGCACGAAGGACATCGTCCATCGCTGCGCGCTCTCGCTCAACCGTTCGAACCACACCATCTGCCAGGCCGATGGCTTGACTGGCGTTTCCAGCCTCAAGCGCNTGTTCGGCTTGCTGCAAGCGTTCCTCAAACTCCTGCGTATCCAAGCCGTCACTTTGGTCAACGGTCCTCCTGGCTTCCACAAGCGAGGTTTTAGCTCGTTCAAGTGCTCCTTCATCCGCTTCCAATTGAGGTAAAATAGCGATGGCNAACTCGTANGCCTCCTTGGGCTGTTCTTGTGAGAGCTTTGTTTTCGCATCGTTCAACAATTCTCTCAGGTGCGAGACACCGGCCCCTTGCTTTCCATCAAGAGCCCGCGTGGCCTCGAGGATGACCCCCTCTGCTTTCGACCACCATGCGATGATATCAGCAGCTCGTTTTTTCGCCTGACGATAGAGGAGTTCGCCCTCCCGCAAGGAACCGAGTTTTACCTCGCGCTCNCCCATGTCGTAGGCTTTACGTGGTCGTTTGGCAGTGGGAGCGATGTCCTCTGCNGCGGTCACGGCGTCGAGGGCGTCCTTCCGGATGATTTCAACATCGTCGGCCAGTGAGAGGGCTCGCTCCATGTCCTCCTCACTTTCGTCCAACAAGCGCATGCCATATTCGGGATCTAAATGCCCTTCTTCTTTTGCTGTCGTTAGCAAACTCGCAGCCTGAGCCACGGCAGCGCCTTGAGCCTTGAGTTCAAGGAGGCGGGTTTCCAAAACATCGAGGCGTTTCTTGAATTGCTTTCGCTCAACTTTTTGGTCGTCNCCAACCGTCCATGTATAGACGGTGTCAAGCACAGCAAAGGCGGACACCAGACTTGCTGTTCCTCCAGAGAGTGAGAGCAGTGTTTCGCTTTGGGTCAGGGTCAAAGCAAGCGCTGAAGCCGANCCGATACCGGTCAGAACAGCCCGNTANCGAAGCACGCCGAAGTTTCCCCGCATCGTTTGGTGAGAGAGTTGGCGGCACATGAGGCCTGAAAAAATAATCAAAACGCTTCCGATGATTTCCAAACGGTTGCCGTCAAGCCCCAAAGCTCCCAAACAGAGAAGCACGGGCCAAGCAATGCTGGTGGCCGAGGCNACACGAGACCGAGCAACGGCGTCGTCAAGNGTCAAATCTTGTACAAAAATCCCCCAAATCAAGAGAACCAGAGGGGCTCCAAAACTGGTNAGGACCACCCCGTCGCCTTCCATCAACCCCTTGATGGAGGGCCAGGCGAGCCAAACCGAGCATACCAACAGGGACAGCGCAGTGAACAACGTGGCGTTTTCTACCCGTTTCGCTCGCTGGGCCCGCTCGGCTTCAACGGCTGCGTCTGCATCCGCCCAGGTGACCATGNTGAGGGCCTCAGTGCTGTTCCCCATAATCACTCCGATGATTTGGACGAGGCACCCCCTTGTGAGCGAACCAACACAGCGGCAATGTTCAAGGGTGTTATCGGGGTGTGAAGNCTTACGAGGGAACACCATGCCGGGACTCATNACCATGGATGATTTATCCAACGAAGAAATACTGAGTATCTTGGATGATGCCCAACGCTTGNTGCCTGTCGCTCAAGGCGAGACCTACCTGCCCCTTTTGCAGGGCAAAATTTTGGGCAATCTGTTTTTCGAACCGAGCACCCGAACCCGTATGTCCTTTGAAACCGCCATGAAACGCCTTGGTGGCGATGTGGTCAACCTCGGTGATGTGAAAACCTCCTCCGTGGTCAAGGGCGAGACGCTGTTTGACACCATTCAGATGGTGGACGGNTACACCGACATCATCGCNATGCGCCATCCGAGACAAGGCGCTGCACAATACGCNCAGGANGCAGCAAGAGTCCCCATTCTCAACGGCGGCGATGGTGCCGGCCACCACCCNACCCAAACCATGCTTGACTTGTTCACCATACAGCAAGCACACGGCCGACTGGACGGTCTCAAAGTCATCCTTGCAGGCGACCTCCGCTACGGCCGAACCGTCCACTCGCTGAGCCATGCCCTCATTCGATTTGGTTGCGAACTCGTTCTTGCCAGCCCAAGTCTGTTGAAGATGCCCNAAGAGATNGTCAACGACCTGAACGCCCACGGNGCAAAAATCACCGAGACAGAAGATTTGCTCGGTTCACTTGAAACAGCTGATGTGGTCTACATGACTCGCATCCAAAAAGAACGCTTCGCTGACGAAGATGAGTACGCCAAAGTCGCCGGTGCATACAAACTCCACGCCTCCAATCTCGAAGGAGCAAAGGAAGACATGATCATCATGCACCCTCTCCCTCGCGTGGACGAAATCCANCCCTCGGTCGACCAAACNCGTCATGCNCGGTATTTNGAGCAAGCCTTCAACGGNGTGGTGGCTCGCATGGCCCTCTTGTGCCGTTTACTCAACATTGAGGTCCCTGCAGACATTGGAGGTGGTGCTTGATGTCTCAAGAACACAACATGCGAAGAGTGACGGCCATCCGNAACGGGACCGTCATTGACCACATTCCTGCTGGTCAAGCCATGCGAGTCTTGGAAATGCTAGGAATCAACAAAACCTCATCGGTTCCTGTTTCCATGGTCATGAACGTTCCCTCGAAGAAAATGGGCACCAAAGACATCATCAAAGTGGAAGACCGCGAATTGAATCAAGACGAGTTGAATCGCCTCGCCCTCGTGGCACCCGATGCCCATGTGGCCATTATTCGAGCCTACAGCGTCGCCGAGAAACTGACCATTGAGTTGGGCGATGAAATCACCAACGTCGTCCGGTGNACATTTTCAAATTGCATCACGACGAACCCCCGCGAACCGCTCGCCCACCGGTTGAAGATCCTCTCAAGAGTCCCGCTTGAACTGAGGTGTCACTACTGCGGCCGCCCACAGGACCTTGATGAACTGGTCAACAACGTGATCTAATCGTTTTCGACACCGAGCAAATCCCGCATATCGCAGGCCTTGCATTGCGCCCCTGAACTCGGACTTCCACAGCGAGGGCAGGGCGTGGGAGGAGCAGGCCGTTGTCCTTCTCCACCCAACGCCACCACTTGGTCGCGAAGCCCTTTGATTTGGTCGGCCATGCGAACAAGANCGTGTCGAGTCCCCGGAACATCGGCTTCCATCTGCGCCACCATCTCTCGGTGTCGCCACCGAAGAGCACCTCGTGCGTTTGGGCATTCCTCGTGATGAAGCGGGAGGTTGCGGTGGAGAGCATAGAGGTGAACCTCCTGTTCTGGAACCCAACGCAGCGGGACGATTCGAGGAGACAGACCGTCAACCGGCGTAGCCGTATGAGGTGCCAGGCGTAATGTGCGTTCAATATCGGCGTTGGCCATGTTCATGAGGACGGTCTGGGCCATGTCGTCGAGGTTGTGNCCCAAAGCGATAACGTCTGCACCGAGTCGCTCCGCAAGGTGATTGATGCCTTGACGACGNAAAACACCGCAGTATGAGCAAGCCATTCGTGGAGCATCGTTGTCTTTCTGAATCGCCATGGGAAGGCGTTGAACCACCTCGTCCATTTCGATAAAGGAGAGTTCTGGATAGGTTACGACATGGTGCTCAACGCCAAGTCGTTCGCATAGNGATGCTGCGCAATCAATGGAGGGAGGGCGGTACCCTTCAATCCCCTCATCAACCGTTCCAGCAACGATGGTGACATCCCTTCGTTTCCCAATGAGGTCAACCAAGGCATCGAGCAAGACAGCTGAATCCTTCCCTCCTGAAACAGCAACAAGAACCGTGGTGTGTTCGCCTTTTTTCAGTGGCAATTGAAGGCGCAATTCCTTACTGATCTTCTTTCGCACCGATTTTGCCAGATGCTTTCCACACAGGATGCGCCCGGAATACGCTTGTTCGACGACGGCTGGTTTGTCACAAGCGTCACACGTTGGAACGGTGAACAACCCCTCCGAACCTGCGCCTCCCATGGTCACGCCTCAACAGATGTAGGGTTTCAAATGAGCGGCAGAGGAGGAGGGGTCAACCAGAATTTGATATCGAATTATTCAATTGAAAANTTGAATCTGCAATTGGAAAATTTTATCGCTTAACCGGGCTGAACTTCACTCNTGCAGGAGTGNGAATCTCCGCTGTTCAATGGACTGGAAACGATTGAAGCGCCTCACCAGAGTGATGAAGAAACTTATTTTCCAGTTGGAAAAAAGCGAAAGGTGCTCAAACCGCCATATTTCTTCAGCCAAGCGCAAAACTTCTTGAAGGCTACAGCGCTGTCAATCAGGTTGAGCAGGCATGTTGCAACGTCTTCTGAGGGAATTTCTCAAGATTGACGGCGTGGAGCAAGCGATGATGATGGACGACCGAGGAAAATTGCTTTCCAGCGTTGGCACGGAAGGGCAACTCCCTGCCGTGGACCGCGCAGTTGAGTTGACGGTCGCTGCGTTGGATGCGGTCCAGAACCACGACCAAGGCGACATGCACGAACTGTGGATCGAGGGCGAGGACCAGGTGCTCATCGACATCCTCACGCCCTACAGAATCGTCATGTTAGCCGGAACAAAAGGCAACATTGCACGGTGGAGGCATTCCATGGACCATCTCCGCCCTCAACTGGCAACAACCCAAGAAATGTAGGTGAACAAGCATGTTTGAATTACCAGCAGGAACCCCCATCAACGAAACGATCACACTGGAAGAGGGGGTGCTTCAGTCCTTTGCTCACGGNGCTATNTCGACCTACCTCGGTCGCCGNAAAACNCCGGTGGGCCATCGGCTCGTCCGNGGTGGCCGAATCGTCGGCTACCTCGCTGATGCCGAGAAGAAGAACACGCTGCTTGGAGGCGTTGAGGCCAAGCTCCGTTTAGAACATCTTGAAGGAGAGCAAAAATTCCGACACCTCGCCACGTCTTACAGCATGGGAGAACTTGGNAGTCTTGCCGAACTCGTTCCGGAAGCTTTTGTCCATCAAGCTGACCGTCAAGGCCTGAAGTCNTCAACCAACGCCGTGGAACGGCTCCTCTCTCGAGACCTTTCCACCGTCATCAGAACCCTCGAGACCAACACGACGGTGCGAGGAGCGATGGCCATTGACAGCGGGATGCTCATTGACCACGTCGGCGATCTTCCCGGCCTCGGCGAAGAAGAACGCCTGGCCAGTGAACTTCACCAGATGATGGCCGCCATGGGCGGGCAGGAACTTCACAGCCAATGGGGCATGAAAGGCCAGAGTCATTGGACCCTCCACACGGAAAACGGAGCTCTCTTGTTGGCTCAAAGTGGAGAGATCTCACTCGCTGTTTGGACCGAAAAAGACGCCAACCATGCTCGCCTTCTTTCCTCCGCCTCCATCGCTTTGGACGGAGACATCGTGGCCGCAGGCGCTCACGGATCCAAAATGCCAGAGGGGTTCACGCTCCGAGACGGTCGAGGTGGCCCTGACGCCGTGATTTCAATGTTGAAAGCCGGCTTGGACGAGGAAGTCACAGGGCANATCCAATCCGGCTCTTCCAGCAAAGGCGTGTCGTTGGTGCTCTCCCGTGGCACACCCGTTGCCTTGTGGGCCCCGGCCTACGACAGCGAAGAAGAAGCGATGTTGGCGCTCACCGAGGCGAAGAGNAAGGTGCAACTCATTCGATTCCCCGCCGGAACCATCGTCTCCGCCACCTCGGGAACNGTTGACACGTTCACGTTGTCCGGTTTCATCCAATCCCTTGCGACTGTGCGAACACGTTCAGAGGCCCGGCAAGCATCNCTCAAGAGCCTCCTGGACGACATGCTGGGATTCCATGCGGGGCTTGAGGCGTTGCAAAAGGAACGTGCAAAGATGGCGTTCAAATCCGACGGTGCTGATGTCGCAGAACCGCTACCCGTCATGCGAGACGAAGCGGTTGCAGCGGTGGATGCTGGCCTTCGAAGGAAGTTGGAAAAGGCCGAGCAGACCATTGACGTTCTCAACAAGAGCAAAGCGGTCTTGGAAGGCCAGGTAAAGGCTTTGGAGAAAAAGAAAGACGCCGCCCAAATCGTCGCCAGAGAAGCAACGGAATCCCGCCAAGAAAACAGCACGGCACTGGAAGACGCCCACGCACAACTCAACACCATGCAGGTCGACCTTGCTCAAGCAAGAGGGCAATCCGAAGAAGCGGAATCTCGCGCCGAACGATTGGTTCGTCGAGTCAACGAGTTGGAACACCAAGTCAGTGAACGAGCGGCTGAGCTTGCCAAGGCGATTGGTGATGCTGGGAGCAGCGCTGAACTGAAGGAA
This sequence comes from Verrucomicrobiales bacterium, assembly GCA_002689105.1. Taxonomy (GTDB): domain Archaea; phylum Thermoplasmatota; class Poseidoniia; order Poseidoniales; family Poseidoniaceae; genus Poseidonia. Next base: position 3,860 of record NZEQ01000033.1, on the reverse strand, counting down.
GCCATCGAAAGCCTGTCGCTCAAAGAAGCGGAATTGCAAGCCAGTCTGGCCGAGGGCAGTGAACGCCTCAACACCATCCGAAAGCAAAGCGAGGACGAGGAACGCCGTTTGCGTGTCTTGAGCGAACAGGTCAACACCAGTCGTGAGCGACATGCCCGGGTGCAATCGGATTTGATCACCGCCCAAGAGCAAGTTCACGTCAGCAATTTGGAACTTGAAGCCGCACGTACTGAGGAAAAACACGCCCGAAATCGCACGGAAGAAGACCGCGTCCGACGCGCTGAGGAAGAATCACGGCGTTCAAACATTCAGGCGGAACTTCGAGAGTTGATGGATGAACGACGCCAGGTGCTGCGTGAATTGGGTGATTTAGGGGCACGACGAGGGCATGCAGAAGCGGAACTCGCATCCCTTGTGGACAAGGCCACCTCGTTGGCTGAAGCTCATGAAGAGGCCCTTGCCGACATCCAAGAAGCCGAGCGATTGCGAGCCCGCCTCGCTGAAGAGCCGCTTGCTCAGGCCTTGCTGGACGACAACAACACCTTCCAAGGGCTCGGCCCGGTTCTCGAACGCCTTGAACACGCACGAGGCCTCGGTTATTCGGTCACCATGCTCGACCGTGCAGTTGAACGTGCCCTCCAAGTGATTCAGGGCACGGTGGACCATGTTGCAGCAACGCCGCGCCACCTCCTCTCCTCAGAGGTCATGACGCTCCTTGAACGTCAAGTCCCTCAAACAGCTGGAGCCGTACGAGGTTTGGCCCGATGGTCTGTTCAACAACGTCTGGAGCAACAATTGGGAGAAACGGTCAACCACGTCGTGGTCGATTTGGAACATCTCCTGGAGGATTTCGACCGCTCCATCACGATGCTCCGACGAATTCGAAATGTCTTGGAGCAGGTGGAACGTCTCGGGGCGCCNTCCCACGAAGTCCATGCTCTGCTCGCTAACTGTCAGCGACCTGAAGCACTCCCAAGTCTGGCCCTCGGTACGAGAAAACTCATCCAAGTGGCCCTTGATGACATCTACCTTGAGGCCGACCAGCGCGATGCTGGAGAAGCCATCGGTTTGGAAGAAACTGCTCGGGTGCTTGAGGAACTCATCACCCAACTCGACGCCTCTGGATTGACCGACGGTCGACCACACGGCATGATGTGGGATTTCCAGCGTGATGGTTTGCTACCGTTTGAACGTGAATCCATTCCCGCTGAGCAGCGAATACCCGTCAACGAAGCCATGCTGAACGACCTCGAACCGCATCTGGTGCAGGCCGAGGAAGTTTCGGTTGTGAAGACCGCCACCGAGTCGGTGGACGACGAAGGATGGTCGCCACTCCCCCCACCAACCGATGACGAAGACGGTGCTCAAACCGAGGCATCAACGGCCTTTACACCGACCTCTTCATCAGATCTGGACGACGAGCGCGCCCAGTTGGAAGCCGAACTGGCTCGACTGGATGCCGAACGAACGCATCGAACCGCTCATGACCCGGTTGCTACGCCATCAAAAGACACGGCGCTGGCCGACTTGGAATCAAGACTCTCTGACCTCGACTTCTGATGATCAACATGTCAACCGAGACCACCACCATCATGGGTCGAGAAGAAGCCCTTGGAAAGACCTACCCTCTCTGGATTGAACGCTTATTCATCCTCGCAGCGGTGTTCGCTTTCGTGTTCTTCAGTTCCGATGTGAACGAAGCGGTTGGCCATGATCTGCTCGGCCCCTTCGTCGCTTACATTGCTTATCCACTTGCATTGTTGGCTGCTGTTGAACTGGCTGGACGCCTGTTGCAGCAAATGAGGACGTCATAGTTGGGTGAAATCCTTCGACTCCGGCTCGGGCGGGAGACTGTTGGTACGAGATTGAATGAAGCCAATCACGCGCTGCCATGGAATGAAGAAGCGGAGCACCGCCATGATGCTCAAGAAGAGCAAAGCAGAGATCACAAGGCCGTATGTGAGGGTCAGTTCAATGGATTCTGAGACCTGGCCTGCCCATTGACTTCCGGTGGTATCCGATACGATGGTGAGCAACACCTTGTGGAACCCGAGGGCCACCATGGTGGCAAGACCGGTCAAACCCAAGAACAGGAAGGTGTGGCGGAGATGGGTGTTGAGAACATTGTCCATTTGGCGAACATATTCTGGGTCTCGCTTGCACGATTCAGGGAGGCGGAAGGCGTACTCAAGGTTGCGAATGACGCCGTAGCTCGCTTCTTGGAACACCATGATGAGCACCGCGATGAGAATCAAATTGAACTGTTCTTGGGTCACCAATTTCAGCCCAAACAAACCGATGGTGGGGTCCGAGGTTTGACTTTCCAGTGTGGCCAATGCCCCACCGTAGGAGCCCAATTGCGACTTGATGAGCGGGAAGGTCAGGATGGCGTGTATGCCGAGGAATAACAAGGTGAAACCGATGGCCCAAGCGATGGAACGTCGAGACAGACCCCAAATGCCACGGGTCCCCATGATGACCGGAAGGAGATAGATGAAGAGAATCAGCAAGGACATGATCATCAGCAACGGCCACTGCAACGTTTCCAATTCCGCATTGGTTGGAAGGCGCAAGTCAAAGGAAAACAGCATGCCTGCGAACCAGGAAAGCACCAATCGACCGACGAGCAAAACGATGAGGCCAATGATAAATCCGAGTTTGATGCGTTGTTGGACCTTCGGCGATTGGAAGGCGATGATGGCCATCGTTCCACCGAGACTCAGCCCCAAAACAAGGGGCACAAAGAAACGACCCATGCCGCTACGACCCTCGCCGGTGAGCCAGTCTCCCAGCGGCAACTGGTCAGAGATGAGCAGTTCAATCGAATCGAAGAGGATGGTGTGGTCAATGGAACCGACCACGTAGGTTGAAACAACTTCGAGGTACATGCCAATCAAGGCCACGGTGGCGATGATCTGCAAAGCAAGTATTTGCCATTGGCGACGGAGGTTCTTCAGGTGAAGGGTACGGGGCTTGGCTGCACCGTCGAGGTAGACGTCCGATTGGAGACCCACTTCACCCGCCATCTCAGTACCCCCTTACCTGCATCAAGGCCTGGGACAAATCCATGTCCGGCATCCAATCGATGACTTGGGCCCCAGAACCGGCCAACGTCGTTAACCGGTTTTGCCGCTCGAGTTTCAGCACCTCGTAGGACATACGAGGGATTCGGCTGACCAAGCGTTCGAAATCCACGCTTGATGGAGAGAGAACGGTGACCTCATGGCCGCGGCCAACCAAATCTCGAACGGCGGCTGGCACCGTACCGTCGCCCTCACAAGAGGAAATGATGAACACGGGGCTTCCTCGGCTAAATCGGCCGCTCAGTGAGTTGGTGACGGCTTGCAGCGGCATCGCTCCTTGAGGGCGAACGCCGGCAAGCGCACTGAGGATTTTGAAATACTGCTTATCTCCGGTATCGGGCGGAAGATAGGAGAGTTTCTCGTCGTAAATGGCCAAAGCCACCGAATCTCGGCGCTTGAGGAAGAAGGCGGCAAGACTGGCTGCAGACACCGTGCCCATCTCGAGCGGATTCTTGAGGACGGTGCCGATGCGGGCTAAATCTCGACTGTCCAGAAGGAGATACAGGTCAGTGACGGCGTCCCGACACTTCTCGTTCACCATCAGGTCGCCGGTCCGAGCAAACGCCTTCCAGTTGATGTTCTTGAACGGGTCACCGGGTACGTACTCTCGCAGTGAGTAGAATTCAGACCCTTGCCCCGGGGTGCGCAAGGTGGTGGCGCCGGTGTACATCTTGGGGGTTCGACTGCGGAGGAAGGCCTCCTCAATGTCTTTGATTTGGGGGAAGATGACGATATCGCTGTGATGGTCAACGTACATTTCCTCCACCCCGAGGTTGA
>NZEQ01000032.1 GCA_002689105.1 Verrucomicrobiales bacterium | reverse complement strand
CACTTCTCGTTCACCATCAGGTCGCCGGTCCGAGCAAACGCCTTCCAGTTGATGTTCTTGAACGGGTCACCGGGGACGTATTCTCGAAGCGAATAGAATTCAGAGCCTTGACCCGGGGTGCGAAGGGTGGTGGCACCGGTGTACATCTTCGGTGTTCGGCTTCGGAGGAACGCCTCCTCGATGTCCTTGATTTGAGGGAAGATGACAATGTCGCTGTGGTGGTCGACGTACATCTCTTCAACACCGAGGTTGAAGGTGTTGCGGGCTCGCAGAGAAACCGGGCCGATGGAATAGTGGCCACGAAGCGGGCACCGCAAGACATAGCGGATGCGAGCGCTCTCTCCGGGCTTGAGGTTCAGTTGCATCTGGTTCAACCCGCTGCGCAGTTTCATCTCGTGAGGAATGTTGTCGTAGATGTCGAGCATCTGCGTTTTGCGGTTACTGCGGTTGGTCACCAAGAGTTCGACGTACAGGTCGTCGCCTTTGTAGAGATTGTCAGCGGACAAGGTGCGTTGGACTTCAACGTCGCCATGCCCTGAAATCCAGGAATTCACCACGATGAACGCGATGAGGCTCAATCCGAGGATCATCATTTGCTGATTGGAAATCATCATCCCAATCAAAACCAGCGCAATACCGCCGGTGAAGGTGAAGGCTGCTTTACGGGTCCACATCTTCTCACCTCATTGACGCCCCCACGCCTTGATCCGTTTGACCAGCGCTACGGTTTGTTCAAGCGTGTATTTATTGCTGGATTCAACGGCGAATTTCGCAAGAACCGGGTCGTTGATCATCGACACCAATTCGTTGGCTTTCATCGCCTGGAATTCTTCACGATTCAACCCGTTTTGGTTGCGAACCTTGGACAGGAAAACCTGTCGAATTTTTTCCACTTTGGAATAGTAGGCGTAGCGATTGGCGTCGCCAAATCCGTAGTAAATGATGCTGAAAACGTGTCGCCAAGGTTCGGGGTCACGCTTCTTGATGAGCACGGCTTCGAAGGTGATGAAGAGGATGAGGAACAACAGGAGCATGGCCAAACCTTCACCGGTGAAGTAAACCAGAAGGAAGTAGACGGTGTTGTATGAATCAGCAGCCAGTGCGCTTTGGGGGTGGCGGGATTCGTCAAAAATGACCATTGCATTCTCGGCCGGTTCGCCCGGTTCATCCACGCGCTCGCTCATCAGAGCCTCGGCGATGAAGTCAAGGGCCCATTTTCGGTTGTCGTTGGCGGGCATCAGGGTATCGGTTGGTCCGTATTCTCCTTGATTGAAGCCCTCGTAGTCGTACATGGCGTTGATGAGCGTAGAACCGTCAGCAACGAAGACGATGCGCCCCCCGTCGCTGGGCGAACAGCTGGCTCTCGCACAGGCCTCAATGCTGAGGTTGAACTGGCCCCATCGGTCAGGTGTTTCGGGCGTGATCTCGTTGCCCACCCAAATCTCGCCATCGCCGTTCACGTCAACCGTGGCCTCGTTACTGGTAAGGGCTCGAACGGAAACTTCGGACAGCGGACCACGGACACCTGGAATGACTTCCAACCCAGTGATGTTGTTGAGCAAGAGTTGGTAGGTGCCGTTGTAGTCAACCCGTCCGTTGATCATGTGTTGCTCACAAAGCGGGGCTTCACCTGGAAGGAAATTTTGCTCGTTGAGTTTCGAGCAGGGGTGTTCTCCGGGCCCTCCCTCCTTGGCCCAGCGTTGATGAGTGGACAACGTCGAGGGGTCGAGTTGAGTCCCGTTCATGCCGCAAGGGTTGTTTTGGATGCACATCCAGATGTAGTTGAAATCCAGTTCTGTGGCGTAGGTGGTGTCGAAGACCTGTTCGCCGGTGTAGCGGATGCCGAAGGCTTCGGCGATGGTGTTGGCGTAGCCGTAGTCTTCGAACACCATGGCGGTGCCGCCGGCCTCAACGAACTCAACGATGGCGTTGATTTCCGACGGTGAATATCCTGCTCCTGAAGCGATTGTGATGAAGCCATCATCGTCAAACTGAGGCAATGAAAGGGTATCTCGCTCAACACCGGCCAGAACGTAGGTCGTGTTACGTGGATCTTCGATATCGGAAAGAAGCAACGGGCTGCTCACCAGTGACCGGGTTTCAATGCCCATCGCTTTGATGTCCTCGCGGAAGGCTGACATGTCGTTCCAATCATCATCGTAGGCCGAAAGCTGATTCGTGGCGCTGAGGTTGATAAAATTCAGAAGTATGGTCATCAGAAGGATGAGCATAACCGCCCAAAACGACGCTTGAAGGGCCAACCTTCGAGCATTGAAATTGGCAGGGAGGCCCAACATACGAATCACTGGGAGAGGATTCCCACTCTTCCACGGCGCATGATGACTTTAGAAGGTTGTCCACTCCAGTGGATAAAATGCTCATCCGTGTATCACGGTGAATCAAGTGTTGAGATGTATTTTTTCAGCGATGCGAGCAACGGCCGTACCCGGGATTTTGACCGTCCTTCCCACGTGGTCAAACGGGAGTACAGCGGGATCCAAATCGGCTTCGACCTCCACCAAAAGTTCACTGATGAGGCCAGTGTTGAGGTCAAAGTGCATGTCGGTCAGCACGCCCATTGGAGCGCCGGTTCGGTCAACCACGGTGTTTCCGAGGATTTCTCGACCGAAAATTGCCATGGGGTACGACTCCTTACTCTGCTTGGAGGGCTGGAATCCCATCAATGCGTCGGTGGCTTGGCCAGCCTCACATGGTTTCCATGCCACGGCTGAAGTCTCGGTTTCGCTTGATGTTGGTCAATCCCGAGGTCAGGCGTGTCTCCATCTTCTGATAGTACTCCAGCATGTCCGGTGTGACCGTTGGGCGGACCCGTGAAATCGCCTCTTGGAAGTGGGCCTTGGTGACCTTCTTCTTTCCGGCACGCATGCAGATGAGGGCCGCTTCTCGGCAGACAGCCTCGATATCGGCACCGGTGAACCCGTCCATGCCCGTCAAGATGTCCTTGAACGAGAATTTGCTCAATGGCATGCCTTCGCTGTGGATGTTGAAAATCGCTTCCCTTGCACCTGTGTCGGGCGGTGGAACATGCAACACTCGCTCGAACCGACCGCTTCGCAACAAGGCGGGGTCAATCATCTCAGGTCGATTGGTGGCCGCCACGATGATGACGCCGTCCAAGGACTCCACACCGTCCATGCTGGCCAACAATTGGTTCACCACGCGATTGCCGACATCGCTGCCTTCCGAAGCGCTTCCACCGCTCCGCATGGAGGCGATGGATTCGAATTCATCCAGGAAGATGATCGACGGGGCGGATTGCTTGGCCTTCTTGAAAATCTCTCGGATGGCCCGCTCGGATTCGCCGACCCACTTTGAAATGAGTTCGGGGCCTTTGATGCTGATGAAATTGGCTTGCGCTTCATTGGCGATGGCTTTTGCGAGCAAGGTTTTCCCGGTACCGGGTGCACCGAAGAGCACGATGCCTCGTGGAGGCTTGATGCCAAAGTGTTCGAACAATTCCGGCTTGGTCAGTGGCCATTCAACAGATTCCTTGAGACGGTCTTTGACTTCCTGAAGACCACCCACTTCGGACCAACCAACCTCGGGGACCTCAACGTAGATTTCACGAAGGGCTGAAGGCTCAATGTCACGAATGGCTTCCTTGAAGTCGTCCATGCAGACTTCCATCTTCTCCAAAACCTCTGGCGGGAGGGTTTCTTCATCGAGGTCAATTTCTGGAAGATAACGCCTCAAGGCACGCATGGCGGCTTCTCGGACGAGAGCAGCGAGGTCGGCGCCGACGAAACCGTAGGTGTTGTCGAGCACCCAAGAGATATCGAAATCGTCGGCGATGGGCATCTGGCGTGTGTGCACGTCCATGATTTCACTGCGGCCTTCTCGGTCGGGCACGCCGATCTCAATTTCACGGTCAAAACGGCCAGGGCGACGAAGCGCTGGGTCAAGCGCATCCCGTCGGTTGGTGGCACCGATGACGACGACGTTGTCTCGTCCTTGCATCCCGTCCATCAGGGTCAACATCTGGGCGACAACGCGACGCTCAACCTCGCCCGTCACGTCTTCACGCTTCGGACAGATGGAATCGATTTCATCGATGAAGACAATGGCTGGTGCGTTGTCGGCGGCCTCGTCAAAGATTTCACGGAGCTGCTTCTCAGATTCACCGTAGTACTTTGAAATGATTTCAGGGCCGTTGATGCTCTTGAAGTGGGCGTTGACCTCGGTAGCGACCGCCTTCGCAATCATCGTCTTACCCGTGCCGGGTGGCCCGTGGAGCAAGACCCCTTTGGGAGGGTCAATACCAAGTCTGCGGAACAGTTCAGGATGTTTGAGTGGCAACTCGATCATCTCTCGAACCTTCAAGAGTTGCTGACCGATACCACCGACGTCTTCGTAGGTGATGCCTTCGGACTGGCCGACATCTTCCTCTGCAACGGCTTCGTCCTTGATGACGATCTCCGTGTCGGTCGTGACCACCACGATGCCTTTGGGCACGGTTTGCACGACGGCAAAGGGAAGCGCTTCAGCGAAAAGCGTCATCCCGGGGATGAAAATTCGGTCGCCAGCCACCACGGGACGCTTGGCAAGGCCTCGCTTGGCAAAGCCTTCTATCCCCGGACCGAACTTGACCTTCTGCTTGTTGGCCATGACCGGGGAGATGGTCAATTTCTTGCACTCCTCGGCCTTGACTTTTCGAACCGTTACCCGGTCGCCCAGACTGACGCCGGCGTTTTTCCGAATGATACCGTCCATTCGGATGATGTCCATTTTGGCGTCTTCCGGCCGGCTTCGCCAATAGATGGCGGCCGTCGAACGTTCTTCGCCACTGATTTCAACGAAGTCGCCGGGTTTGAGGTCGAGGCCCATTTCCGAGGAGATACGAGCCCTACCGAAACCGACGTCGGAAGGGATGGCTTTGGATACGCGTAGTTCGATGGTGTCGTCTTTGTCTGCCATGGTGCTCCCTCTCGTTGTCAATGAACATTTTACGGTATATAATGAAATTCAACCGGGCCTTTGACCTGCTCGCAGAGATATCTACGGCAGGGCCACTATAAACCCGAGCCAGCATGTTCTTGAACGGCGAGAACAAATCCAACAACCGCTTCCATCACATTCAAGAGACGACTTAGATTCGGAAAACCATGACTCATGTTCTGGAAACCGGCTTGGAATACATGGAAATCAACAACCCGACGGGTAAACCCGCTGTTCGTGGCTATAACATCATCAACGGCCAACTGAAGACCTCGAGCGACAACGCCACCTTCCGCTCCACAAACCCTGCTCATCTCGCCGACTGTTTGGGAGAATTCCCGCTCTCCACCCGAGACGATGTTCACGAAGCACTCCACGCCGCTCACGCCGCTTTCCCGGCTTGGGCCGCCACACCAGCGCCAACCCGTGGCCAAATCATCGGCAACATGGGGCGCTTGTTGATGGAGCACAAAGACGCCCTTGTGGCTTTGGAAACCCGTGAAATCGGCAAGACGCTGAAAGAATCGGGTGGTGAAATTCAGGAAGCCATCGACACCTGTCTCTTCTTCCAGTCCGAAGGTCGACGACTCTACGGCCAAACGGTCAACTCTGAACTCCCAGACAAGGAGCTCTTCACCTACCGCCGACCGTTGGGCGTATGTGGCATCATCAACGCCTGTAACTTCCCCTCAGCTGTGCCCTTCTGGAAGATGATCCCCGCCATCATGTGCGGTAACACCTGCGTTTGGAAGAGCCCACAAGACGCCCCGCTCCTTTCCTTTGCGCTGGCACGCATCATGCACGAAGCCGGCCTTCCCGACGGCGTGATCAACCTCGTTCACGGCAAGGGTAGCGGCGCAGGCCAGTACCTGGTCGACGCCGTTGACGAGGGGCTTGTGAACAAGATCTCCTTCACGGGTTCCACCGGCGTCGGCAAGATGATCGGCGAGGTCTGTGGACGAAACCTCGTTTCGTGTTCGCTTGAATTGGGCGGGAAGAATCCACTTGTGGTCATGCCTTCCGCCGACTTGAACAACGCTGTTGAAGGCGCATACTGGGGGGCCTTTGGCACCGCAGGTCAGCGCTGCACCAGCCTCGGCAACCTCATCATCCACGAGAGCATTTACGACGAGTTCATGGAGAAATTCATGGAGAAGGTCAAAACCACTCGCATCGGAAATTCCCTTGTCCACAAAGACGTCCTCTACGGACCCATGCTCTCTGAGAAATACGCCGAGGATTTCCTCGCAGGCCTTGAGATGGCCAAAGCCAGTGGCGCCACCCAAATTTGGGGCGAAGGCCCCATCACCGCCGACAGCGCTCCTGAGAACTTCATGGGCGATGCGTCCGAAGGCGTGTTCATGTGGCCCCACGTGTTCGTGGACGTCACCGAGGACATGGAATGTTTCCACGAGGAAATCTTCGGCCCGGTCGTCACCGTGGTGAAGGCCAAGGATTTCGACCACGCACTCCACCTCGCCAACGCCAGCCCCTACGGACTGTCCTCGGCCATTTACACCAACGAGCGACTCGAAGCCTACCGGTACAAGACCGGCATCAAGGCGGGCATGACCGGCATCAATAACTCAACCACCGGCGCCGAAGCCCACCTNCCGTTCGGCGGTGTCAAAGGCTCTGGGAATGGAACACGGGAATCGGGTATTTGGGTCATTGAAGCCTACTCTTACTGGCATGCTGTGAACGACGAATTGTCGGGCAAACTCCAGTTGGCTCAGATGGATGTTGATGAAATTGAAATGGTCGAAGCCGAAGTCAATTGGTCGGAATTGGCCTGAGATTGTTTCAAAAACGCCCTGCGGCTCAATGGTGAACCTCAAAGACCCTGCCCTGCTCGGATAGGATGTTCCCGTAGGGAACAGGGGGATTTTGAATGGGTGAAGGGATTAAACTCCCAGTCCTAAACGGACTCGGGCGTACCAACCGTATCGACAATTGGTGGAGCCAACCGATGGCGATGGGTATCGGTTTGACCGCCGCCCTCATCTACACCTTCTGGCGACTCTTCCTCTACGANGCCGACATCTCGTATGCCCTTCACGGCAGCACGGTCATGTCGCCCATTTTCTCGCCCAACGTCCTCGAGTGGAGTTTGTTCGGATTGAACGAATGGAACCATCCGGAATGGGTCAACGCCGCCATCCTCGTGTTGTGGATTCCGTTTGGTTTCCGTGGCACCTGCTACTACATGCGCCGGGTCTACTACCGCACCTTCTTCGCCAGCCCAACCGCATGCTGGGTTGACGAACCCGACATCAACAAGGCCATTGGCTACAAAGGCGAGAAGCGCTTGTTCATCTTCAACAACCTGCACCGTTATTTCCTCTATGCCGCCATGATCATCCTGGTCATCAAGTGGTGGGACGTAACCCACACCATGCACTTTCACTCCGCCACCTACGACGGCTACGGCGTCTCGCTTGGGACCTTCGTGATGGGCATTGAAGCCTTCTTGCTGACGATGTANGTCACCTCCTGCCATGCCCTTCGCCATTTGGCCGGTGGCATGCTCGACCGTTGGACCACCGGCATCAGCCGGGTTCGTGGCGTCTTGTTTGGTAAGATCAGCGTCCTCAATCGTTCTCACGGATTCTGGTTCTGGACATCGTTGATTTTCGTATTCCTTGGGGACCTTTGGGTCCTGGCTGTGGCTGAAGGCCGACTGAGCGACATGGTGCTCTTCGTTGTGTGAGGTGAGATGATGAGCGAACAAATCACGAAACACGAATACGATGTCATTGTCATCGGTGCTGGCGGCGCAGGCCTCCGTGCGGCCATCGAAGCCGCTCGTAGCGGCGCAAAGACCGCCATCATCACCAAGTCGCTCTTGGGCAAGGCCCACACGGTCATGGCCGAAGGCGGCTGTGCTGCTGCTCTCCAAAACGCCGATCCACGAGACGGTTGGAAGGTCCATTTCCACGACACGATGAAAGGAAGCAAGTGGCTTGCTAACTGGCGCATGGCCGAATACCATGCCAAGGAAGCACCTGACCGAGTCCGAGAACTCGAACAGTGGGGCGCCGTGTTCGACCGTACGCCCAAGAACCTCATCAATCAGCGAAACTTTGGCGGACACACCTTCCCTCGCCTCGCTCACGTTGGCGACGCTACCGGCCTCGAAATCATCCGCACCTTGCAAGAGCGCGGCATNCACGAAGGCATTGACATCTTCATGGAATACACCGTTCGAAGCCTTCTGAANGAAGGCGACCGAGTCACGGGTTGCGTAGCTTACACCCGTGTTGACGGTGAATTCCACGCCTTCTCTGCCAAATCCGTGGTCCTCGCCACCGGTGGCATCACCCGATGCTGGTCGGTTTGTTCCGGTTCGTGGGAATACACCGGCGACGGACATGCGCTCGCTNTGTGGGCCGGGGCCGAACTACGCGACATGGAATTCGTGCAATTTCACCCCACCGGGATGGTATGGCCACCGTCCGTTCGTGGCATCCTTGTCACCGAAGGCGTTCGTGGCGAAGGTGGACGGTTGACCAACAGCGATGGCAGCCGATTCATGTTCGACTACGTCCCTGAGATGTTTGCAGGCGACCATGCCGACACCATCGAAGAAGCGGACCAGTGGGTCGAAGAAGTGGTCAGCGGCAAGTTGGCCACGGTTCGTCGCCCCCCCGAANTGCTCACTCGAGACGTCGTGGCGAAAGCCATCAATGAAGAGGTCAAAGCAGGACGTGGNTCNCCTCACGGTGGCGCTTTCCTCGACATTTCTCACCGTGGNGAAGAAGCCATCATGAAGAAACTGCCTTCCATGCACCANCAGTTCAAGGAACTCGCTGGTGTCGACATCAGCAAGGAACCCATGGAAGTCGGGCCAACGGCTCACTACGTGATGGGNGGCGTCATCGTCGACGCTGAATCTCAAGAAACCACTGTNCCCGGCCTCTTCGCNTGCGGAGAAGTCGCTTCTGGCCTTCACGGCGCCAACCGACTGGGAGGAAACTCCCTTTCCGACCTCATCGTCTTCGGAAAGCGTGCAGGTGAATACGCAGCCAAGCGCGCAAAGGACCTCGCTCAACCTTCGATTGACGATGCTCAAGTCGACCTGGCCATCACCGACATGCTCGCTCCGCTCGAGCGAGACGGTGGCGAGAACCCCGGCAGGATTTACGACGAAATGCGCGACATGATGCAGGCCAAGGTCGGCATCATCCGCACCAAGAACGAACTCGAAGAAGCACTTAACGACATCAAGGCGTTCAAAGAACGAGCGCTTGCATGCTCTTCAGGCACTTCCCGCAAATACAACTCCGGTTGGCATCAAGCCCTTGATTTGCTTAACATGGCCGACGTATCACACGCCGCCACGCTCGCCGCCATCACCCGTGAAGAAAGCCGAGGTGGCCACACACGAGACGATTTCCCAACACCTGAAGACGACTACTGGGGCAAAACCCTCAACATCATCTGGATGGAAAACGGTGAGATGAAGATTCGACAAGAACCCGTCGAGGAGATGCGCGAGGACCTCAAAGGCGCCCTCAAGGAAGTGAAGGCGATGATCGCTGACCGCGCAGCAGAAGCAGGAGGCGGAAACTAATGTCCCTCAAAGGAACCAAACAATCGTTCAACATTCTACGCGGTGAAGGCGACGACGCCAAACTCCAAGCCTATGATTTGGAACTCGACGAGGGCATGGTGGTCCTGGATTGCCTGCATCGAATCCAACACGACCAGGAACCCGATATGGCGGTTCGGTGGAACTGTAAAGCCGGAAAATGCGGCTCGTGTTCTGCTGAGATCAACGGTCGCCCTCGTCTGATGTGCATGACTCGAATGAGCGATGTGGTCGCCGAAACACCGGCCGGACAACCGATTGAAATCCGCCCAATGAAGACCTTCCCTCACGTGAAAGACCTCGTCACCGATGTGAGCTGGAACTACGACGTGGCCCAACGCATCGCCCCCATCAACGGACCAGAATCGATGGACTGGGAGTTCAACCAAATGGAAGCCGACCGTGTTCAACACTTCCGAGAATGCATCGAATGCTTCCTCTGCGTCAACACCTGTCACGTGCTTCGAGACCACCAGCTTTTCGATGATTTCGCTGGACCACGTAACCTTGTTCGCCTGGCCCAATACGAGATGCACCCGCTCGATACGGAAGACCGTGTCCCCGAAATCAAGAAGGAATTTGGCGTGGAATATTGCAACATCACCCGATGCTGCACCGAGGTTTGCCCAGCGGGCATTGAAATCACCGACGACGCCATCATCCAACTCAAGGAGCGCGTGGTTGACCGCTACTACGACCCGTTGCAGCGCATCTGGCGAACCTTGACCCGTCAGAAAGTTCGCTACTGAACACAAATCAGTTGGCCGTGGCGAGTTCCTCG
>NZEQ01000031.1 GCA_002689105.1 Verrucomicrobiales bacterium | reverse complement strand
TGTTCAGACCATCCAATTCCAATTGGAGACCTGCCTGCAAATCCGTGCTGGCTGTCGCATCGATGAGGTCGCTGGCCATTTGCAATCCAATGGGCGCCGTAAAGGACAGGCTCTTGATTTGACGAGCCACAATTTTCTCGCCTTGGTCAAAGCCCTCGGGGCATTCACCGTTCATCAGCACGGGCATGTTCTCGTCGGCAAAGAACGAGGTGGCAAACTTGGCCACCGGTGAAGATGGGTTGGTCGGTTGACCGGGGTACTTGACCGCTGGCTTGCCCTCCGAGGCGAGGGTCGCAATGCATTCGTCCACACCCGCCACGTCAACGAGATGCGTGACCAAGCCGAGGTCAGCCGCCGTGGTGGCGTCCATGAAATTGCCCGCCAAGACTGCCCAGCGAGCCACGGGGATGCCACAGATACGAGCGGGGCGTTGTGAACCGCCCAGGCCCGGGTAGATGCCAATGGAGGTCTCTGGGAAGCGGAATTGGGTGCGACGAGTGCCGATGCGGTAGTCGCAGGCCAATGCGAGTTCGAGTCCACCGCCGAGCGCCAGCCCGGTGGTCAGCGCAACGGTGGTCTTGCTGGAGGTCTCCAGCATGTTGAGCAGGTCGTGGCCTTCAGCTGTGAAGTCGTAAATGTCGGGAATGGCATCGGCGCGGATCTTGTCGACGAAGAATTTCACGTCAGCGCCAGCCACGAAGGCCTTGCCTGCACCGTCGAGCACGATGGTGTGGACCGCATCGTTGGCGTTGGCAGCGGCGACAGCCTCTGTCAACTGACTCACGACGGTGACGTTGAGCGCATTCATCGCTTCAGGGCGGTTGATGGTGAGGGTGGCCACACCACCGTTAACGCGGCTGTCGACATAGGAGAAGTCCCAAGCGGCATCGCCTTGATCGGAGAAGAAGGCGGGAACGGTCCAGCCTTCACCGGCGGTTTGGGCGTAGGCTTTGGCCATGCGGCAGGCTTCACCGACGCCGATTCGATTCATCATCTCAAACGGTCCACGGGCCCAGCGAAGACCGACTTTGGCCCCGCGGTCAACATCTTCCATGCTGCAGATGTCCTCTTCAACGATTTGAGCGGCGACACCAAACACCACGCCAAGCAAGCGTTCGGAAACGGCGGTGTATTGCTCGTCGGTGTAAGCGGCCTCCTCGGATACATCCCATTGCTCGTTGGCGTCAATCAGCGCTCGAAGGTTCGCAGCACCGGTGTAGCGAGGGGTGTGAAGTTGCTCTGCGAGGTAATCGGTAGAGTGCAGGGCGATGGGTGGCCCGGNCAGGTTCATCAAACCAAAGGGACCCAGCCCGATGCGGAAGGCTTTGCAGGCGATGGCGTCGATTTGTGCAGCATTGGCAGCGCCCTCTTCGAGCAAGAGACAGGCTTCGTTGAGCCACGGCACGAAGAAGCGGTTGACGACGAAACCCGGACGGTCGGCACANACGATGACCACTTTTCCGAGCATTTTACAGTACTGAACGACCTTGTCGACCGTTTCTTGGCTTGAGGCTTGGGCGGGGATCACTTCCACCAAGCGGTTCTTGGCTGGGTGGTAGAAGAAATGCAATCCGACGAATCGGTCCGGACGACCGGTGGCTTCGGCCAGGGCGTTCACCGAAAGTGAGGACGTGTTGGATGCAAGAATCGTGCCATCTCCGCAGGCTTCGTCAAGAGCGGTGAACACGGCGGTCTTCACATCAAAGTCCTCGAAGACCGCTTCGATGACCAAATCGGTGTTTTCAGCGGTGTTTTCAACCCCAACCACGCCGGTGATGCGCCCTTGAATGGCTTCCACCTGACCGGGAGAAAAGATACGTCGCTCAACGGCTTCCTCAAGGAAATTGGCGATGATGGATTGACCTCGCTCCACCCATTGGAGTTCGCGGTCAACCATCTGCACGTCGAATTCTTCCTGCGCACTCTTTTGTGCGATACCTGAGCCCATGTTGCCGGCGCCGACCACGGCGACGCGCTGAATCGGTTGAGTCATGGCNTNGCGAATTCAACGCCGCTCATGAAGAATACGGACGGTCAAGATGAAGCAATGGTGTCCCAAGCATCCGACATCTCTCGATTGAATCGTTCAGGAGCAAGGAAAGAAACATGCTCCATCAGCGTCGGCTCAGGCTTCCGTGCATCGCCATCCCGACCAAGCCATGTCGCATGAACTTCAACGATGGCCTTTACCCAAACCTCCACGTCTTCAGGGTCAAGCACCGTGCCTTCGGGCATCAACTCGTTGTGTGCCGGTCGGTCAGAGGCCAAGACCGGTTGCCCAGCAGCCATTGATTCAACCGTAGGGTAGCCGAAGCCTTCAGCGCCAGAAGGAAAGAGCAGGGCCTCGCAGTGCCACCGGTAAGCGTTCAGCACGTCGTCGCTGATGTTCGAACCGACCCAATGCCAGTTCACGCCGTGGTCGTTGGCAAGTGAAGTCGCAGAAGGTCCACCATGCGGGCAGCCATCGCCCCCAATGTGGTGAACTCGGACGTCGTTGGCGACGTTTTCCGGGAGTTGCGCCAACACGCGCATGAGGAAAGCAAGGCGCTTGCGCGGGTCATGACTTCCCACCACAAGCAGGTGGCAAGCGTCGGGTGACAACGCTTCAGGGGCAGGAGGAAGCACAGCAGGCGGTGCGTGTCGTTCCACGTCGATGGCGTATGGAATTTGATACAGCGGCGTGTCTGGAAAGTGTTGCTTGCAGGCTTTGGCGACCGCACTCGTGCTGCAGATGAAAGCGTCTGCCCGCTGCAGGCCTTTCATCAAACGGCGTAAATCGCGACGCCGAATGAAACCCGGTCGAGGTTCGCCCACCTCAACCCGTTCACCNGAAAGGGTGATGATGTGAGGGAACAAGTGAAAGAAATCGTGAACATACACCACGACGGGGACCGCCGAGTTGGAGGGCACAAGATGGGCTTGCTCCTGGTCGCTGACAAAAACAAGATCCACCTCTCCTTTTTTGTGAAGATGTTTGATGCTGGAAACCACGCGAGACGGATGGCGAAACCATCGTTCTCGCAATCGCTTCAACCCTGACGCACGCTCGCCAAGGTTGTACTCCTCGACACCAGCGGTCCGCCAACCGGAGATTTGACCCTCTTCAAGAGCGGTTTTCAAGTCGTGGAAGGCGCCTCCGATACCGGAAAATGGCGTCAGCACCCCACCCCTCACCAGCAACACACGCTTGGCGGAAGGCACAGCGCTTGGCTCCATACAACCGGGAAGGGTTGGCTCCTCTTGAAGGGATGACCTCAACCGAGCGTGCGATTTTAATTTTGATTGCGAAAGGAATCTCGGTGTAGAAAAGACATCAAGTAGTCAAACCGATTCCCGGAGGCTGAGCGACCATGCCCACACCACCCATGTCCATTCCATCCGGTGAATACACGGCCATAGAAGACGGCATTCAGACCACCATTGACAAAGGCACAGCCATCAGGAACATGCTGGCAAAGCACTCTGGCAAAGGCCCCTACAATGCTGCGTGGGAAGTCGAAGCCGCCGTTGAAGCCCTGCAGGTTTTTGCTTCAAGNTGGACCATTGAAATTCTCGCCACCCTCTACATCACGGGCCCNCGAAGGTTCAACGAAATGAAGAGCATGCTGACCGGTATTTCGAGCCGTACGCTTTCGGACAAACTTCGATACCTCACGGAAGAAGGCTTGGTCCTGCGGGTGGTCACCGATGGCCCACCGGTCAAGGTCAGCTACGAACTCAGTGCTCACGGACGAACCTGTGGGCGCTTACTTTCACCGTTGGTTGCTCACTTGAAAATGGTCGCCGGTTCGGTTGTTCAGGATTGAGCCTCAACCCTTGCTTGTTGAACGGATTGCCCGGTCCTCAGGTTCAACGCCGTCAACAATCGCNTTTGCTCCGGNCCGTGATAGAGGCACGTATCAAGGCCGATGGCGCAGGGCCGTTCATCGTCCAAGGCCACCTCACTCTCCCAAGGNTTGCCCCAATCTTCCACGGTACGACCAGGCAAACCCGCCGTNATGGTGTGTCCAAAGACCACCGTTCGAGAAGNNTCAACGGGCGTTNCTGAAGAATGAAAGTCGTTTCGAATCCAGAGCAAATCATCGTCGGATTGATGTTCTAAATCAACCCCTGGGCGGTAGCCTGCGTGAACCAATCGCCATCGATCAAGAACGATGTGCGTGGGCAGTTCAGACATCCAAGTCGTGTGCTGTTGGGCGCAGGCCTCGAGGGCCGATTGGTCCAATTCCCCTTCGGTTGTTTGGTGGGCCCGAATGTAGGATTCCACCGTGGTGTCACCTCCGTTCCTCATCCAAAGCATGACATCGATGTCGGGTCGTTCCAGTTTCTCCATGGTGAACTGTTGAACCATCATGTCCTCGTGGTTTCCTTTCACCGTGGCCATGCGGGATGCTGACATGACGTGATGGACCACGCCAAAGGAATTGGGTCCTCGGTCAATCAAATCCCCGAGAAAGACCACCCAATCGTTTTCCTTGAGCGCCAAGCGATGGCACAGTTCGACCATNGTTTGGTAAAATCCGTGGACATCACCAACGACCCATACGTTGTGACCTTCGTCCAAAGCCTGCTGTAATTTTTCTTCCAATGCTTGGTCTCTCATGGGCATCACACCTCGACAAAAGAAAAGCACTGCGACCCTATTTTAACGAAAAACAAACGCCTTCAAACCGAGAGATTTTCANCCAATGAAAACGAACAAGAAGGCGATGGATTAAGGGAGGAGAAGGCCAACCTCCTNTCATGCCTCTTTTGGCCCAGTGGACCCGGCAGCGCCCTTGGCTCGCGGCGGGTTTGACNGGAGCAGCCACCGGTGTTGTTGGTCTCGCGGGCGGAATTGCAACCGTNGCTAGCGCCGTTGGGGCCATGGCTTTTGGCGGTATTTCCACCCGAGCAGTGGCGCATGAACATCCGCTTCGCCGACGTATTCTTTCCACCCTTGAGGCGCGCCCTGGCCTGTGCTATCGAGAACTCCAAACCGTCATGAACACNGCCAACGGCACCCTACGCCATCATCTNGATGTCCTCCAAACACGTCGAGCGGTGACCGTGATGCCGGTCAACGGACGCACCTGCTATTTTGCCGGTGGACCGAGCCAAGTCGAGGTCCTGCGAAGCAAAGTCGTGGGAGAAGAGCGCATGGCTCAACAATTGCCCATCGGTCTTTCACCCGTGCAACGNATGATCCTCGAAAACATTGACCGAGAGGGGGTNCCGCGGTCNCAAGCNGCATTAGCTCGCAGGCTTGGTCGAACCCGAGCCACCGTTCACAGCGCCATCAAGGTGCTGCGCCGACGTGGAATCTTGCGTGAGGACCGTATCGAATTGATGCCACACATCAACCTGGAAATTTACACGCAAGCCCGGACAGGCGTGGATTATGATTTCGTGGACGAACGTCGTTTGGCATGACGCTGCGTCAGTCTCAATTACGAAATCTGTCGCTTGAGCGGCAATTATTGCACAGCCTTCAAAGACCCTTGACGATGCCGTGAGAACATGTTCTCACTTCGCCTGGTCGAACACCCTTTGCCCACGACGGAGCGTGAAGTGGACGGTCTGGTCGCCTGGTTGATCGACACCCTCTCCCTGGTGAGAAAGCGAGGAGACGCCACGGCAGACCACGGTCGGGCAGGCCCTGTTCACCGCCTGTTGCGAGACCACCTGCTGGGGGCCCCGAACCAAAGTTGGGATGCTCAAATGCTTGCGGATGAATTGGCGCAGATGCCCGCCTCCCTCAACCACCACCTGGCTCGATTGGTTGAAACTGGCTTGATTGGATTCACCAACGAAGGGAAAGGGTGGAGGAAGTACTTCCTGCGTGGCGGCTCCTTAACCAACGCCGTGGCCTATCTCCAACAGCATGCCACGCTCATCGTCCAACANCGCTTCAATCTCCTCGACGCTCGTTGGGGACGNTCTGGTGAACCCTTGCCCGTTGAATTACCGGAAGATGAACACGCCTCCTTCTCCATTGGTTTGGTGGACCACAGGCCGCTCCAAACCGGTGCTGAGGGCGACGAACTCTCTCACTGGATGAACGATTTTGGCTTGCTAGGGGAACGCCCCGGTGCTGAGATTGCCGCAGATTCCCTTTCCGTACGTCTCTTTTCCACCTTGCTGGAACGAGACCTCCCTCTCTCGCTGGATGAAGCAGCGGAAATTCACGGTGGGCAAAAGGCAAGGGTTGGACGAATTCTTGACCGNTTTCGAGCGACAGGTATGGTTGAGCGTGTGCCAAGAACAGACCGACTCAACACCGCATTGTGGACGGCCATGACCTCNCAGCATCAACGCCGAGGTGAAGATTGGATGCTGAAGAAAGGAGGGTTCCAACGTCTCTTGAACGAAAAACAGCAAACTGGATTGTTACAGTCCCTCGGAAAGGGCACCTTGTCCATCGAAAACGTCGCAAAACATCTTGCTTCTGTTGAAGCCCGTGACCAAATGTTGCTCCTGAACCTGCTCGGTGGTCGCTTGCCCATGGGATACAGAATGTCTGGAGCCTCCGCCAGTGCCGTACAACGGCGGGTGCAAGACCGGCTCGACCGGGTGTTGCGACGGATGGTGCGGGTGGCTGGACTCCTTGACGAGGCCCTCACCGCACAGGCTTCCGATTGAAGGGGTGACGTCATGTCCGAATTCATTGCTCCGAAACAAGGCCCTTGGGACGGTGAAGCAAGGCCGCTCTTTTTGGCCCCGATGTCGGGCGTGACCGACTTGCCGTACCGACTTCTGGCGAAAGAATGTGGAGCCGATGTGACCATAACGGAATTCACCAACTCCACGGCGTTGACCCGCGAGGCTGCGACCTCGTGGCGCCGTATGGAAACGCATGAAACCGAAGTCCCGTTCATCCCCCAAATCTTCGGAGGAGACCCCGGAGACATGGCNACGGCCGCTGAAATGCTTGCACCCTCAGCGGATGTCATCGACCTCAATTTTGGTTGTCCTGCTCCAAAGGTGACCAACATTTGTGCGGGCGCAGCCCTCATGGGCGAACCCGACCGATTGGTCAGCATGGTGGAAACCATNGTTGAACGCGTCGATGTTCCCGTCACCGCCAAGATGCGCCTCGGGACCGGAAAAAAGGCGAACAACTCAACCGAAATTTGNGAACGCTTGCAGGAGGTTGGCGCTCAACGTCTGTGCATTCACGGACGTACACTTCGACAGCGATACTCGGGAATCGCTGACTGGTCGAGCATCAAAGAAGCCGTTGACCGTGTGGAAGTGCCCGTCATCGCCAACGGTGATGTGGTCGACCCAGCGTCTGCAGCAGCCTGTTTGGAACACACCGGTGCGTCTGGGTTGATGATCGGACGCGGTGCCATCGGTCGNCCGACGGTGTTTTCTGACATCAAGGTCGGTTTGGGTTGGATGGAACTTGAAGATTTACCNTGGGTCAAGCTGCAGGATGATTGGGAATCCATGGAAGAAACACAACAAGCATTTGCTTCAAGAAAATGGTGTTGGGACCGCTACATCACTCTGTCTGAAGCCACTGTTGGCCTGCAAGGGAAGTGGATGCAGCGGCACGCCATCGCCTTCACCAAAGGTTTGCCGGGCGCCAAAAAGATTCGAACCTTGATGCACGAACAAACCACGGACAAAGCCGTAGCAAACGCCATCAGCAGATTTCTCGGTGAAGGTCTCTGAACCTCAGAAAGTGGATTCCCACTCTTCGAGGTCGTTGGCTTCGGCCCATGCCTCGTCGGTGGTTTCACCACGCACCTTCAGAACTTCTCGAGCGAGNAGCCAGTAGATGAGAGCGAGTGAACGACGGCCCTTGTTGTTGGCAGGAAGAGCGATGTCAACGTTGCGCAAGTGGTTGTTAGCGTCCACGATACCGACGATGGGAAGTCCGGTAGCCACAGCCTCTCGAAGGGCTTGCTGGTCGTTGGCTGGGTCGGTGACGAACAGGATATCCGGTTCNATGTACGAGCGGAGGGCAGGGTTGGTCAGCGAACCGGGGATGAAGCGGCCGACGGCAGAGTGAGCACCAACGGCTTCGGCGAACATACGGGCAGGACGTTGCCCGTATTGTCGAGCGCTGACGACCATGATGGAAGGTGCATCATAGGTGTTGAGGAGTGCAGCGATGGAGCGGATGCGAGCATCCGTGATGCTGATGTCGAGGAGGTAAAGACCGTCTTCACGGACACGGTCGATGAAGCGGCTCATGTCGGCGCTCTTCTGTTGTGTACCGATGTTCACGGCGTTCTCCTCGTAGGTTTCGGCGGACACGAGTAGACTGGCTTCTTCGGACATCTTGAACCACAGCAAGCCGCCCACAAACCCCCTGTATTAAACCGCTTCGTCCGGTTCCGCCGTTCATTCTTTGGGAAAAGACGCCGCACAAGGCGGAAAAGAACTCAATAAAGAGGGCTTGTTATTCCTTGTTATGGCGCAGAAAAGGGAGGTTTCCACAGGAAGCGCTCCAACCCATCCAGAGGCTGTCAAAGGCGAGGATGGACGATGGCACACATCGGATGGCCGCCCGCTACCGGTGAGCGCCAGCGACCTTGAACGCTACACGTACTGTCCACTTTCATGGCACCTCGCTGCAACCGGTACCAGCGGAAAAAGTGAGGCGATCGAGGAAGGGAAGCGCCAGCACCAAGCCATTCACGAATCCATTATGGACCTCAAGAGCCATCAATTTCAAACCCAAAAAAACCTCCTCATTTGGCAGTGGTGGTTCAGCATNATCGTGATTTTGCTGGTTGACACGGTGGCCTTTCGATACATCGATGACATTGACTTGAACGTGCTCGAATTTTCCAGATTCCTCGCCGTAGGAGCGCTTTCGTTTCTTCTGGTGGGCGTGATGGCTCTGTTGGTCCCATGGCGAGTCGCCATCGGTCTCAATCGCCCTTTTTTACCTAAAAAAGAGGGGTATGTTGACCACATCGAGCCGGTGTTTGAGCCCCGCGATTTCATGGGCGGTTGGTTTCAAGCCGGACTTCTGGAAACCTTCATGTTCATCTCAGCGATTGTTCTGGCCCTCCATTCCAGTGCACTTTTGTTCGCCGAAGACCGGGAGCAGGCCTCGTTCGTTTTGGCCTTCACCACCGTGGGTTGGACCCTCCTCGCCTCGGTAATTCTTCGTCGAGCCTTGAAAAACAACGCCTCAGCAGAATCGTTGGCCCAAGAAAACAACCTGAATGTTGATGATGAGATTTCCTATTCCGATGACGAAGAAAAGTCACGGTTGTTGGTCGATGATGAAACCGGTCTACGAGGCCGACCCGACCAAATCGTCATCATCGATTCAGAATTCATTCCTGTTGAGCAAAAAACCGGAAAGGTGCCCAAGCGTCCTCACGATTCTCACCGACTCCAGGCCCTTGCTTATGCACGCTTGGTGGAAAAGACCACCGGCCGCTCTCCACCCTATGCTCTGTTGCGCTACGGCCAAGACAACCTTCACCAACTCATCTGGAACGCTGAGGCTGAAGAGGAACTCTTGGCCAAAGTCCGAGAGGTGCAAGGGGTCATGGCGGAAGGTGGTGCGGTGCGAAACCACGAACGCCCCGGGAAATGTCAGCATTGCTCACGGCGACATGCCTGCGGCTCAAGTTTGGTGTGATCAAAAACAATCCTCAACCAGGGGATATTGCGTGCAGGTGTTGGTGATGGTGACGATGATAACGAAATTGTCGTTGACTGAGATAACGGTGTTGTCCCCGCCGCCCCTCGCCTTGACGTCGAGTTCCCATTCCCCTTGGGCAAACGAGGGGTTGGGCTGAAGCGTTTCCTCGAGCGGGTTGGCGTCTTCGCTCACATCCTGCTCCCATTGGACCATACCTTCACTGTCGGTGAGGGTGGCACGAACGTACCGGCTTTCGTTGTCCCAGAAGCTTGAGGGGAGGTTTCTTGACAACTCAAAAGTGGCCTTGAAGTAAACATTGATCTCTGTGGTTTTATCGTTGACCAAGAAGACCGAACGGTTGGTGTATTCGTCGGCGTAATCGGCCACCGTGGTGAACTGATGCATGATGGTGACCTTCTTGTTGTTGAAGCTCTCATAGGCCTCTGGGCGAAGGCTTTCCACGGATTCCCTTGCAGCAATGAGGCCCATGCATCCCGAAGTGGACGCCATGAGCACCGCCATAAGGAGGGCCGCACCGAGTCCAGGTCGCCGCATGGCCCAACCACGGGCAAAGACCCTATGAAGCACTCGCTGCCATGCTGCCGAGCATTTGAAAACGGTGGGAAACGTCGTCAACCTGTCTGAATGAAGCGAAATGAGGCCGAGCTCCGGCGATGACGACCCCTATGAACGCCGACAGACACTCAACCAAACTTAGCACCGCAAACGCTGCACTCTGAGGCACCGGCAGGGAGGTCAGCACCGCACGCACCGCACTCGTCGGTTTGAGCCGGTTCCTCTTTCTTGGCTTGGCGGGAGGGGCGGCGACGAGCAGGTTTCTTGGCCTTGGTCGTTGATGCCTTTTCGGTATTGACCGAGGCAGAAAGCGGTACGTCGTCATCGTCATCAAAGGAAAAGTTGGCCGTGGCCTCCTCCACTTCGTTGCCAGCGAACGACGAATCGGTAAGGCTCATACCCACCTTGACCTTCTCACCGGGCAAGACGCCATCTTCACCCGTGATCTCGAACAATTGCTCTCGAATCGCGGCATCGGATGCACTGAGTTCACCGGATTCTTGTTCCAATGATTTGAGTTCTCCCTTCTCGGAAAGGATGGATTCAAGACTCTTTTCAGAGGTGTCAGCGGGGGAGCGCAAAGTGGTGGTGACCTGGTCTTTGTACGCTTCAATCTCCTCTTCTGTCATCTCTTCCATCGCCATTTCATCGGCGAAGCGGCGGTCGTAAGCGGCTTCAACTTCAGCCTCTGCGGCCTCGATGTTGGTATCCCACTCCTCTTCGAGATGTTCCTCATCAAAGCCAAATTCTTTAACAGCATCAGCGAAGTTTTGGGTTCCCGTGACAATTTCATCTTCGTCGTCATCTGGGAGAGCCACCTCTTCCTTGACAACCTCTCGGCGTTCACGGCGTTCGCGACGTTCGAAGAAGGAAGAGACGTCTTGAGGCGCACCACAGTACACACAGTTTTCCAACAGATCAGGGACGGATTCACCGCACTCGTGACAATCGTGGAATTGATTTCGGGCCTTCTTGAGGTTGAACATGCAGTGAGGACAGCGATCTTCTGTGCCCTCCAATTCACCATCGCAAGCAGGACAGTATTCGTAGATATCCCGTTCGACCTCTTCTTCTCGCTCTCGGGTGAGGACAACGGCGGCCACCAGGGCTCCGATGAGGGCGAGGGCCAAGGCACCGAACAAAGCCACCGTTCCAGATTCTGAACCTGAGCCTGCACCATCATCGCCGGTGTTGCTGGCCAATGTGGCAAAAGAACGAGAGAACGTCGTGCTGACTGAAGTGTCATCGGGAATAAGACGAATGCTGGTCATGGCGGCTGTGGCCGTGAACGTGCAAGAGAGTTCCGCGCGGTCTCCTCGGTTTTGGACGTTCACCGACATCGTGGAGAGGACCGTGTTGCTGGCGTCTTGACAGGTGTAATTTGCTTCACCTGTTTCTTGGCTGGTTAAACTGATGCTCAAGGTGTAGACCTCGCCGTCCGCCAACGGCATGGACGGTACGCTGTTGTCTACATCCAACAATTCAAGGGAAGCATACTCCCAATCAAGTTTGAGTTTTGATTCCACCAAAACCGTGCCCGTGGCGAAGGAATTCTGCTTGTTGGCGTCCCAACTTCCCGGAGCTGCGACCCATTGGCCCTCGAAGTCAGCCGTGTGAGCACCCAGCGCCGTGGGAAGGGTGATGGTCCAAGTGAAGGCTTCACCTGCATCGAGTAAGATGGGAGGAGATTGGCCTTCAAGTCCGTCAAAGGTATACTGGATGTTACCTGAAACGCCAATATCACCCGTGTTTTCCATGGTGACTCGCCACTCCACATCTTCACCAGATTGGACGGAGGGAACGGTTGGAAGGGCGTTCGCATCGACATAGACATCGGGGATTGGATAGATGGTGAGAACACCCGAAGCCAGATCGTTGTCGGTTCGTTCTTGTTCGAAACCTGCTTCGTTGAACGGGTTGATGTTGGCTGAAACCACGTGATCGCCGTCCGGAAGCGAACCGAGGGTGGTGGCATTGAGGACGGCGCTGAAGACTTGTTCTGTGTATCCCACGCCGGTGAAGGAGACGGTAAACGGGAGGCCGGTGATCAACCCGCCCGTGGGTGTTTGCAGTTGGAGACGGACAGGAACATCCAGAGGACCCGTGCCGTTGGTACGAACCATCGTGCCTTCCACGGTCCACGGACCTTCGAGCGCACCCTCGGCCGTCGTGACGGTCAAGTCGTCCTTGAAACTCAAATCCATTCGTGTAGCGACCACGAGTTCAATGTCGGTCATCTTGTTCATTTCCGAGGCTTCTTCCACCACGTTTTCGGCATCTGGCGTGACTTGAATGAGATGAACACCGCTGCTGGGTGCGGTGATGGTGGTGTTAACCCACGCCGAGGAACCTGCGGTCAAGGCCGGCGTTGTCAACAGGACATCAGGAGATTCAGGGACTTGAAGCAAAAGTTTCGTCTCGGCAGCATCGACGCTTCCTGAATTCAACACCAGGGTTGACAAGGGCACGGTGTCCCCTGCATAGACCGGTGCAGGAGCGGTCAGTTCCATGGTATCAATGCGGAGATTGGCTAAACCTTGGACGCTGAATTCTTTGTTGAAGCGAGCTTCCACGTCGCCACCTGCTGAAAACTCAAACCAAATTTTGTGCGTGCCTTCGGTCAATCCCGACCACGTCGTACTGGCCGTGTAATACGAGTCTGCGGGGATGTCAACGGCATCCAAGAGAAGACGATTTGAGGTGGCGATGTTCTCTTTGTAGAACGCAATTTGAACGCCAAAAGCGTCGCTCTGTTGAGTGTTGTAGAGGACCACATCGATGTCCACGGAACCTCCCATAACGGGGTTTTGCGGCGTGAGAGACATCGTGAATTCAGAGGCCTGCACACCACCGCTATCTTCGCCGTTGACAGAGAGGGGAAGAACACTGGCCACGAGAAGGCACAGGATGAACATCGCCTTGGCTTTCGGCTCCATGCTTCTGCTTGGGCGTCCAAAGCACTTGAACCCATCTCCAAGAAGCCGGAAAAAAGGAGCAAGCAGCACCCTTTTCCTCATGACGAAACGGGAAGGAGAGGGGAACGCCCTTTGCGGCGGTGGAAGAAGGGGAGAGTTGAAGGCTCACCGGAGGTGTGGAGAAGGCATGGGACGAAGCGTTGCGGCCGTTTGGCTCGTCACCCTTCTGCTCTGCTCCTTGCTCCCCAACGGTTGGCTTGGAACATGCCCGGTTGAGGAATTGGATGATTCTCTCACGGTAGCAGCCTCTGGTGCCTCAAATCTCGTCATCGCTTTTTCCAACGGTCCAGCGGAAAGCGATGAGGTCAAAGGAACCTACGGGCTGACCTTTAGCGTCGCTGGAAGTGGCACATTGGAATCCCTGCTGATCGAAATCACCAACGATGAATCAACCTGGACCACCGTCGTCAACCTCACGACCACACCGTGGATGTTCCCCCTTGATACCACGAGCTACACCAACGACACCTACAAACTCCGAGCCTCGGGATGGGACAGCGACACGGAAAGTTTCGCCCTCGCTTCCTCGGGCTGGTTTGACATCGTGAACCAAGTTCCTGTCATCACCACTTTCACCGTACTGAACCCCGATGCAGGCGCAGGAGCCAGCCTTTCAGACCGTGCATGGTTCAATCTTGATGCGCAAGGCACCTTGGCGTTTCGATGGGGCGCCAGTGATGACGATTTGAAGCAAGCCACCTTGGCCAATGTTCCGGGTCCCGGAACACCGCCAACCGACGGCCCGTCCTCGTTGAGTTATGGATGGGATTGGAGCAGCGGAAACATGCAGGAAGGGACATGGTCGCCACGCCTTACCGTCCAGGACCACTCCGGGCTATCGGCCACCTCCACCCTGTTCATCGGCATTGATCGAACGGGCCCCAGCATTGGAAGCATCACCGTAGGCGACGGCAGCGCATGGCAGCAATCCAACAGCGTCACGGTAAGCGGCCTCATCACCCAAGCCAACGACGGGCAAGGCTCCGGTGTGGCCAGCGTGCAATATGCGCTCGCCGAACAAGCGTGGACCACCACCACCAGCGATTCCATCACGTTGACGCTCGATGAAGGCGTTCACACCCTCACCCTTCGAGCCGTTGACCGTGTGGGCAACATTGGCCAAAACGCCACGGTCACCGTTCGTGTTGACCAGACGGCGCCCATCGGCTTGTCCTGGACGGTGGACGAATTGACCACCAGTCGAATTGGACCAGCCAGCATCACGTTCAACGCCGAAGACGCTGAGTCCGGCATCGACAACGGTTCGTCCTACATTCAATACGGGTTTGACTCCAACGGCGTCGGTGAAACACCCGACCTTTCGGGACGCTGGTTGACGTTGGGCGTCAACGGCCTATCGGGTCAAGTGGGCTTGGCCAGCTGGGCCACGAAGTCGCGGCAACATCTGATGCTACGTGCGATTCTCGTGGACGAAGCGGGCAACTCCTACACGACGCAAGCCTCTTCTTACCAGATTCTTCCGGGTCTCGACCTCTCGTGGAACATCAGTCAGACCAACGTGGACCGCATGGTCGTCCGGCCCGGTGAACAGACCGGCAACATCACCATCACCAGCGTGCTCGAGTCAAACGAAGATTACGGTGGAAGCGTCATCGTGCGCCTTGAAACCGCTCCAGCAGACCGTTCCTCCAATGTTGATTGGACGGTCATGGAAACACGCAACCTTCCAGCAGGAACCCTGTCCAACAGCAGCGAGACCATCGTTTGGCAATACACGGTTCCCCGTTCGGGTCAGTTTGACCTCCGCCTCGTCATCGACTTCGCCAACGTGATTGACGAGTACGATGAGGGCAACAACGACAACTACCTCGTGGTTACGGGAGCCTCCCTGGATGCACCCGGACTCGTGCCTTCCTTCGCCCCGTCTCTGGTCGTCCTCATCCTCGTCGGCTTTGCTCTCTCCTTCCTCCAACGCAGGACAAGGGATTGAAAAGCATCGGGCATCACGGCCGACCATGCGCCAGTCGCTTCCCCGTGTACCCAAAGACCGCATAGCGGTCATCATCGGTGCTAAAGGGGCGACCAGCAAAGCCATTCGAAAGGCTGCGGGCTGCCTCAAATTCATCATCGATTCGGAATCCGGTGACATCGAGGTCGAGTGGGGTGAAGTCGGCACCTACGACCCGGTCAAGGCGATGAAACTTCCAGATGTGGTCAAGGCCATCGGGCGAGGCATGGCCCCCGATGCAGCCGTTCGCTTGCTTGACGACGACCATTTCTTCGAACTCGTCGACCTTCGTGAATACGTTGGAAAGCGCTCCAATCAACAACGCCGAATACGGGCACGAATCATCGGTCGGCAAGGCAAAATCCGCAAATTGATTGAACAGTTGACCAACACCCAAATCAGCATTTACAACTCAACGGTGGTGTTGGTCGGAGAAGAGAGCGGATTGTTCGCCGCACGTCAAGCCATCGAAATGCTGGCGGGTGGCTCAGAACACGGCACGGTCATCGGCTTCTTGGAGCGAGACCGAAAGCGAGCACGTCTCGAGAGTCGGTCCCTGGACGCCCACGAAGAGCGTGCACCAGCAAAGGCCTCAACGTCGGCCTTTGAAGGCCTGGTTCCTGGGCTCGCAGAAATTTCCCAAGAGCGCCGAAACCGACGCATGAAGGCCTCACAGGTGGATCCTGAAGACGATGATGCGGTCGCTGAGATGATGGAACTCGCCGAGGATGAAGCCATCACCTGGGAAGAAGAGTGATCATTCAAGAAGTTCAATTTGTTCGACATCGGACAAATCCATGTTCAGCACATCGTACATGGCTCCGGCCAAGTCAACCTCAAGTCCGTTCTTTTGTCCCCATTCAACCAAGCGTGTGACGTCCCTGACAAGGAATTCCTGAGCCTTTGGGTGGCTGTCAACCACCGCTTGCCCGACGTCGATCACACATGCTCTGCCTTCATGCCACAGAATATTGTAGGGAGAAAAATCACCGTGAACGAGTTTCGCCTTCTGCCATGAAATCGCCAAAAAACGAAGCAGGTCGTCGTACACCTCCCCGGGTTGGTCGATGTCAACATCACGGAGCTTTGGAGAAGGCGAGGTGTCCGTGCCCAAGTAATCCATCACGAGGACGTTCTTGTGGACCCCTTGGGGGTGAGGGACGTTGAGACCCCAGCGTGCCAAACGGTTGAGGTTGCGATGCTCTTTGCGAACCCAAACCTCCACCAAATCTCGGTGCTTGCGACGCAAGCCCGTGAACCGCGGGTCACCTTCGATGTACTGTATTAGATTCTTGAAGACGGCATTGGATGTGTGGAAGATTTTCACCGCTACCGTTTCGCCAGCGAGGTTGGTGCCGTGAAAGACGTGCGCTTCCTTCCCACGCGCAACGGGGAAATCGAGGGTGTCGATGACACCGGATTTCATCATCTTGTAGAGGGCCATCAGGGTGAGTCGGTCAAACACCTGGTCGAACACCCGACGGTCAACCCAATCGTAGGTCCCCGAACCCATGGCCCCCTGTATTTTGGCCTCGATGTCGCGAAACATGGTGTTGTAGCGCTTCTCTTTCATCCACTCGTAGCGACCCTGCCGGTCGTTAAGTCCACTGAGAAATTCATTCTGCTCGGCGCGATGGTGTTCGTCATCCAATCGTTCGGCTTTGGAACGGTTTTTGCGGCCCTTGCGAGGTTTGCGACCTTTTCGAGGGCGACCGGCCAACTCGTCCCAGTCGTCCTCGTTCACCATACGGCTTCCTCATCGTCTCAAGCAAACAAGGCGTCGATGTCGTCGTCATTGTCGTCATCGTCATCTTCAGGTTCCTCTTCAACGATATCGTCCACAACAGCAGCAGGCTGCTCTTCGGCGACCTCTTCCTCAGGTTCCTCAGAAGGTTCATCGCCGTCATCGTCAGCAAAGAGGTCGTCATCACCATCGTTGGCGAACAAATCATCATCGCCATCATCAGCGAAGAGGTCATCGTCATCGTCTCCGGCAGCTTCAGGTTCGTTTTCATCGAGGTTGCCCGATGCAAAGAGATCGTCGTGCTCACCGTCGTCGTCCACCCGGGAGCCCATGCCGAACATGTCCACATCGTCGGGAAGAACACCTTTTCGAGAGAGGTACATGGCTTGTGTCTTGGTGTAGCGGTGCTTCACATCCGCCTTTGAATCTTGAAAATCCCAAGGCCAGACGATGATCAAGTCGCCTTCACGAACCCACTGACGTCGGCGCATTTTTCCGGGAATACGAGCCATTCGACTCTCTCCGTCCTCACAGAGCACGGTCACACGGCGACCGCCGAGGATTTGGGAGGCCAGAGCGAACATTTCGTTGACTTTCTTGTTGGGCATCTTGACACGGATTTTACCGTCACTAGCATTTTCGGGGTTCTCTAGACGTGCGAGTTCTTCCACGTCCACCTTTTCCTCAAATCTGCGACCCAATCAGTCTCACCTGCTCATCCCAGCGGTCAACCCTTCTTGAAGTCATCACCCAAACAGGGGCAGGAAGGGGGTCGAAGACTCACCATGCGCCAACAAGAGCATTGGCAGCGGCTTCGCAAAGCGCGATGAGCTGATTTGCACCGACACCAAAGTAGATCGTTGTGGCCAGACAGGCGATGATGGCAAAGCGAACGGGCATTCCCTTTGGAAGAGGTCCTTCGCGGCCCTCTTCAGGCTCATGGAAGTACATGACAAGACCAACACGGAGATAGTAAAACACCGAGATGGCGGAGTTGATGACCATCAACAAAGCCAGGTACCAAACCCAGTGAATGTCAGAAAACACCAGGTCGCTGTTCACCGTAACATCGAGCAGTGCAACCTTGACGATGCCCATGATGACCAGTAATTTGGACACGAAACCGGAGAGCGGAGGTACACCGGCCAGGGACATCATGAAGATGAACATGGCAGCGGCGAGGAAGGGGTCTCGCTTGGCCAAACCGCCAAGCGATTCAAGGGTGTGACCGCCTTTCTCGGATTCAAGTAGAGAAAGAACGAGGAAGGCTCCAAGTTTGAAACAAACCAACACCGTGAGGTGGAAGATAAGGGCGGTGACGACGACCAAGGCCGCATCGTTGCTCATATCGACGTGTCCTTCTTCCCAGTTGAGGGCTCCGATGGCCGTGATGGCAGCGAGCATGTATCCAGCGTGCGCCACAGAGGAATAGGCCAGCATTCGCTTCGGGTTCGTCGAGCCGAGGGCGGCAAGATTGCCCCAGGTCATCGTGATGACCGAGAGGACGCCAAGGGCGACCAGCCAAACTGCGGAACCTTCCGTTGCTTCTGGGGAAGCGACTACAAGTAAGAGGCGGAGCAGACCGAGCACACCCATGGCCTTGCTGGCCGTGGCAAGCAAACCGGCAACGGGGGCTGCAGCACCAGCATAAGCGTCCGGAGCAGCGAAGTGGAACGGTGCTGCGCTGACCTTGAAACCAAAGCCGACCAGCAACATGCCCAAAGCGATGAGGGGTAAGGCTTCCATGCCATTTTCAGCAAAGGCGACGGAGAGGTCGGCGAACTGCAGCGAGCCCGACCAAAGGTAGAGCAATGACAGCCCGTAAAGACCGACTCCAGAGGCCACTGAACCCACGATGAAGTACTTCATTCCGGCCTCTGTTCCTTCCTTGCTCTCCTTGATGAAGGAGACCAAGACATAGGTCGAGAAAGAAGCCAATTCAAGACCGATAAACAGCATGAACAAGTCTTGGGACAAAGCGACGACCGCCATGCCCAACCCCGTGGTGATGAGCAGGATGTAGAAGTCCACTTGGCGTCGATTGTTGTAGAGACCGTTGAGGCTTCGGTCGGCTCGGCTGGTCGCAGGAAGACGGTTCACGGAAGCAGCGCTTGCCAGAGCAAGAGCGCCGAAGAAGATGAGTTCAAACATTCGACTGAACTCGTCGATTTGCAGCATTGTGGTGCCGCCCGGCGTGACGATTTGTGTCTTGTTCATGCCTCCCATGAAGGAAACAGCGGACAGTCCAAATGCAATGGTGAAGAACACGGTAGCAAAGAGACCGGGCAAACGTGGGTCGCTGTCTAGCTTGCCTCGCTTACCGCCAAACAACCAAGGCACACGAATTTGCGTCAGTGGGATTCGGAACTTCGCATCGCCCATGTTAGGGACGATCATCAAGGTGAACAGGCCAATCACGAGGACAAATTCAGGGGCAAGAGCGAGGACAAAGCCTTCGGCAAAGGGTTCTATTTGCTCCATATCAGGCACCTCCTGTCAAGATTGGAATCAAGAGCGTTTCAAAGAACGCCACGGTCCACCCGTTCATCATGTCAAGAGCAATCCACGGCATAACACCGAACAGGATGGTGAAGGCAGCCATGATCACCATGGCCAATTTTTCAGCATCACCGATATCAGGAACCGGTTGTCCTTTGAGGCTCTCCGGTGGCTGTGTTTCGTCGCCACCCTCGAAAATGGTGCGCTGCATTGACCAAAGGTAGTACGCAGCCGTGAGGGCTAGGACCAGAGCCGGACCGACCATCCAAAGCACACTCCAACCTTCGGCGGCGATGAAGTGCCACAGGGCCAGGAACATCATCAGTTCAGCAACAAAGCCGGCCAGAAGAGGCAGGCCCAAGGAGGCCATCCATGCAAACATCATGGAGGTGGCCAGCCATGGTGAATGCTTGGCCATGCCGCGCATGGCACCGATTTCCATGCTGTGATAGTGGTGTTTGAACGCACCGCAGACAGCGAAGAGCATCGGGCTGATGATGCCGTGAGCGAACATCATGAAGAGGGCAGCAGCCCATCCAAGCGGTTGCATGGTCGCAATACCGATGAGGATGACACCCATGTGAGAAACCGATGAGTAAGCGACCATCTTCTTCAGGTTGGTTTGGCCCAAACAGACGATGGCCCCCCACACAAGTGAAATCATTCCGAGGGTCATCAGTGCGAATTGGAAGTGTTCAGCGGCGTGCGGGAACATGGCAAGTGGGAGACGGAACATACCGTAAGCGCCCATCTTCAACATGACACCGGCCAGCAGCATCGAACCGCCGGTAGGTGCCTGAACGTGCGCATCGGGCAGCCAGGTGTGGAAGGGTACGGAGGGCAACTTCACGAGGAACCCGATCATCAGCATAACGAACAAAATCTTCTGCAGGCTCTCACCGAGGAACCAGGCACCGCCAGCATTGGCGGATTGTGCGTGAAGGGTCAAGGTTGGGATGTCAAACGTGCGACCGGTCCAAGCGCCGGCGTAGGAGAGGTTCTCAGGTTGGAGGAAGTACACGGTGACCAGACCCAGCAGCATGATAACCGAGGCGGTGAAGGTGTAGATGAAGAACTTCTGAGAAGCATACTTTCGGTCGTAGCCACCCCACTTGAGGATGAGGAAGAACATCGGAATCAAGGTCAATTCCCAGAACACATAGAACATGAACAGGTCGAGCGCCACGAAGACACCGATGAGCGCACCACCCATCATCAAGACCAGCGGGAAATAGACGGCCGCGTTCTTCTCGTTCCACGTGGCGACGATGGTCACTGGCAACAGGAAGGTGGTGAGCCACACCATGGGGAAGGACAGGGCATCCATGCCCACGCTCCAGTGAATGCCGAGGGATTCAATCCAAACATAGCGGAACTCGTAGTTGAAACTTCCAAAGGAAAGCGAAGCCCAATCCAGCGTCCCTTCGATGTACTCGATTCCAAAGAACATGGCCGTGGTAAGCGCCAGCATCAACAACGAGAAGACGAGGGTGGCCATTCGAATCGAAGGACCCATTCGCTCACGGGCAGCTGGGGAGGCATAGGCCACGAACGCCAGAATGGCGATGCTGCTGACAAGGGGCAAAGCGACAAGCGGCAGAGAGATCCAATCGGTCGTCAAGCGACCACCCCCCAAATCAGCGCAAAGAGACCGAGGGTCCCTAACGCCGCCATCAAGATGTAATCACGGGCTGAACCGGTGGTCAGGGAACGCAATTTGGTCGAGAGTTGTTGCGAGGTTCGCTCAATCGTCTTCACGGTACCGTCAATGACGCTTGAGTCTGCCTCAGCGGCCTTGAAGGAGAAAGCAGCAACAATCTTCAGCATGGCCAAGTCGTAGTAGTGGTCGAAGTAAAGTCGGTTCTCAAGGGCTGTGGCGAAACCGGATTGTCCGAAGGACGAGTTATCCCAGTGATAACGGCCCTTGACGAGTTGGTTGAGAGCGAGAACGGGCCCAAACCACGGAAGGACTTCTTCGCCTTCATCGAGCTTACCGCCGTACAGCGACAACGCAAGGCCTGGTCCAACCACGGCACCGATAAACAAGGCCACGTAGGTCAGGATGAAGAAGAACATCTTCTCGTTGGCGAAGACATGCTCCATCTCATAGACGAAACCACCCCACAAACCACCGTGGTCTGACATCAATCCATACTCAATGTCAGGTGCCCAATGGGTGAAGCCCATGCTGGCGAAGAGAATACCAGCGAGACTGAAGAACGTCAGGATGAACAACGGGGTCTTGATCCACGTGTTGGTGGGATGGACATGCGCTGCAACATCCGTCTTCGGCGAGCCAGCGAAGGTCTTGAGCCACATGCGGGACATGTAGAAGCCGGTCATACCAGCACCGAGCAAAACGCACATGGCGGGGTAGAAGAATCGAGGGTCCTCGAGCGCAACACGCCACGTGTTGGCGATGATGCCTTCCTTCGACCAGAATCCACCGATGAGTGGGAAGCCCATGATGGAAAGGGAACCGACCAGCATGGCCGTAGCCGTGAGTGGCATCTTTGATGCCAAGCCGCCCATGTTCTCCATGGACTGGGCGTCAAATTCATCGTGGTGGTCATCGTGCTCGCTGAGCGAAGCAAGATGAAGGCGGCCGAGCGTCAATTCCAGCTCTGGAACGTTGATTCGTCCGTTGCCGTCCATGTCAAGAGCATCCATCAACGGCTTCATTTCCCACGGGGGAAGGTCGGCGATGTCGGCGTCCTTGAGCGCTTTTTGGAACTCATAGGTGTCCACTTCTCCCGACTGGTCGAGGTCAATGGCGTTGAAGAAGCCGAAGACCGATTGACCGGTGTCTGAAAGATAGTTGGCGAGCATCAACAATTCCTTGGGCGATTCGTCATGATGATCGTCATCGTGCGGATGCAGATGATGGTGCGCGTGATGAACCTCGTGGATAACCGCTCCACTCGCCATGAAGAGCATGCCCTTGGCCATGGCGTGGTTGAACAGGTGGAACAGGGCAGCGCCAAAGGCGACGATCACGATGCCATGGTTGACGTAATAGTCGGGGTTCTTGGTCCCGTCGGGGAGGTATTCGTGCCAGTGAAGGGTGTTCGCCAAGTAGAGAGCTGCACCCAATCCGGTGAAGATGTAGGCGAGTTGTGACATGGTCGAATAAGCGAGTACTTTCTTCAAATCGTGTTGTACAAAGGCGATGGCCGCCGCCATGACGGCGGTGGTTCCACCGATGGCAGCGATGATGAAAGCCAAGTCAGCAAGTTCACCGTGCATGGAATCCGCGGCAAAGAACGGGAACATGCGGGCGACAAGGTACAGACCAGCGTTGACCATCGTCGCTGCGTGAATGAGGGCAGACACGGGCGTTGGGCCTTCCATAGCATCGGGCAACCAAACGTGGAGCGGGAATTGAGCGGATTTACCCACGGCACCGATGAACATCAAGCCGAGCGCCCAGGCAAGGGTGCCGGCATTGGATGCAGCGACCTTGTCGATGTTGCCTTCGTAGAACACGACGGAGTAATCAAGGCCACCTTCGCCCACACCGGCGTAAGGGTGGAAGAGGGTCCAGAGCATCGCCAAACCAACCATGAGGAAGACGTCGCCCACACGGGTGGTCAAAAACGCCTTCTTGGCCGCATAAGCAGCGCTGGGGCGTTCGTAGTAGAAGCCGATGAGCAGGTAGGAACACAATCCCATCAATTCCCAGAAGATGAACAGCCAGAGGAACGAATCGGCGAGCACCATACCGAGCATACCTGAACAGAAGAGCACAAACTCGGCGTAGAAGCGATGGTTCCGGTTATCGTTGATGGGGTCGGTGTTCATGTAGCCGATGGCGAAGGTGTTGATGAGCAAACACAGGAACGAGGCGACGAACAACAACATCACGGTGATGTGGTCGATGTGAACGCCGAAACCAAAGGTGATCTCGGTGGTTACCACGCCGGTGCTCCACATGCTGGACGTAAACCANGTCCANTCCGAGAGCTTCTCAACGCCACCGTAAGCGCCGATGAAGTCAGAGATGAGCCAAATGGACAAACCGAGGCTGGCCGCCATGAAAACAAGGGCGATNAGACCGCCTTCCTTGAGGGTCTCTTTCCAAACCTTGTTGCCGTTGAACATCTTACCGAGGAACAAGATCACCGGGAAGGCCAACATGGGCAAAAGGAGAATGTAAGGCGCGTATTGCGCTGCTGTGCTGTGTACGATTTCTGAACTGCCTGAACCTGCCATCATCTCACCTCAGTTCTTCAGGACGTTCACGTCGTCCAGTGTAATCGATTCGTGTTGGCCGTACATGGCGAGGAAGATGGCCAAACCAATGGCCACCTCACTTGCAGCGATGGCGATGGCGAAAATGGTGTAAACCCATCCGGTCGTATCGCCGTGGTGCACGGCAGCAGCAGCGAACTGCATGTTCGCTGCGTTGAGCATCAATTCAATGCACATCAAGACAATGATGGCGTTCTTTCGGGTGAAAGCACCGGCCAAACCGATGACGAAGAGGAGGGCGGACAAACCAGAAACCCATGCTGGATCGATCATTCTTCTTCACCTCCAAATTCCCAGAGAAGATTTTCCATACGCTCATCCCGAACGAGGTAAGCCGCACCCATCATGGCCATGGCCATGAGAAGACCAAGCACGAGAAGCGCAAAACCCCACTCGGTGAGCAGGGAATCGGCCAGTCCAGCGGTCGTAGGCGTGGTTGAGGCAGGGTTGGCCCACACGCTGTCATCGTTGAGCACGGCGACGAGAATGAAGCCCAAGGCCAGAAGGCCGAGTCGAGTGAACAGCGANGTNAACTTCATTCAAAGTCCTCCTCGAGAATTTGACGACGGGTCAGCATGATACCGAACAACACCACCAAACCAACACTGGCCAAGTAAACCAGAATTTGGATGGCGGCCAGGAATTCAGCACCCAACAGAATGAAGATGCCGGAGACCGCCATGAAACAGAAGATCAGCGAGAGCATTGAGTGCGCTACTCGCTGGGCAAAGATGAGGCCGAGCGCTCCACCGAGCGTNATGGCTGCAAACAGGAAGAAGACACCGGTTTCGGCAGCGCTGGCCACGTCCATCTCAAGCATCCTCCTTGGTGGTTTCATCAATCAGGACCTTGGCCTGATTGGCCCATTCGTCCCGCTTGACGCGCCCGGGGAAGAACTCGATGGCTTCGTTGACCTGCTCTTCCAAATCGCTGGTCATTTTGCTGATTTGGGAAAGGGTGTAGATGCCGAGTGCGTTCAGTTTCTCTTCNATGAACGGCCCCACGCCCTTGATGGCTTGAAGGTCGTCCTTGTCGTCGGCGTTGGCCGTTCCGAGGACGTTGAAATCAATGGATTTCGAACGTTCTTTCACACGCTCGAGTTCNGCTTGTTTCTTCTCCTCCTTGCTCAGGGGTTTGGCTTCGGCGGCCTCTGGTTCAGCGGGTTTAACGGTCTCAACCTCAGCCTCGACGGGTTTGGGGGCTGCAGGCGCAGCCTTGGCTTCCTTGGCAGCCTTCCGAGCACGCTTGTCGCGCTCCTTGGAAGCTCGCTTGGCCAGTTCAGCGTCGACGGCTTCCTGATGGACACCGGGAAGTACACGGGTGCGGGAGGCATCAAACCACAGGTCTTGGCGAGTAAAGCCGGACATGCCGTCGTATTCGTTGGTCATGAAAAACGAGGTGAAACCGCACGATTCCATGCACAAGCCACAGAACATGCAACGACCAAGGTCAATGCGTCCCGAAACGATTTGGTCATCAGCAGGGTAGAGTTCGGAGGTGGANACCACGGCTTCTTCCCCGGAGTCGTTCCATCGAACGGTGGCGGAACTGCCTGAGAGGTCAAGCACTTCGGCAAAGCGCCACTCTTCGGGCGCTTCGGTGTGGGCCGTCACATGGTTGAAATTACCCAATTCAGCCATCACTTCAGGCACTTCGACGGCGGCAAACTTGCCAACCTCGAGTTCCATGCCGAGGCCTGCGTTTTCGCCGTCAGCGTTGTCAAGGACGTCCACACGAAGTTCAGTGGTCATGTGAAGGCAATCGTTGGGGCAGATGTTGACGCACATCTTGCACGCCGTACAGGTCTCCCAAATCACGCCAATACGGCCGTTGTAATTGCCNGGCACAAAGAGCCAAGGCTCCATGTCTTCAAGGCGCTCGTAAGGGTACTGCACCGTCTGAGGCTTCCAAAGCGTGGGCTTGAGGTCGGAAGTCACACGGTCCGGAGCAAACTCTTGGCGGGTGATGTCGTTCATCACGGCCGAAGAGGCAGC
This sequence comes from Verrucomicrobiales bacterium, assembly GCA_002689105.1. Taxonomy (GTDB): domain Archaea; phylum Thermoplasmatota; class Poseidoniia; order Poseidoniales; family Poseidoniaceae; genus Poseidonia. Next base: position 22,197 of record NZEQ01000031.1, on the reverse strand, counting down.
TCGGGCTCGACTGCCATCGTCGAGGAATTCAGGGTGGGAGGTGTTGTGGTAGGCGCCCAACCGCTTGCCGAACCGCTTGCCGATGAAAGGGAAGGTTCGAAGCGCCGTGATCAAGGTGATCTTGAACGGATACCAGAACAGGTTTCTGAAATTNGGCTGTGCGTGTGGATGCATTGGCATGGTGTTCACCTCACTCCTGCCCCGGGGTTACTGTCCCCGCAGGCTTGTCCGTATGGACGTGGAACATACGTTCCTGATTCACCGACTTGTCCTCGTCATTGAGATAGACAAAGAAGACACCCAGCCAGAAGAGCGTGGTGGCGATGGGGACGAGGTAAGGGATACCGAAGGCGTCCCATGCCATGCCACCGCCGACATCGTTCTTGGCCGACATGCCGGATGGGTCGAAGAGGTACAAACGGTAGACGATGGCCAACACCACTTGCAGCACAGCAAGTGGAAGGAGCATACGCCAGCCGAATTCCAAAATNTGGTCGGTTCGAATACGAGCCAGAGCGAAACGAGCCCAGACGAAGACGATGAGGAACACGAGCCAGGACTTCACCAGCGTCATGANGGCCCCCGGNATCAAGAGGTAGGCCTCTCCGACAACAGGGAGGGAACCGATGGTTCCGTGGAAGGGCAGGTGCCAGCCGCCAAGGAAGAAGTGCGTGAACAGGAAACAAGCAGCGTAAGTGCGGATGTATTCGGCCATGAACANCATACCGAAACGCATGCCACCGTATTCCGTCCACCAGCCTTCAACCAGCTCGGCTTCAGCCTCAGGCATGTCAAACGGTACGCGTTCAACTTCTGCGATCATCGTGATGAGGAAGAGGGCAGCGCCAAGGGGCATGAGGAAGATGTTCCATGCTCCAGCAGAGTGTTGGAAGTGGATNCTGTCNATGATGTTGAATGTCCCCGAAAGGATGGCCACGGACAACAGCGTTAGCAAGAGAGGGATCTCGTAAGCCGTGAGTTGGGCCGCAGAGCGAATACCTCCGATGAGGGTGTACTTGTTGTTGGACGACCAACCGGCGAAGAAGACCCCAATGGGTGCAATACCGAAGATGGCAATGGCGTAAAGAATAGAGAGGTCGGGGTTGGTGGCGTAGATGCCGCTTGACAAGGGGATCATACCTAGAATCAACAGCGTTGAAGACACGATAAGGAACGGCGAGACCTCAAAGATGAGGCGATCAGCACGTTGGGGAACCATGTGTTCCTTGACGAGGAACTTCATGCCGTCNGCGACGTTTTGGAAGAAACCGGGNACGATGGTCTTGCCCATCCACGAACGGTTGTTGACACGGTCGACGGTGGCGAAGTTTTCGTCGCGGTTGCCGAAGTTCTTGTTCAGCCACTTGTTGACCGCGCCGATGGGTTTGCCCAAGCCAAACGGNAGCATGTTCCACCATTCACCGGCNGTGACACCGTTTTCGCCGACCCAAAGGGAACGGAGAGCCGTGGTGGCACCGTATCGGTCTTGCATACGAGCAACGGCTTTTCGCTCAATCCAGAGAATGGCGAACTGTGAGAAAAAGAGCATCAAGAACACGATGTTGACCACCGCAAACGTGGCGATGGCGAAGGAGAGACTCCCTGCGCTTTCCTCGAGCGGTGTACCTTCGAGGAGGTTGATGATTCCAGAACGGAGCAAGCCGTCCTTGCTCAAGAAGAAGCCTACCAAATCGTACCTGTCATCCATGATATCACCTCAACGATCGGTCTCCCCAATGCACGGATCAAAACTGCCCATGATGGCAGGGATGTCAGCCACCTTGTACCCGATCATCGTCTTGGCAACGTACGGGATGGTGATGAACATCGGCGAACGAATGGACAACCGATAAGGGTGCTTTCCACGACCGTCGCCGCCGCCTTGGATGTAAAATTGAGAAGCACCACGGGTGCACTCGTAGTGAGAGAATCCCGTCGCCCCTTCTGGTGCTCGGGTGGGCGCCTTGGCGAGGATCATTTCGTCGCCGTTGGCGTAATTGGTGTTCTTGCCACCCGGAATCTTCTCAATGGCGTCGAGGATCATGCGGCAAGACTGGCGCATTTCTTCCATGCGAACGCGGTAGCGGTCGTAGCAGTCGGCCCCCTTGACCGAGGTAGGTTTCTCAACGGCCGGCTCCCAGTCAACTTGGTCATAGACCGAGTACGGGTGTGCCCAGCGGACGTCGTAGTTGACGCCGGCTGCACGGATGTTGGGCCCGGATACACCGGCGTTGACCATGTCTTCGGCCTTGGCATAGCCCACGCCTTGGAGGCGAACGAGCCAAATGGTGGACTCGTCAAGCATCATTTCGTATTCGTCGATACGGTGTTCGAAGAGTTTCACCTTGGCGATGAGGCGGTCGGCAAATCCAACGGGGATGTCTCGCTTGACTCCACCGACACGGGGATAGTTGTAGTGCATTCGAGAACCGCCGAGTTCCTGAAGCAAGTCAAGGAACATCTCTCGGTCTCGCATGCACCAGGTCATCAGCGTCAAACTGCCAATGTCTGGGCCGTAAGCGCCCAACCACATCAAGTGGGAGGCGAGGCGTTGGCATTCTGCGGAGATGAGGCGAATGTATTCCGCTCGCTCAGGGACTTCAACCTCAAGCAGGTCTTCAGCCGCATAGATGTAGGAGTTCGCCCAGGTCATGGCGCTCACATAACACAGACGGTCGCAGTAGGGCGTGATTTGAGTGAAGTCCCGTGCTTCTGCAATCTTTTCCACGCCGCGATGGATGTAGCCGAGTTCGGCTTCGGTGTCGACGACGGTTTCACCGTCAACCTTCACACGCAGGGTCCAGAGACCGTGCGTCATCGGATGTTGGGGGCCCATTGTAATCCACATTTGTGCCATGGTTTCACCTCACTTTACCCGACCCTCGTCGGTTGGTTTTCGACCGAAGCCTTGGGCGTCGTCGTACATTTCATTGAAATCATGATAGCGGATTTTGTGCTGCTTCTGGAGCGGGTGGAACCCATCCGGACTGTCGTGAGGATTGAGCACACGATGCATGTTGTCGTGGCCTTCGAATTGAATGCCGACCAAATCCCAGGTTTCTTTCTCGTTCCAATCGGCACCGACCCAAATGTTCTGAACACTTGGCACCGAGGGTGACTCGGTTTGCGGAAGCGTGACGATGATTTCGAATTCCAAAGGAATTTCATCGCCCTTGAGCGCTTCTGCTACGTGAACGGTGTGCGTGTGAGGCGCTTGGTCGACCACAGGTTGTCGCATGAGGTGGTAAGCGACTTCCCAGCCACGATCTGGTCCGCCTTCAGGGAAATGCGTACCCGTGACCATGGAGCAGTAGTTGACGCCGAGGTCAAAACGGAGGTGTTTCGCAACCGCCGTCCAATGCTGAGGCGGAACTTGAGCACGAACAAAGGCCATTTTGAAGGCGTTGGCATGGTGCTCAACGGTGGCCGATACATCAGAGCCGCCAAAGCGGTCGTTGATCGCCGAAACAGCGCTTTGCGCAGCCGTGTCGGCTTGTTCGTTGGTGATGCGCATCCCCATGTTCAGTCCTCCCCGACGATGATGGGTTTGTCGCCCTTTCGGCCGCTGCTGGGCGCAGCACCGATGCGGATGATCTTCTCACGGAGCAGGCCAAAGCCATCGATGAGCGCCTCTGGGCGAGGTGGGCAACCGGGAATGTAGACGTCCACGGGAATCACGGTATCAACGCCCTCGAGGATGTTGTAGGATTGGAAGTAAGGTCCACCAGAAATAGCGCACTCGCCCATGGCGATGCAGTACTTGGGTTCGGGCATTTGCTCCCAGAGTCGGACGACTTTGTCAGCGAATTTCTTGCTGATGGGTCCGTTGACAAGCAACACGTCGGATTGGCGAGGGGATGAACGGAACAACACACCGAACCGGTCGCCGTCGAAGCGAGGCGTTGCGGCAGCAGCCATTTCAATAGCGCAACACTTGATTCCCAAGTGGAGCGTGAACAGCGATTTGCGACCGGCCCAGTTGAAATATCGCCCAGCGAGGACGCTCAAGAATTGCTTGATCTTCGTGGCCTTGAGAGCCTCGTCGGTGACATCGCCCACCATCTCAACGAGGGCTCGACTGTTGAACGCAGCGTAATTTTCGTCTTGACCTGCCATTTCGAATCACCTCAGATGTAAATGCGACCTCGCTTTCGGAACACGTACCACACCCCGAGGGACATGGTGGCAAAGAAAATACCGAGGGTGAGAAGGGCGGATTCGGCCTCGGCGATGGTGGTTCCCGTGTCGCCGCTTGTGGCGTCGGCGGTCACCATTCCGCCAAGAACGAGGAACATGAAGGCGACGTCGAAGACGAGNAAGATGATGGCGTACCAGTAGTATTGGAAGTGGAATTGGATCATCGCCTCGCCAACGGGTTCGCTGCCGCACTCGAAGGTGGTGAGGCGGCGNGGGTAGAGNCTGTGGTCTCGTTCGTAGCCCTCCAAAAGATAGGAGCGNGTGATGTGGGGNCGGGCCGGGTCCACCTTGGGTCGAACCACCCACGTGATGAGGAAATTCGTCAACGGCATGATGATGCCAACAACGGTCAAAAATCCGATGGAAAGGTAGGCGCTTGGCACGGATTCAAGTCCCGACATAGGTTCACCCATAGAGAACGCATACGCTCTCTGGTCTAACCGACTTGAGGCCCCTCAATAAGCGTTGTCAAGAGACTGTGTGCAGAAGGGGTGGTCAAGAGGCGGTTGGCGTGGGCGCAGGGCATCGTTTTTGCTCAACGCACCATGATGAAACTCAGGCTCATCGGCGGCGACTGANNATGGCGCCNATGAAGAGGACCACCANGACNGCNCCCGCCACCTGAGCCACCATGGCTGGAGCGAGTCCGAACACACCCTCGGNAGGNGTACCCATGGCGGCNAATTCGATGTTTTGTCGGTCCAAGACGCCGGTTTCGGTTGGTTCGGCGGAGACCGTGAACTTGTAGGTGTCCTCCATTTCTGCCCCGTAAGGTGCCCGCACGGTCACNTTCACGTAGAGCAGTTCTCCCTCGTTAACGCTGCAAACAAGGTCGCTGTTTTCTTGGAGACAGCTCGGGTTATCGCTGTCGAGAACGACCGACCATCCACGTAGATTTTCCGAGGTGAACACCCGAATCTCGGTGCGGATGTTTCCTGTGTTGAGAATAGAGATTTCTTGGGTTGCTGCAGGTTGGCCGTAGACCACGTCGAGTTCTTGCCGTTCACCGGCTTCTGCGAATTCNATNTCATGGATGATGCTGACCTCCANCGANANGGTCACCAGTCCCGAGCGATCGGCGGCGTTGGAAACGCTGGTAGCAAGGACTTCCAAAAGTCCACCCTGACCGGTTTGTGCACCAGGGTTCACGCTGAGCGTGAGCTCGATGTAAATCTCGTAAGGCTTGGACTGATAGCCTTCAATGAGGCCGTTGTTCACCCTTTTTTGTTCGGCGGCGTTTTCGTCCATACCGAGAATGGGTTGGCCGTCCTCGTCCATCACGAACGAGCCGTTGCCAATGTCCCAAATGCCGTAGCCTTTGGGCACGGTGAGTTCACCCTCAACGGGAAGGCCGTAAACGGTCATCGACCGCGTGGCGATGCCTTCGAGGCCACCGAGCGTNAACACCGCATTGTCGGAGCCGTCGCCGGTGTTCCTGATCCACATACCGACGGTCTCTTGGCCGTTGGGCGGAAGAATCACCGATGCTGAGGTGGCTGTGTCGGTTTGTTCAAGACGCAAATCCATGGAAAAATTGCGGTCTGACAGNACGGCCAGGAATTCTCCTTGCCGTTGGTTGTCGGGNATGCCGTCGCCGTCTCTGTCCTGGCTGTTGGGGTCGTCCTTGTTGCGCACACGNACCGTGATGCGACTGTTTTCAAGCTCCTCCTCGCCGTCGACACTGACCACAAGATAGACCGTCGTGGTCGACTGTGGCTCGATGTCAATTTCGGTGAATGGCATGCCGTCCTCNTTCTCAAANGAAGTNCCCCAAGCAGGGCTAGAGGTTTGGGAAACCACCGAGAGGCCGATGGTGTCCCTGACGTTGCCTTCGTTGATGAGGTCAATAGGGAAGCGGACTTCGGTGCCAGACCGACCGGTTTGGTCGGTGGCAGGCGTGTTGATTTCAAGGCCGTGAATCGCTGCCACGGTGACTCGGAGGGTCACGGAATCGTAGGCCGTTCCACCCGAAGAGGGCAACACGCTGAACGTCAGTTCAATTTCTTCGGTTGCCAAAGCATTCGCTGGCACACGNACCGTGACGCCGACCGTAGCGGATTTTTCATTGCCGTGCCGAGAACCTACGGAAACCGTCGAGGCGTCAAGTTGGACAGCCCAGCCGGATGGAGCGATGGAAGAGGCCACACGAAGGTTGTCTTGGCCGTTGCCTTGGTTGGTGATGGTGAGCGTNGTGGATTTGTTGCTCCCGGGTTCAATGTTCGAGAGCAAGGCATTGGCGAGCGAAACACTTGCGCCTCTTGATTGGCCAACGATGATTCGAAGGTCCGCTTGACACTTGATAGGGCCCGTGTTTCCGTCCTTTCCAACGATTTGAACAACCGTCTCCGAGCCTGCAGTCACCGAGTCGTCGGGAGAGACGATGAAGTCGAAGGCCCGTTCACCGTCGCCGCCGTCGTAGGGCAGAAGGCCCGAGGACGCGCCCTCGACCTGCACCCAGGAGGATTTACTTCCCACGGGGGAGGCGAACACGGTCCAGTCTGCGTTGCCGTCGTTGGTGTAGGTGGCGGTGATCTTGGTGTCATCGTCGGGATTCACGCTGACAGAGGTCTTGCTGAGGGAGAGAACGCATCTCTTGAGTTGTGGGACGGTCAAATCGAACGCTTCGGTGTCTTTGGCTTCCTGAGAAGGGTCGTTAGCAACGGTTCCGGTGACTTCCCAGCAATACTTGTCCGCTGATGCTCCCTCCGGCACTTCAACGGTGGCAAAGACGATTTCAGAGTCCTCTTGGTCAACGTTGACCGAAGTTTCGCTGAGAGAAACGGTGAACGAGGAGGCCGAGCCACAACCAGGCCCGCTTCCTTCGTTGACGACAAGGTTGACCGTTTGGTTGGTCTGACCGGTGTTCTCAACCTCGATGCGATAGTCAATTTCTTCCTCACCGTTCCAATCCTGACTTCGGTCGGATTCGCTGATGATGAGGTCGACACCGAAGACGGCGCTGCCCGAACCATCAGCTGCAGTCGTGGTCACGACATCGGTTTCGGGTTCAGGAATTTCGGCTGCGGGCGCTCCAATGACGGCCGTGATGGTGGCGGTGATGGTGGTGTCGCAGGCGGTGTCGGCTTCCACTGTTTGAGCAACGCTGACGTTCATGGCAGCCTCTTCGTAGCTACCGCCGTCAATCTGGCCGGGGATTTGGGTCACGGAGGAAGAAAAGCCGTTGCAGTCTTCGGTGGCTTCCTGCGATGAAGAGAGTTGAACAGTGACGGGGTCCGAACCCGTGTTTCGAACTCGAACCGTGTATTCGCCTGCCTCACCGGGATTGACCTCAAGGCTTCCTGGAATGCCCGTCACTTGGATGGAGGCCGCTCGGCCACCGTCGGCACTCACAGTTGGCGCCACCAATGGAAGAAGAGCCGTGCACATCACCACGACGAGAAAGAGGGCCGTGCGCCGGGAAGCGTTCAACTCGCTTGCCGTAGGCATCATGGCTTGCGCTCGGTGTTCTCCTATCAAAACCCTATGCTTCCTGTGCATCAAAAAAGCACGATGGTCAAGCCTTCACGAAGGCGCTTGTTGGTCCACCACAATTCACACACGACTCAAGGGATGAGGCCGTGCAACCACCAACCCCCGCAGCGTGGTATCTTGCTCCACAACTTGGACAGCCCAGCATGGCCGTGGTGATCGGTTGGCGGCAGGCCCAACACATCGGCGGTGCTGCCCCGGAGGCTACGTTTGTTGGCGAGGTTGCCACAAGAGCCGGCGCAGTTTGGGCGGTTGGAGTCGGTGCCGGTATGGCTGCGCGATGAGGCATCACAGATTGTGCTGTTTTTGGTTCATCTCGCCCACGAAGCACGTTGGTGCCGAGGATTGCAAAGGCGGCGATCAAGACGACGAAAAGAAGCGCAACGGCGAGGGTAGAATCCAGCCCGCTTTCGCCTGAGGTTCCCATCGGCTCACCGGAGGAGGTGATGGCGAAACTGAAGGTTGAATCACTTGCAGTGCTTTGAGCCAGAGAAACGGTGATGGATTCACTGCCAGGGATGTCGGCTCGTAGGTTCAATCGCACCAAAACAGACTGCCCCACTTCAAGGTCGAGAATGTCGTTTCCATCAACGGAAGCGGACCATTTGGAAGGGGCTTCAACCACGACTTGACGCTGCAAAGCTGTGTTTCCAGTGTTGGTGATTTCAATCGTGACCTGACGTTCCTGTCCAGTGGTCAGCACCGGCACAGAACCAATGTCCCACGCCACCTGTTCATTGGGTGCAACCAGAAGCCCAACCGTTGTGGTTTGCTCAACCCCGGCATCGCTGAGGACCAAGGTGAACGAAGGTTCGCTCATGGGTGCCATGTTCGCTGCGATGAGGACGTTGCAGACCACTGGAGACACATCGCCTATGCCCACCGGGTCAACCGGTGTGCATTCACCAAACAGACCCGGGTCCAACTGCAGGCTTGCACTGGGGTTCCAAACCGTTTCAGCGGCGTTTCCAAGTAACCATGTGAACTTCAGCGACTCTCCCGAGGGATGTGAGCCCGCCCCTTGAGGGGTGCCGAAGGACGTACCGTCTTGGAGTTCAAGACCGACGAAGGTCAGGGTTGGTTCTGGAAGGATTTCCACATCGAGAAGCCCCTCCCATGTGAAGCGATTTGAACCGTTGTCCAGGTGAAGTTTAATCGTGCCAGAACGTGCATTGTTGCCTGCTTCAAGGGTGTAAAGCAGGTTCTTGCTGGTTGCCCACGGAAGTTCAACGAGGTCGAGACTGGAAGCGACCGACCATCCGCTGGGCAGTTCAAACGACGGTGTGAAGTTGAAGTCAACGTTGCCTTCGTGTTCCAGGGAGTAGCGGAGCGTCACGCTGGAATCGGGGCGAAGGACTCCGATGGATGATTCGAGGTCGATGGACATTTCACGCACGGTCAGCACCTGAATGGGAATCTCGAATACGGTCAATTCCTGCTGCTCGGTTTGGCTGACAGCGGTCAATTTGACCACCCGTTCTGCACCCGCCGCTGTCATCACTTGGGGCGGAGTGAACATCAAACCGACCGCACGGAAAGCTTCGCTGTTGATCAGCCCGGTCGAACCCGAAGACGCTCCTGCTTCGCTGCCGAGGTTGGTGAAACCCGTTTGCCAACCGACGGGCGCCTCCAAAAAGAGGTCGTAACCGATCGCTGCGTTTCCATTGTTGAAGAATCGGATGGTCATGTTGGTTGGGTTGGCAGGATGGACTGGAACGACTTGGTAGTCAAATTCAACCGCCGCCTCGGGTAAATCTGGAACGATCATGTCAATTTCCAACGGATAATCAACGCCGTTATCAACGTCCAAAGCCAGCAGGTCAATTCGATAGGTTCCCGGCGAAGGGGGTGCAGGATGGACCAAGGTAACGATGATGGATTCGGAGGCTTGCCCCTCCATGCTGAAGTTGGAATCGGTGCTACCGATGTACCACGGCATGGTCTGCCCGGACTCGACATGAACCACATCGCCGGTTTGCATGGAAGCGTTGGTCGGAATCAAGGCCGTGTTGGTCAAGGAAATATTCCACGACGTGGTGGTGGTTTCGCTTGAATCAAGGGTGATGGCCTGGGTGGCGGTCTCAAGTTTTACACCGGGGGCGGTGACGTTCACTTGAATGTCAAATCGGTTGTTATCCTCCCGAATTTCCTCCATTTCGTCGTCGGGGTCAATGATGAACGTGAGCGTGGTTTCACCAGCCGTTGCGGGCGTCCACGGCCACAACACGACCCGTTTGACACCAGCACCAAGTTCGATGGAAGTCCTGGATTCCTCAACACCGTTCACCTCGAAGGCGATGGGGAAGGAATCGGCTTTCACATTTCCAAAGTTGAAGAACGACGTCGTGAGTTGTACCGGGTCGTCAACTTGAGGAATACCGACGTTCATGTCGAAATCTTCTGGGACCACTTTTGGGTCAGGTCGTAAGTCGTTGACGCCGTATCCAGAGACCGCAATAGCGTACGGTTGGGCTCGCGAACCACTGTGTTGTGTGTCTTTGACTTTGACCGTCCATGTCCCGGTCGAGGCCGTGTCGATCAAGATGACTTCGAGGTTGTTCACGCTGTCCCGGGCCCCTCCGGTTGCTGACCGGCCGTTGGAAAAGTCGTTGCCAAGGTACACCGTTCCGTCCGGTGCTGTGACTTCCAAATCCAAATCGTTCACGAGTTGTGCCGAGGAAAACCGAGAACCTCGCTCGTCTGACCATGCGAGCACGGCTTTGAATTGACCGTTTGCTTGAGAGATGTTGAAGGCGTAGGATTTGCTGTTGCCAGTACCCGACAGGACCGAGCGGTCATCCACCCATATGCCCTGCCCACCGGGTGGAGCCAAACTGTTTCTGAGGTTTATGCGCCCCCATCCTTCGTCCTCGTTGGGGATGTCCCGCGTGCCGATGTCTTGGGCTCCAAGGACGAGCAATGCCTTGACCAAGGCGCCTTGAGGTGAAGGTCGCAGCGCAATTTCTTGGAGGTATTCACGCACCATAACCGCCGCTCCAGCGGCGTTGGGTGTGGCCATCGATGTACCCGTGTATTCGAGGTAGTAGTTATTGCTCCATGTGGCACTGCCCGTATCTCCGGCTTCTTGGGCACGACAGGACCGAACGTAGCCGCCGGGAGCCACCAAATCCGGTTTGATTCGACCGTCTTCGGTTGGTCCGCGAGACGAACCGCTCATCATCGTGTCCGGTGAACCGCTGTATCGATTCTGGTGATTGCCGACGGAAATCACGTTCTTGGCCGTCGCCGGCGGGGAAACCGTGCCCGAATTTGGCCCGTCGTTTCCTGCTGCGAAGAGAATAGTCAGGCCTTCAGCGCCGTTCCAATAGCGGTCGTAGTAATTTGCTCGGTCGTCCACGTCCTCGGTTTCGGAGTTGTACTTGGCTTGCTCGCTGGCAGCGGAAGAACCCCATGAATTGGTGTGGGTGCGTGCACCGGCGTTGTACGCGGTGTTGAGAAGGTTGTTCAACGAAGGCGATTGAAAGTTGCCCGTGTTATCGTTTTCCATGGCTTGGAAGTACAAATCGGCGGCCTGAGCGACCCCGCCATACCCTCCACGAAACCCGCTACCGAGCACCGTGCAGGAAACATGGGTGCCATGCCCCGAATGCTTGTCGGCCGTCGAGCCATCTCCAATCACGTCGTAATTTCCAACCACGCGAGTCCCAAAGTCGCCATGGTCCTCGTCCAAACCGGCATCAGCGACACCTACGATTTGCCCTGAGCCGTCCAAATCGGTGGTGAAATACGTGGTCATCGTGTTGGTCTTCATGTGTCCACGGGACTGGTCGTTAAAGGCCGAAAAAGCAGGGTCGGGTCGCAGTTGCATGAGCGAAGGCTGACGAAGCAGCACCGTGAGGTCCACGGCGCTCAGGGTGCCCTCGTACCGACCGGTGTCCCAAGCTCGCCAATCGTCAAACACTTCGCTGGCGACCTCACCAAGGTTCTGATTGAGCAGGACACCGGTGTCGTCGCTCAGGGAAACCGTATCCACAGGACCGCCATCATCGCGCCAGCCGTCCATCCGGAGCAACAGTCCTTGCAAAGCCGTTTCACCTTCCTCAAAGAGGACGATGTCCATCAAATCGTCGTGAAGGAACATGCCAATGGGGACGGCGTGGGCGGTGATGATCGCTGGATGTTCACCGGCCTGTGTAAGGGCCGAAGGCGTCCCTTGAACCAAAAGCCCCGACGGGGCGATGAATTCCCTCACGGCCAAACCGGGTTGGTCGTTCAATTCGCTGCGAACATCGTGCAGTCGCATTTCGTTGGAAACGATGAGGAGGAGCGTGTCGAACCGGGGTTCGAGAAGGTCTGCAGGCACGGGCCGTAGAAGCTCTAAACCTTGAGCGTCAAATGTCCCGAACGTGGAGAGAGCGAGCGGGGCTCGTTCTTCGTTGACAAGATGTTCATCAAGCAAACCGAAGGCTTCGTTGTAAACTCCCTCGCGAACATCAAAACGAACCCAGTCGGGGTTGAAGGTGCTGGCGTCGCTCTGACCACCATCATCGGAAAGAAGGAGGGAGCTCGAGGTCGAGAGGACGAGAAGGAGAACGAACACACCTGCAGTTAGGCGGTTGGAAACTCCAGCCATGGTCTTGCCTTAGGCTCCTGTCCTTTATCGGTTCGGTCTGCTTGTCTAAACAGCACTCAATCAATGGGCCAGACATGCCGTTCGGCTTTGTCCATGAAAATCTCTTGGGACCAATCGCCNACTTGGTGAGTGAACGCCGCAGGTTGACGAAGTTGCCCGGTGTAATCTCNGTACTCGAGTTCGATGACGATGTTGTACTCGTCCCAGACGGTGTAGCCGATGACCATCATCTCCAAATCATCNCCAGAGANGGAAGAGTGCCCTGCAAGAACACCGAGTTCAAGCGACATGCTGTCAATGACCTCNCCGTCAACGGTTTGGAATTCAACCTCCAACACGATGTCGGTGATGTCTCGGCTTCCATCGTTGTGGAGTTCGGTCATCATGAGGTGGCCACCCCGTTGCATGTAGTGAGTTTCCACCGTGACCGCGTCCCTTGGAAGCACCCAATACCATCCGCTCAACACCATGATGAGGAGCATGAAAAGTACGGCACCGGCCATGGCGACACGGGTCGGAGTGATCTCCCGCTTGAGCGTCGTCAACAATTTTGCCGCTTCTTGAGCCGCCTCCCAATCTTCGAGTTCTTCACCCTCGAGCGGGGAGCCGCCCTGTCGCAAATCCTCAGCTGATGGTCCCGACATTGCTCATCACCCAAACAACATGGCCAATCCGCTGGCAAGCGCAGAACCGATGGGATCGATCACCATGACATGGCGGGTTTCTACAAACTCGCCCGTGAAGGACCCTACCAAGGATAAATCCGTGACAATACCGTTGACACCGACCGAAGAGGCGGTTGGAATGATGCCCGTGAATTGAGCATCGAGCAACACTGCGCGACCTTCCATCTCAAACTCTCCAAAGATTGGCTTCACCCACGGTTCAACCAGTCCAGGTTGAACGTAGGCTTCGGCCGTAGCGACCAGCCTGCCATCCGTAATGTCGTCGATAACGATGAGCGGATATTCTCCCGGACCGGAGTAAATTCGAATCGTGGCGCCCTTGAGATTCTGTCCAACCACTTCAACCCGTTCGATGGTCACCCCGGGGGTCGCCGGTACGTCCGTTTGACGAACGTAGACTTTCTTGACCCCAGAACCGGATGAATCCACCCGCATGCCGAAGTCATCGGTCAGGGATAAGACAAACCGGGTCGGTAAATCCTCAGCCAACATCAACACATCGCCCTTGGCTTCGATGGCCCTGCCGCTGGCTTCCAAATACAGGTCCATGTCGTCGGTGTTGGAGGAGTAGTCCAAGGTTCGCATACCTTGGAAAGCCGTTTGTTTGCGGATGTCAAACCGTGTATCAGGTTCCGTCGCTAGGTTCATCTCTCCGGGAAGGTCTCGCATGAAGGCGGTTGACGGGTACCAGAAACCGTCGACGTACCGAAGTTGTTTGAGCATCAGAGAGTCTGCTGAGTGGCCGTTGATACGGTGGACTTCGGGCACCACAAGCGTGAGAATCAGTACGTCACCGATGACGGCAGAAACATCCGTGGATTGAGGAATCCCCACCACCAAGGCCTCGACCCGGGTGAGGGCTTCGTGGTCGATGAGAATGGCATGGGCCGATTTGAGGCGGACTCCTGCATCGTAGTGCATGTCGACCGAGACCCTCGGAACGGTCAGATTCTCCTGCGTGGAAAACAACGCATTGACCTCAACATTGCGAGGCGTGGTGGTGTCCAGCCCGTCGATGAAGAGTTCCAAATCTCGACCTTCGAGGCCGTTAGCGATGATGGTCATCTGCGGGTACATCGGCTGCCATTGAGACATTTTGAGGTCGACTTCGTACGTTGGAATCCCACCGAGCATTCTGAAATCGTACACCAGTTCGATGGTGCCGGCAGGCAAGGAAGGAAGCCAAGCGCGAAGATGCCACGCTCGTGTGTCATGAAGGGTCAAGCCCTCCTCCGCGAGTTGGGTCATGTTCACATCAACCATCTCTGCGTCCGTCACCCTCCCGTCTTCGAGGGCGTTCACCAGGGCTTCGGCTGCCGTGATGTTGATCGCTTCAAGGATGGTGAGTGCCTGAACACGCTCGGATTCATCGATNCGTCCGTCAGCAAGGATGTCTTCCATCGGACCTCGGGAGGTGGCGGTGAAGGCAGGCATNCGCGAGAGATTGGATTCAAGACGGGTTTGCTCAAGTGCCTCCATGCCCAAACCGTGCATCCAAGCAGGCTCAGCCTCAAGGTTTGACCCCTTCTTCAGGTCAACGGTCATGTTGAACGCTTCACCCGTGAACAAATCCAAACCAAGGCTCATGTTCTCGCTTTCACCGATGTCGCCTCCGACGTTCACCGTCAAGGCGTGGACAAAGTCGTTGACGACGCTGCCGAAATCAACCAGATCGCCCAAGAAAAACGAAAGTGCTTCAATGCCTTCTTCCTCGCCAAAGGTTGGCAATTCAAGACCGTCTGAATCCACATCGGAAGGGAGCGTCAGGGAAATGTTGGCTGGCAACGGGTCGAAGTAGACCTTCCCGTTGAGTCCCAAAAACGGGTTGTCATGCGTCGATTCGTCCTCAAAAGAAACACCGAAGGGCGAGGACGAACTTCGTACGAGGCGTACCTCTGAATTGCCTTCAGGACCAAGAGAGCCAGGCACCAGCGGGCTGAGGCGCTCAATGGAGGTGATGTCCGAAAGTTTGAGACTCAAGCTGGCTTCTGCCGTATCTTCGTTCACCCAGAATCGGACGTGGTCGCCGTCCATCGTCAACGGCGTGCTGGCATTGGTCATCTGCACCTGAATGCTCTCCATCGGCCCGTCAGCGACGTAGCCCACCGTATCGCCAAGCACCAATTTGAAGGAGGCTGGGAGCCCAGACAAGCGTATGGCGTTGCGCTGCTCACCGGATTGACCGCCGTAGGTAATGGTTCCAATTGGCTCACTGGCTTGATACTCAAGTGATTCTGCCTGTTGGAGAATGTTGAATTGGGCAGGGCGGTTTGATACCATCGCTGACTGTTTGATGGCGTTGTCCAGGTCACCGTCATCGTGCTTGATGTGGCCGATCAACAGGGAGCCGCTGGCCGAGCCGTCCAGTTGCATGTCTCGAATTTCGTTGATTGGATCAAAGGCATGTCGGACATGAGAAATACCTCCGATACGCATGCTCATTGCCACCGGAACCAAGGGGTCAACAGGACCAAGACGCCCGTCCACCATAGCGATGTTCGTGTCTTCCGAGAGCAAAATGTGGTCCATCTCTGGCAACCACGGTTGAGGGCTGCTGGCCAAGGCGAACAGAAGGTGTTCGATTTCCATCGACTCCCTGTTGCTGCTGGGCAGGCTCTTCTTCACTTGATTGTAGCACTGAATGTCAATCACGCCGCCCGTAGAGCCAGCAGTGCCGACCACAGCCGATGGCAGGCCGTTGAGGATGGTTCCAATGTCCAAGATGATTTCCACGACCGTCAACAACGCATTGTCAAAGAATTGAGCAATCGTGTTCAGGTTTGGATTGTCGAAGTTGACCCGGTTAACCCCAGAAGAAGAAAGAAGGAAGCTGCCTTGAATGACGATGACTCGGGGAAGGTCTTCCATCTCGACCAGCATGGACGAGCTGTCACCGGAATAGCCACCACGCTTGAAAGACGAAGCGTAGTTGAATTCCTTGATGGACGAGGTCCCTGCGATGAGGAACAGCGTGTTGGGGGGTTGAGCGGGGTTGATTGGAAGCGTGGGGTCGTTGACGTTGTTCGTGTTGTCCCCTGAGAAATTCTTGATGGCGATGATCAACGAAAGTCGGTCGGGTATGTCTCCTGGAAGGTTCACCGAGCCCGGGGCTTCGCCGATGGTGGTGAAGATGGCAGCGATTTCATCTTCGTGAAGCGATCCTGACGGCAGGCCTCGAATCCACAAACGCGAGTCCGTGATGTTGCCAAAGGGGCTATCCCCCTCGGGAACGTTGGACCGGTCTTCGAAGTAATGGATGTAAACATCCGTGCCAACATCGGAGTAGATTTCTATGGTGTCAAAGGTGTTCTCACCGAGGTTATCGTTCCTCAAGGTCAAGTCAACTTCGCTGGGAATGATGGTTTCTCCCTCTTCGGGGTGGAATCCAACATCGAGGTAGGCGTATTCGAGAATATCAATTGACTGGTCGGGTTGCACCTCATCAAAATGCACGTAGCCCACGCCAATGCCGATGCCACACTTGTGTTCACGGCTCGAAGCGTCGTAGTCGGTCGCAGGGTCGTAGTTCAAGGTCTCACTGCAATCGGTCTGTTGCGAACCCCCCGGCGCGTTCGGATTGGACAAACGCACGGAATAGGGAGCGGTGATACCGGTTAGAGCAAGGTCGCTTGAGTTGACGGTGCCCAACAAGAGCGAGGTGATGAATTGCTGTGGCAGAGCGATGGCGCTTGTTATGTCAAAGGAAATACGCTCGATGCCCACGCCGAGGGTGACGTCGGCCGGCGGTTGTGTGAATCGGGTGTCCACAACGATGGCGTAGGATTCCGAGTTGGAGAGCGTGATGTCAAAGGCCAAGCCCTTCATGAGCGACACTTCAAGATGTTCGAGTTCGTTCCACAGCGGGTCGTTGATGTTCAAGGCGCTGACGGCCCACTGGAAGGTCGGGCGAATCCACAACTCCGTCGGAACCCCTGGTACACCCGGAATGGGGTTGTTGCTGGTTTCGATACCGAAGCCCTCACCGAGGGTGGTCAAACCTTCCAAAGTCAAGCCGACCGAGAGGTCGTCTGTACCATCTCCGTCGATGTCGATGTAGTTCATGAACAACACAAGGTCCGTTCCGACCAACAACTCGCCCGTGAAGGTGCCCTTGTCCCATGCCTCGTAGGCGGGGCCATCGTTGCGGGACGTGAAATTCACGTAAACAGCGTAGGTATTGATGCCGATGCCCAAGAGATTGTCAAGACCGAGGTTCTCGACCGAGAACAACGTCTCCCAAAGATTGTACGGCCATGCATCGGGATGCGTGGCGACATCGGTCAAGAATTCGTAAGGGCGCGGGTGGTCTTCCTCAAAGGGCGTGGTGTCCCGAAGTTCAACTTGGTTCAACACGTTCTCTGCATCAGCCAGGGCATCGCCTGATTGAACCGGTCGCTTTGAGGCGTCGAGCAAGGCAAACGAAGACTGAGCACCCTGAATGGCAACCAGGGATTCACCTTCTGCTGCTCGGTCAGCGAGGGTGTCGGCGAAGGCATCGAGAACACCAAAGTCATCGCGTGCAACGGTTACATCGCCGGAAACCGGTTGCATCATCGAGAGTAACATGACGGCCACGAGCAACACAGCGGTGCGTCCACGCCGATTGGGCTGACGGAGCCCGACACGCAAGAGGCGTAGCGCAGGCTCATCCATGCCGGTTGCTCAGCCCTCATCCTTTGAGAAGCATTCGCCGTTGTGTTCACTGAAATGCCCTTTCCCTGCTTGTCAATCAATCGTTGACGCTGATGGTTTGGTCCACGCCACAAGCAGGGCATGCAACCACGGCGTGTTGTATGCCTGCTGGGATATCAAGTTCGAATTGGGCCTGACAGCTGCTGCAGGTGTGTCGAACCGAGGTGGGCGCCGGAGGCGTTGGCGGTGTTGGGGCAGGTGCTGGTGCAACCGGAGGAGGGGCCATTTCAGGCACGCTGATGCCCGAAGGCACGGACTTTGCTGATTCGTGATTCATTTCAGTTGGCAAGTCAACGGCAGAAACCGGCGAGTCCATGTCGGGAAGGTCGACCGAGGGAATGGTCATGGTCGACGCCGCCTCGCTGGCCTGCTCCAAAGGCATCGACACGGGTGTCGGTGCTTTTGCCGGAAGGGCGGACGCCCCAGCGATTTCTTCGACGAGATGGTCGAGGGAATCGTCCATCGCCGAACCTGAAACATCACCGGAGAGCAACGCAGCGGCTTCGGAGGCGGCTTGTTGGCTGGCATCGGAAAGCGGGGCCTGAACATAGGCGGCTTGTGCAAAGCCGGCGTTCGGGTCGCCAGCGGCGGTGGACCCGTAAATGGCGTCCATTTCCGCTTGTTTTTGAGCGGCCACACGTTCGTTCTCTGAAACCACGTCTCCCAAATTCAATCCGGCGAAATCCTCAGCTTTTGAGAACAACGTGAGTTTGGAACGCTGGGCCGTCATGGCCATGTGCGCTTGGGCCTCTTCCCTGTTGAGCCCGCGCTCAATGAGGAGATTGAAACCTCTGTTTTGCTGAACGGCTCGATTGAAGGCCAAGCCGCCTGCACCAACCACCAGAAGTATACCCAACACCGTGATGCCACCCGTATAGGATACCGAACTCTCTGGAGCAGGTGAAATGTCAACCGAGAAAGCGTAATTGGCGGTGTTGTTTGAACCGTCAAAGACGGTTACCACGATCTCTTTCAAGCCCGGGCTGTCAAAGGTGATGCTCGGTTTCAAACCCACTCGGTCAGGGTCGTCTTTGGTGTTGCCGTTTCCATCGGTGTCTTTGGAGGGTTGCAAGTCCCAATGAACGCGAAGCGACGAATCGGAGTCAAAGGTGTCGCTGACGGCGACCTCAAATTCCAACGCATCACCTGTTTCTGCCACGGTAGGGAAGGCGGCAAGAAGCGAGGTATCGAAGGTTGGAAGTGTGGGGTCCACCGATTTCACCACGGCCGTGGTGTTGGCTGCGTTACCGCTCATGTCCGTGACGGTGAGGACGACGGTGTAGTCTCGCAATTCATAGGGCGTGAAAGAAATCACCGAGAGGTTCGCACTGGCTTGACCGTCAACCGTCCAATCGCATCGTTCGATGAGGTGGTCATCGCTGCTGCTCTGGCACGACATCTCGATGGAATTGGCTACGTTCACTCTCCATCCATTCGAAACCAGCGTGACGTTGGCCCCGCCCCCTTGGATGACAGCGTTGGGCGCAACAGTGTCTTCGACAGCGACCGTGTAACTCGTCATCGCTTCTTCCCCGGAAGGTGCCGTCATTTTCACCGTGATGGTTTTGCTACCGGGCGTTGACCAGGACGCCTCAATGCTGAGGCCACTGGCATCGGGATCGTTGGTAGGATTGCCGTCATCGTTGGTGTCGACGTTGGCATCGATGTCCCAGACAAACGTGCCCTGTTGATTCAATCGGTTGGGCGTGGAAGAGGCGTCCAGGGTGATGGCCTCACCAAGGGAAACGGTCGCCATCTGTTCGTCCGTGATGGTTGGCGTAAGCGGTGGGGCCAATTCCAGTCGCACCGTCATTCGCAAGGCTTCGGTTCCATTCCCTCCGCCCAAGGGACTGTCCGTGTTGTCCACGACCAGAAGTAACTCCTCGCCTTCCAGCGAAGAAGGGACCTGCCAAGTCAAGGATTGGGGCGACTCAACCGCTTGAAGAGCGCCCCCCTCGATGAATTTCACCCCGATGCCTCCTGCAGTGTAGCGGTCGTGCATGGTTCGAGTCTGGAGATAGACGTCACCTACGAAGGTCAGGTCCCACGCCGACAGGACGACGGTGGTTCCGGCGTCCAAACGGAGGTCGTCGCCGGAAAGAAGCACATCGTAGGCCCCTGCATCAACCGCTAACAGGTCGTTGAAAGGCGTCCAGTAGGCTTGAGTGAGTTGGTTCACCGTGGCCGAGACGGTGCTTTGAAGCCCGCCTTGGTCGCCTTGGCCTGCATCGCCGTCGTGAGCGCTGTTGTCCAGAACCATGTACCAGCGCTTGGCACTGATGGAGGGCGGCACCTTCCAGTGGAATTCGTAGCCTCCAAGAGCGGATTCGGTGCTGGCTGGTTGGGCCATCACCGAGCGGTAAGACTGGCCAAGTTCGTAGGGCTGAATGCTGTTTTCATCAAAAAAGAGCAAATCAATGGCGTCATCGACCACGATGACTTGAATCTCGTACACATCACCGGGCTGAAGCAAACCGAGGTCAACGATCATGCAAACATCCGGGTCGATGTCCAAGGTTGGAGGAAGATTTGCTCCGTCCTGGGTGAGGCAGGAAGGGGCTGCTCGACCTTCATCGGCTTGGGCCCCGATTGGAACGGCAAACAAAAGCAGCACAAGAGCCCATGCTGTCAGCCAACGCATGGAGGTTCCATCCTCGCCGTTCATTTCAACGATTGGGTGGGATGTTCGCCAGCACCCAACCCTCGCTTCCCCACTTCAGGTGAGTCAAATCGCCGTCATCGTCAACCACCAAACGGTCGTTGTCGTTCAGTGCCACCACCGCCACACCGTCAGCGGCGGTCTTGGCCTCGTCTTCAGGCGTCTTCGAATTCTTGATGCGATTGCTGTAGTGCGTCAGCGCAAGGTAGGTCGCCCCAACGGCTTGAGCGGAGGCTACAGCGCCAGCAGCGGTCGAGTGCATGTGTTCCTCGGCCTTGTCGTGTTGTTCCTCGAGAAATGTCGCTTCATGAATCAGAAGCGTAGGCGCAAGAGAATCATCCCATGCTTCGGGCGTGGTGGCCGTATCTCCTGAGATAAGAACGCTGACGGCCGCTCGCTCACCACCACGAAACCAGGAAGCGGCGATGGTTTCGCCGTTGGCATCGGTGATGTTTTCTCCCCGGGCCACCATGGCTCGCTGCTTTGTCGTGAGTTGCATTTCATCGGCTCGGGCTCGGTCAAATTTTCCGGCCATGGCTTTCTGTTGGACCATCCATCCGCAGGAAGGAACGGTGTGTTGGGTTGGGACCGGACGCAGGGAACTGTTCCCCCATCCCTCGGGTTGTGGCATTTCCTCCAGCAGGCGGGCTTTGCCCGAAGTGGGGTCCACCTCTACCCATCGGTCAGCGTTGACGACACCCAGAACCCAGCGGATGGGGAAACGAATCATGTCGCCACCAAGTGCGAACCACGCCATCCATTGACGAGCGAGGTCAGCCGAGGGCGCCGCTTCAGGCAGCGGTTCATCGTTGAGGAGAGCCTCCGCGACCTCTGCCGATGTTGGCCCGATGATGAGGAGAGGTTGTTGTCTGTTCTCCAAATCCATGGATTGCAGCCAAGGCAGTGCACCCCAGGTGTGGTCAAGATGACCATGGGTGAAGGCCAGGACGTCAACAGCGCTGGGTTTGAGCGTCTCGCCGACCGAGTGGCGCTTCAGTCGCCGTCGTTGAAGGGCGTAGCGGGTTTGGAAGCCTTCGCCACAATCCACGATGGCAATACCGTCCGGGCCTTTGACCAGGCTGCCACTGACGGCGCGTTCTGGGGTTGGACGGGCCGAAGCCGTACCGAGAACGTGGACGTCGAGAACCATGTGCGATCACTCAGGACTGAAGAGGAATGGGCGTGGGTGGGAACCAGCGCAGGACGACGATGTCGTTGATGGCGCGAATCCAACGCCAAGGGACGGCCAACGGAATGGAACCTTCCACCAAATCCTCGGGGGTGTTTCGAACAAAGAGATGCGTGCAGTGGAGAGATTCGGCGTCGATGACGGCGTCATGGACGATGCCAAGTTTGCGCCCGTCGGGCAAATAGACATCCAGACCTGTCCAGTGGGACATGACCTCAACGCCTTGGACCATACACGCCGCTCCCACTGAGACTCAATAAAGCCACGGCTAGGACGATGAAAAATCTCGCAAAAGTTGAACCAATGGTTCAAACTCACTTGCCACGGTTCAAGTTCGCACGAAGCGAAGGTCGCAACTTCTCAGCGCCCTTGCCCTTGTTGTGCAGACCACGACCGCGCTTGCCGGCGGACGTCTTGCCACGGTAGGCTCGTCCACGGTGGGCGTGCTTGCCGTTGGCTCGAGAGAACACACCGAGCTGCTTGTCGTTGATGATGGCAGGGTGGTGCGTGTCGATCATGATGACTTCGTAGTACTTGTGCTTCCCGTCTTGGCCAACCCAGTAGGAGTTGAGCACTTCCAAGTTGGGGAAGTGGCGGTTGACACGCTCTTCAGCGATGCGCTGCGTGTTCTTGGCCATGGTGATCTTGGAGATACCGGCCTTGGACGGCTTGCGCTTCATGTGAATCTTGC
>NZEQ01000030.1 GCA_002689105.1 Verrucomicrobiales bacterium | reverse complement strand
GAATGTATGCTGAGCGTCGCGAGCGAGTCATGAAAGCCCTCTCTGCGGTTGGCATGGACCACAAAGCATCCGAACCGGTGCGTCGGCTCTCAGGTGGACAAAAACGGCGTGTGGCGACAGCTCGGACCCTGGCGCAGCGCCCCCAACTCATCCTCGCCGACGAATTCCTCAGCGAACTGGACGACACCAACGCCACGGGCGTGATGGAGGCCGTGTTTCCTCTCCTCGCAAAAGGCTGCAGCCTCATCATGGTTGAGCACCATGAGGAACACGCGCTCAAGTACGCCACGCGTGTTTGGGAACTCAATGATGGACGTTTTTCTGATCTAACTGTTGAGGCGTGGAAAAAACGCCGGATGGAAGGTGAATCGGAATGAAAATCCGGCTCTTCTTCATCATCGGGGCCTTGAGTCTGCTGGCGTTGGCGCTTCTTGGCGACCTCGCTGGCGGGAATTGGGGTCGATTCGGCGATGGATTGAGTGATTTTGTGGTCTTCTTTACCGAGAGCATGTGGCCACCCGACTGGAGCGTCCTTGAGCCACGAACCTATCCAGAGTGCGAGTCTCGCCTCGAATTCACCTGTTCCATTGGGTACATTGGGATGGTCGAGACCTTGAAAATCGCCTTTGTATCGACCATCCTTGGTTTCCTTGGGGCCATTCTCTTGTCGCCGCTGGCCGCTCGAAACCTCCAATCGTTTTGGATTTCAATTCCCGTTCGGATTCTTCTTGCAGCCGTGAGGAGTTTACCAAGTCTGATTTGGGCGCTTCTCTTTGTCGTCGTCATCGGTCTTGGCCCTCTTTCCGGGGTGTTGGCCATGAGCTTCTACACCATCGGTTACCTCGGTAAATTGCAGTATGAAACCTTCGAGGGAATGAACAGCGGACCTATCGAGGCCGGTCGCGCCATGGGCCTCTCCAGCAGGGCCATCGCAACCAACATCGTGATTCCAGAAAACAGCAATCATCTTCTCAGTCAGTTGATTTTCATGTTCGAGTACAANGTNCGCCANGGNACCGTNATCGGCATNGTTGGGGCNGGTGGNATCGGCTANTACATNACCAACTANCTCAAGTTCNTTCANTACGAGAAGGTCTTNGCNNTGTTGATNTTGATTTTCGTGGTNGTNATCATNATTGANTTGATNTCGNTCTTCGCCCGNTCNTTNGTGAACGAGCAGGGCGANGTNNGACGNCCNACTTGGATGAACNTGCTNCTNAAGAAAACAGGAGAGAAGTCTCCNGNCGACGCNGCAAANTGATTCAATCGGCGGCGATGTGNACGTNGCCGTCNTTGTAGAAGATTTGAATNTGGTCNGCAGCCTTCTTTGANAGGGCNGCAACGGCNTCGTANATTTCATCTTCCTTGACCTTGAANGCNTTNGCNGCATCCTTGCTNGACCACGGTTGAATGTGGAAATCGCTCTTGACAAGCCACTTCAACAGCTTCGTCTCAAACTCTGTCAATTCGTCGGCCATGCTTTGGACAAGGGGCCCCGACTCAAAATGTCACCGATAGGCTCAACCGAGCGCAACCATTCTTCTGCAGCATTCCTCTGCATCGATATCGCCGTTCAACAGCGTGTTCAGGGCTTTGGTGAAGGGGATGTTGAGGTTCGCATCCTCTGCTCGTTCGACGAACATGCGACAGGCGCGAACACCTTCTGCAACCATGTGCATTTCATCCAACGCGTCGTCCAACGTCAAACCCGTTCCGAGTTTTTCCCCCATGGACCTGTTTCGTCCGTGAGGTGATGTGGCGGTCACGTACATGTCGCCCAAGCCCGCAGGACCAAATGCCACTTCTGCTCGTGCTCCAAGTTCCGCCAGCAACAGGCATCCTTCTTTGAATCCAGACATGAAAATCGCCGCTTTGAGGTTGTCTCCTCCCAAGTCCCCAACCTGCTTTAGGCCGTCAACAAGGCCGCAAGCAAGGGCGACCACGTTCTTGTAAGCACCCCAAAGTTCAGCCCCTACCGGGTCGCTGGCAGGATGGAGGATGAAACTTGGTGTGCTCAAGGTTTGAGCAAGGCGCTGGGCGATGGCTTGGTCTTCGCTTGCCACCAAGGCCGTGGTCATGACCCCACCTGCTGCTTCGGGGGCGATGGTGGGGCCGGTCAACACCGCCAAGGGGTTGGTCTTTCCCTCTTCCTTGAGTCGTGTGTGGATGGCCTCGGAGATCANCCGTTTACCGGGGGCCAATCCTTTGGCCAAATCGAGCAGAACATGGCCGGCCTGGAGGTGAGGGAGCACGTCTTCCATGACATCGAGAATGACCGATGAAGGNACGGCCAGCACGATGATTTCACTGCCCTCTATGGCCTCACTGAGGTGCATGGTGACATCCAATCCAGGGACAGGGTGGTCCGGGAGGTATTTCTCGTTCACTTCGTTCATGGTGATGGATTCGTAGACTTCCTGCTCAATGGTCCANCCCTTGACCTTGTGGCCTTCCAAGAGCCACAAACGGGCGATGGCTGTCCCCCAATTTCCCAATCCCAACACTGCGATGTGCGCCATATCAATCGTCAACTTCGCCCCTTCGTTGGTTTATACCATTTCGGGCAACATCGGCTGTAAAACAGCGGATTTGAGCCTGTCATTCAACGGGCCACTCAAAACAAATCATCGTCTTCTTCGTCAAAGTCAAAGACATCGTCTTCTTCCTTTTCCTCAGCTTTCTTTGTTTCTTTTTTGGCCTTGCTCGCTTTGGCCTTGGAGGCTTTTTCAGGTTCGGCAGGTGGGCTTTCTTCCTTTGCCGGTTCTGCCGGTGCCTTTTCGGCCGGAGGAGCGGGCTTGGCTGCTGTTTTGCGGGCTTGAGCGATCTGCGTTTCTTTCGAACGAAGTTCTTCCTCACTCTTCCCGGTTTGCAAAGCGAGGGCACGACGTCGGTCTTCTCGGGCTTTGCGCTCAAGTTGCTTGTGTCGAGATTTCTCGATGTTTTGCATCATGTACATCGCATCGTGCTCAAGCAGTGGCGAATCGGAGATGAGGGTGATGTCAAGCCAACCGCCGTCCTCAACGATGAATTCTGCAAGGGGTTCGAAGTTCAGNTCTGACTTCTTGATTTGCGTGTAGTGCATGGCGTTTCCAGTTCGGTGTTCTACACCCGAGAAATGGCAGTAGAACTCNTTGGTTCCGATGCTTTCACGAACGACATCAAAGAGTTCTCCGTAGTCTTCAGATGTGCGCATTTGGCCGTGGCCTCTGGCGTGAATGTGAGCGATGTTGAGNACGGGAACGGTCCCCTCGACGTGGTTCACCACTTCGAGCACCTCTTCGAGGCTGCCCCAGAGTTCTTGTCGTCCTGAGGTTTCAACACCGATTTTTGAGGGTGTTCCGTTCTTNATCCACGGGAACACAGGGAATTCATCTTCGTCNTCGTGCCAAATTTCGTGAACACGGTCAACGATACCTGAGAACACGTTGGCCACTTGTTGGTTGGCTGCATGGCCTCGGCCGAAGTCGCCGTAGTGGCCGGTGTGGAGGGNGATGTGGCGAGCGTTGACGGTTCGGGCCGCTTGCAAGGTCGCCTCAATCTTGGCCAAGGAGCGTCCACGCTCAACTTTGCCACCAAGTAATTCCGAATAGTAAGGTCCGTGGATGTTCATTTCAAAGTCGGTCTTGTTGGCCAATACACCGGCTTGCCAGTACTGTTCAAAGTGCTGAGGCGCCACCATTCGCACGGTTTGCACTTCCATGGTCTCAAGGCCCAAGGAGATGATGTCATCCATTCCTTCAACGATGGTTCGACCCTTACAAGAGAGTGGAACGCCTGCTGGTCCGAGTTTGATTGACATTCGTTCCCTCCCCCGAAACCGACCCAAGGGACATCACATGATAATCCCTTTCTGTTGGCTGTCCGCTAATTTGGNCNCCANGGGCGATTTTCAAGAGTGANNGNATACGACTCTTCATGAAGGTGAGACCNNAGCGGCNCACATGGAGCCCCNNGTNCAACGCGCCNTNGATGCGTTNCAAAAGGGNCANCCNGTNTGNNTGTTCGATTCNGAAAAGCGNGAAGGNGAAACCGANCTCNTNTTNCCNGCNGCNATGGCNNAACCNGCCACCATGCGNCAACTNCGNCAAGACTGNGGNGGNTTGNTNTTCCTCGCNATNGGNGACGANGTNGGNGAGTGNTTTGGGCTCCCNTTCCTNCAAGACCTNCACACCACNCCNGATGCNGTTGAACGAANTCCGGTGCTGAACCACCTCATCACGAACGATCTTCGCTACGATGCTCGCTCGGCTTTTACGCTCTCCATCAATCACCGCGAGACTTACACCGGTATCACCGACCACGACCGTGCGCTGACCACACGACGTTTTGCTGAGTTGGCGACCACTTGTTTGGCCGATGGCGTCGCAGGTGAGCCGGCTATGAAGCGATTGGGTGATGAATTCCGAACGCCGGGCCACATCCCTGTTTGCAGGGAGGCCAAAGGCGGTTTGAGCGTCAGGCAAGGCCACACCGAACTGGCGGTGGGCCTTGCTCGTCTTGCCGGTACGGCGCCTGTCGTTATCGGTGCAGAGATGCTCCAACCCGATGGTGACCATGCATTGTCCGTGGCGGATGCCCGTTCTTGGGCCGAATCAAAGAACATTCCTTTCCTTGAAGGCGCCGACGTCGTCGCCGCCCTCGGCGTTGAAACATCACCGTCATCCTCATGAAGCAACAGCCCAACCCGTGATTGGTGGTCCTATGAAGCGCATTCTTGCCGTCGGCGTGTTTGACCTTCTCCACGCAGGTCATCTCCACTATCTGGAGCAGGCCAAAGCTTTGGGCGATCATCTGACGGTCGTCGTAGCTCATGACGACACCGTTCGCAAGCGAAAGCACGAGCCTGTCACCAATCAAGACCTTCGTCGACGCATGGTCGCAGGTCTCAAGCCGGTGGACGCTGTGGTGGTTGGGAATCCTCCGGAGGTTCCAATTTTTGACATTCTCCCCGANATTGAGCCNCACGTNATCGCNCTTGGCTACGACCAAGAGCATGCNGAGGANAACATCCGCAAGGCGCTTCATGAGCGNGGCCATGGAGGTATNGATGTGGTGCGTGTNGAAGGATTGAGCGACGACCTTGACGGCACCAGGAAAATCATCGCTCGTATCCTTGAGCGCGCCGAAAAGAAGGAGGCTTGAACATGTTTACTGGTATCGTTCAAGGCAAAGGAAGCATCCTTTCTATAGAAAAAATCGGCCCCGTATGGACCTTCCAAATATCGCTCCCAGAGGCCGCAGGCCTTCAGCGAGGGGCCAGCGTTGCCATCAACGGTGTATGTTTGACGGCAACGGACATTGACGGCGACCTGGTGGCCTTTGATGTGATTCAAGAAAGTCTCGAGCGAACGAATCTTTCTCGTCTCTCTCAGGGCGATGAAGTCAACGTGGAGCGCTCGCTGAAAATGGGTGATGAGTTGGGCGGACACTTGCTTTCTGGACACATCATGGGTTTGGGCGAGATCACCGTTCGAACCGAAGTGGGAGAAGGGGTTGACATGACCATTGAGGTGCCAAAAGCGATGATGAAATTCATTCATGAGAAAGGTTACATCGGTTTGAACGGTGCTTCACTCACCATCGGGCAGGTGCATGAAGACAGCTTTGATGTCCATTTGATTCCCGAAACACTTCGCTTGACCACGTTTGGACAAGTGGGTGCAGGGGATACCATCAACATTGAAATCGATTCCATGACGCAAACCATCGTGGCGACCGTGGAACGAATGATGAAAGAGGAGAACCCGGAGGGAAGGTCATGAGCAAACAAATTGGCTTGGTCTGCGGTTCCTTTCACAGAGAAGAGGTTTCTCGCATGCTTGACTTTGCCAAGGATGAGGCGGAGCAACACGGTTTGACAATCGGTGAAGTGGTGTGGGTCCCCGGTTCAATGGAAGTCCCGTTGGCCCTTGACCGATTGCTCGCCGACCACGACGCTGCGGCTTGTCTCGGCATCATCGAGAAGGGCGAAACCCAACACGGCTTGGCCATGGGTCAAGCGGTCATCAAAACCATCCTTGAACTTCAACTCAAGCACAACAAGAACATCGGTCTCGGTATCATCGGACCAGGTGCCAAACCCAAACACATCGAGCCCCGGTTGGAACCTCATGCTCGTGCAGCGATACTCGCTTGCATCGGCAAGTAAACTCGTTTTCGTTCACTCGGTGTAGATGTCAAGTTCAAACACCGTACCGCCCCAGGTGAACAAAAGCAATTCATCATCCAAACCACGGCCGAAACCAACCAGCAGATTGTCGGTGTCAAGGAGGTGTTCACCTTCCCAAACACCGTTGCCTGCATCTTTGGTGATCCATACATCTCCGCTGCAAAAATCCCCGTACATGTAACCGCCCTGCCAAAGTTCTGGGCCCCAGTCCATGTACAGGCCACCGGTGATTGAGCATCGGCCTTCCTCGTGGGTGTAGACCACCACCGGGTCCGTCATTCCAGCCGGTGGGTCGGACGGTGGTGCCGTGCAATCGCTCGGGTCGTTGAATTCGCGATTGGCTTCACGGTCGGCCCAACCAAAATTGCTGGATTGGAGAACGGGCACGAGGTTGATCTCTTCGAAACAATTCTGGCCCACGTCAGCAATCCACAATCTGTCTTGGGCATCAACATCAAACTTCCACGGGTTTCGTAGCCCGCGATGAAGGGTGTAATCCTGGGCGGTTCCCGTGGTGTTGTGCAGTGGCATCAAGGTGTCGTTCAGGTAGTGGAAATGTTGGATGGTGCCCAAGGAGGACGTGTTGTTTTGACCGTGGCCCAACGGGTCGTTAGAGCCGCCACCATCGCCCACGCCCCACAGATAGGTGTGATTTCCCAGTGCAAGGAGATGGCCGCCGTTGTGGTTACGGTAAGTTTGTTCGATTTCCCGAAGCGTGCGAATTGAGGATTCATCCAGAGAACCGTTGACCACATCTCCGGCCGCCAAGAACAAATTGGTGACTTCTTTGGTTTCACAGTTGGCCGTTCCAATGTAGGTGAACAAAATCTGTGGGTTCTCTTCGAAGTTGGATACGAACGCAAAACCAAGCAGCCCTGCTTCCGTGTGGCAGTTGGAAACAAGGTTGCTGATGTTTCCAACAAGGCGAGTGCTTTGGCCGTTGTACGCCAAGATACGTCCGTCAAGGTCAGAGAACCATACTTCGTCTTCGGTGGGATGATGAAGTGAATTGGTGGGCGTCGTGAATCCGCTCAGATATTCTTTGCAGGTGATGTTCAAATCCACCGGGTCGCAGGCGGGTTGGCTTCGATTACCCCACTCAAAACCACTGTCCTGTTCCACTTCTTCTCCGCCAAGACAACCCGAAAGGGGAGCGGCGGTCAAGAGGACAACCAAGAACAAACAGAGGCTGTTCGAACGCGCCATCAACGATTACTCCTCGGAAGAGGGTGTGGTGGTTTCGGAAGGAACGGTTTGGGTTTCCTCGCTGCGGTTTCGAATGACATAGACCGCCACACCGATGGCACCGACCACGAGGATTGGTATGTAAAGCGGCAGGCCGTCGTCGCTTGAGGTGACCCTCACCTTGTTGATTTTATCACCAAAGTAGGCGTTGATGCCGGGGACGTCTCCGATGGCGTCTCCGTAGCTCCCGAGGTGAGATTCCGTGTCGATGATGGTCATGCCTGGCGTGCTGAGCACGTCATCAAGGATCTCCAGGTCAGCATCGTTGCTGCTCATCGTGGTGAAAGCATCTCGAAGCGATTGCACTTCCGCAGCCGTGAAGAAATCGGGGTTGTACATGACGGGATGGCTGGGGGCTTTGCCGAAGGGGGTGTTGATTTCACCTGTTTCCGCGTCGTAGCCTCCGATGGGGTAGAAATCTTCGGTGGAGGCGAAGTCGCCCTCGAAGCACCAGTCTTGAGGGTCGTCGCCGCAATAATCGGGAACGGTGGGGTCCTTCGCAAAGGAGATGTAATCGGTGGCGTCGCCAAGGGCGTGTTCGGCCAAGCAGCGCAGTGAACCGATGTAGCGGTAGTATGGCGAGCCGCTGTCGGGGATGCTCGAATCCTCTGAGAAGTGGTTGGTCACCGTGTCGTGGAGGGAATCGATTTCGTCCTTGTCGCCAACGACTTCCATGTAACTGTTGTTGATGAGGTAGCCCATGGGCAACAACATGCCTGAACTTCCAAGGGCAGAGGTGTGGCAGGAGATTTTGCCCTCCATCAGCGTGAGGGCTTGGTCCACGTCGCCGTTCATGCTGGCTTGGGCCATGTCGGAGTCCTTGTGGACCCAGGCGACCGCATGGTAGTAGGGCCGGCCGTCAGCCTTTTGCTCTGCAGCAGCGACTTCGAGCCCGTACTCGTTCCAACTCAACCATGCAGCGCCGCCATCGAGGAAGCCGATGTCAGCGTTGCCAAATCGAAGGGCTTCAATGGTAGCAGCCTGGCTGTTGACCGGGTAAATCTCCACCTCTTGACCCATGAGTTCGCCAAGTCGGTCACCGAGTTTTTGGGGGTTTTCATCCGTGTTTTGGTACTCTTCCTTCACCTCAAAAGCGATCTTGAGACAGTTGTCATCGTCCGAGCATGTGGTATAATCGGTGTCCGAGGAAAATAAGCATCCAGGAACGGTGGCTGCAAGCAAGGTGGTCATCAACATGATGGCAATTAATCGACGGTTCATTTCGTATCCCCTTAACCACGGGACCCGAAGCCCATATATCATATTTCGTCTCCCCTAAAATTGGAAGGAGGGTTACGACATGCAGGAAAGCCCCGATTCCCCCAACAGCCTGCTCAGGCGCTGGCTCCTCATTCTGGTGTTGTTGTCACTCGCCCCGATAACCATCACGGCCCCTTACGTTCTCCTTGAACCGGACCAACCGGAGGAGGTGGTGCCGTTTCCAGAAGACCTCGTTCCTCAACCTGAGGGGTACCTTTTGGTGGTGCTGGATGGCGTTGGAGAAAACATCATGCGCGATTCAACCATGATGCCGAAATTGGCTGAACGGTTGGATGAACAAGCCGTCTTATCCGTGACAACAGGGCCGTTGACCCTCTCGGCCACGTGCGTGCGGGAGATGATGACGGGGGTTCCAAATGCCCCGATTGACGGCTTGAAAAATTTCAACATGGGCCACCCGGGTGGTTTTGACCCGTGGATACTGGCAGCAGCATCAGAACAGCATTCGGTCGGGATGATCGGCAGTTATGTCATGGGCAACATGTACGGAGACTCCCCTAACATTGAGTTCGTCAACACCTTTCAGGGCCATGCAGACTACTATGAGGGCGACCGGGCCACTGGAGCCATCCTTGAGGAATGGTTGGTCGATGGACGACACAATGTCATCGCCGCACACTTTTCGGGGCCTGACAAAGTTGGCCACAAATGGGGTACGGTTTCGGAGGAGTATCGAAACAAAATGCTGGATATGGACCAACATCTCTCGAGCTTACTGCGCTTTGTACCCGCAAACTGGACGGTGGTCGTCACGGCTGACCACGGCATGACGGCTTCGGGTTCTCACGGCTCGGCCGAAGCGGACACGAGAAACGTCCTCGCACTCGTTTCCGGCCCGGGGATTGACGCCAGCGCCCGTGCGGAGGCGGCTCAACTTGACCTCGCAGCCTTGATGTTGTATGATTTGGGCCTTGATTTCCCAAGCCAAGTCCACGGACGAGTTCCCTTGTCCTTGCTCAGCATTTCCCTTGATGACCGCGACAAGGTTGAGGCTTGGAATTGGGAAGCAGCCTTGCATCGACATGTTTTCTTCCATCCAGAAGATGCCGAAATCTATCGAGTGGCGGAGATCAACTGGCAAGGCATCGAAGGCGACCCTGTGTCAATCCGTCCGTTGGACGTGTTCATTTCCATCGCCGTTCTCTCAGCAACCTTCTTGCTGGCGTACAAATGGCTTCAACAAGGTCAATCGACGAGCAAAAAGGAACAACAACACTTGCTCCTGCTCGGTGGCATCGTGGTGGCGTCGGTTTGGTTCCATGGGCATCTTTCGTTCTCTGCGATGATTCCGAGGGCCATCGGAGCAGGCGGTGTTGTTTGGCTCGTTGCTTCATCGTTGGGAAGAACTCCGCCACTTGCTTTGAAAGGGACTTCGAACTTCTTCAAACCGTTTCCTTGGCTGTTGGGGTTGTTGATGCTCACTCTGTTCTTTTTTGACCTTTCAAGAGGCCTGCTCGTGTTGCTTGTGGCTTGGGTTGTTTTTTGGTCCGTGGGTGCCATGACCGGTCAAGCAAAGCAGCATGCGCCCTCTTCGAAGACCGTCCACTTACTCGCTGTTTTGGTCTCTTTGCTGCTGGGCTCCCTGCGCCTCTGGTACGCCCTGCTTCCGATGTTTTTGCTGGTGACCGGTTTGGCCCTTGAGAAAACGGCTCAACGCCGTCCTCAGCACGAACGTGTTTCGGTCTGGACCATCTGGTGTCTGCTCGTCCTGTCTCTTTCCTACGTCCATCGGAGGATTTTGGGTGACCATCACCTGCTCAAACTCGTCAACTTGGCGCCCAGCAATGTGTTCAGTGCTCTTGTTCTTGCGGTTATGTTGATTCTGTTTTCGGTG
>NZEQ01000029.1 GCA_002689105.1 Verrucomicrobiales bacterium | reverse complement strand
GCGGCGTCGTGAATTTTGGAAACAAAACCCGCTCACTGCGAGGCCAAAAAGGGATGGTGGACGCTGGGGGATTTGAACCCCCGGCCTTCTGGTTGCAAACCAGACGCTCTTCCAACTGAGCTAAGCGCCCTTGTAATCCAAGCGGTGAGCCACTCCCTTTTGAGCCTTCACCTGTGCAGGACAGCGAATCAAACGCAGTCAATGGTCGCATCACGGTCGGGACCGACACCCACGCTGGTGCAGGGCACGCCCACCAAGGTCTCGAGTTTCGCGATGTACTGTTGAGCGGCTGCAGGCAAGACAGAGATTCCTTTGCCTGATTCGTTGGCATGAACCGCCATCGCCAACCACTCCGAAAGGGGGAGTTCGGGGAAACCCGGCATGGTGATGTAGACCGGCTTGCAGCGGGCCAAGGCAGAAGCGGTGGACGGCATTTCGGTGATTTCCTTCCCGTCGAGTTCGTAGGCGACGCAAATCTTGAGTTCGTCAAGACCGCCCAAGACATCCAATTTGGTCAGGGCAAGACCGGTGAACCCGTTGATGCGTTGTGCCTGACGCATGACCACGGCGTCAAACCAACCGCAGCGTCGCTTCCTGCCCGTGGTGGTGCCGAATTCCTTGCCGACCGTGCCCATGTGGACGCCTGCCTCGTCTTCGAGTTCCGTTGGCATGGCACCGTGACCGACCCGTGTGATGTAGGCCTTGGTGATGCCAATGACGTCCTCAACGTGTCCTGGATGAATGCCCGCACCGTGCGTAGCGTTACCTCGAGAAGTGATGGAGGAGGTGACAAAGGGAAACGTTCCCTGGTCGATGTCGAGAAGGGTGCCTTGTGCCCCTTCGAGGATGACGTGCTCACCGAGTTTGAGTGCATTATCAAGCATCAGCCCGGTGTTGCCGATGCATGAGGCGTAATTCTCGTGAATCCAAGCGATGTCGCCAGCCAAACCGTCTGCAGAAACTCGCTCGGAGGAACCGGCTGCTTCGAGAGAAGCGTTCATCCGTTCCACAGTAGCGTTGGTCCATCCCTCGTCACCGAGCACTTCAGCCACGTCTCCAAAGCGAAGGCCCACGCGGTTGATTTTGTCGGCGTAGGTTGGCCCGATACCACGACCGGTGGTGCCTATCTTGGTGTCAAGGCTGTCCATGTAGCGGTGGTAAGGGAGAATGATGTGGGCGCGCTCGCTGACAAACAGGCGATCGCCTCGGGGGTCTTCACCAGTGCTTTCCTTCCATCCGGTCAATTCCGTGTTGAGGACCCACGGGTCAATGACCATGCCGTCGCCGAGAATAAGGTGACATTCTTTTCGAGTGATACCCGATGGCAGGAGGTGGAATTTCAGGATTTGTTCGCCAAGCACCACGGTGTGGCCAGCGTTATTACCGCCCTGAAACCGAGCTACCCAGGTGGCTTTTTCGGCCAAACGGTCAACGAGTTTTCCTTTCCCTTCATCGCCCCACTGAGCACCAAGAATCACGGTGGCTGGCATGTTAATCCTCATTTCCCTGCCACCGCGGGACGCCTTTGAACCCTGTGATGGCGTTTTGTTCAAAATCACACCCCTCACAGGGCAAAGAAGCCTGTGAACCAGAACGACCGTTTATAACAAGACACGTGAAGTTCCTCATGAGTCAGCGGAGTGAAACTCAAGACAAAACCGTGTATTGAGTGGGACTAAGTATATGCAAAGAAACCTCGAATTTATATAACACCGCACACCACTACTAAACAAGGAGTTGAGATGATGAAACAAGAAAACGAGCAGTCGCATGCCAGAAACACACCAAACCCCTCCCTTCCCGGTCTAAATCCAATTGACCCATCCCGCCGAACCCTCGACGGCCACACCCGCCCTTGCGAGGACTGCGGTGCCGTAAATTGGGATTTTGACATCTCCCGCGGTGAAATCACCTGTGGCGATTGCGGGCTGGTCGCTGAAGAAAACGTCCCTGACCCCGGGGCCGAATGGACCAATCGAGACAACGGAGAAGACCGTTCCCGCGTTGGTCGTCCAATGACGTACACGCTTGCCGACAAGGGGCTCAACACGACCATCGATGTCCGCGATCTGAACACCGGTATCGCCTCACGCCACGGCATGAGTTCTCAGGCACGAAGGGATTGGCGACGACGCCGCGTGATTGACGAACGCTCGAAGACCCGAAAGAGTCGGGAACGCAACCTCGTGAAAGCCAACCAGTTCATTCGCGACCGGTCGGGGCTTCCCGCACCGCTTCAGGAAGAAGCCGCCCGGCTTTACCGCCGACTTTCCGGCGAAGGCTTCGTAACCGGCCGTTCCATCGCAGGCGTGACCGCTGCCTGCACGTACCTGGTGGCTCGCCAAGAGGGGTTGCCTCGTCAGATTCCCGATGTCGCTGAGGCTTTCGACATCACCGAAAAGGACCTGTCCCGATTGATTCGCCAGGTCTCTCGACGACTCAACATGCACAAAATCACCGCACCTGACGAGTATTTTGACAAATTCATGTCCGACCTTGGACTCGAACCAAGCATTCGAACCCCGCTTGATGAATTGTGGAACACCATTCGACCCCACGATGACGTTTGGCAGGGCAAAAAACCGATGGGTGTTGCAGCTGCTTTGATTTACAAAGCCGCCAGTGCAGCCGGGTCGCCTCGTACACAATCTGAGGTTTGTTCCGTGGCCAACGTATCGGAGGTCACCCTACGTGGTTTGCTTCGCATCATCGACGGGCTCTTGGACAAAATCCGACAGTACCAAAACTTGCAGTGAACGAGGTAACCTTCATGAACGGGGGCGGCAAGCCCCAATCATGGGATTCAAGGCAAAGGCGCGCAAGCACAAAAAGGACGCCGGCGAGGATCAAAAGAAAACCACCTCCGGTAAAAAGGAGGGTGAAATGCCATGCGGGGTTCGTGGTTGTGACAACTTTGCTGACAAATCCATGGGCGGACGTTCTCTTTCCGTCGACGATGCCATCGACATGTGGGGCTCCAACGGCTACGAAATGCGAAAAGGACGCGTGCGTGTCTGCAAATCCTGCTACAGAAAGTGGAAGAAGGAAAACAAGAACGATGAAATGTACTGATTTCACTTTCACTTTCTCTTGTTGGGTGTGAAAAAGAAAGGAGTACCTCCTGCACTTCATTCACCTCATGAATCAACGAATTATTGTTCGAAGTCTTACCACCAACGACGGCACACTGGTGGCTATGAGCGACGGTGTCGTATCGTGGAAACCACGGGATGGACGAGCCACGAGAACACAACTCGAGGGGTTGCCCACCGTGCTGCTCGCCATACGTGGTCCAATGGGACCCGTGGACGCCACGGCCATCGGGACCTCAGATGGAAACGTCATCGTCATGACCCTCCCCCGTTTGGAGACGGTTGCAAAGTTCTCCTTGAACTCCGGAAGTATTCGAGCCCTTACTCTGGTGAACGAAGGCGAAATGCATTTTCTCGTCGGCACCCAACACGGAGCTGTTTGGTCGGTGTGCGATGGCCGTGCAAAGCGCTGCGTCCATGAATTTTCTATCGACGGCCCCGTTTCGAGCCTTCACATTGAAAGTGAACGTGTCCATGTTCGAAGCGGATGGATCCACCACGTTCGAACGCTCGATGGTTCGTCCCATGACGTCCAGAACACAGCGGCCTCGTATCGCATCAAGCGTCACAAGAGGTTGAGTCAAACCTATTTCATGCCGTATCCGGCTTAAACAGACTCCTGTTCCTCAAGGGGCCATGGTGTTCGAGGCGTCAGCCAAACAGCAGTTGGTGCGGGTCGGTCCCATGATGACGGAGGCCTTCCCTCGTTGTTCACAGCTTCTTCATGGAAGGCCAAATGGCGGTCAAGGACCTCTTGAACATGCTCTTTACCGCGGATTGCAGGACCCTGAAGGGGCACGATGGATGAAAGATTGAGGTGTTTTATCCGTTTCATGCTGGCGATGATGTCAATCAACGAACCTCCAGGCAAATCCCAGCGCGTGGGGCGGTCTGCACGTGGAAGAAGGGCACCCACCACCAAGGTGGACAGATGAGGGATGTGAAAGCCCATCCCTTCACTGGCATGACCCGGGAGATGAAGGGGAATGACTTCGCCACCACCCATGGGGAAGACGTCCTCTTCGCTCAGCCCCTCCGTTGCGGTACGAGGCATGTCTGAATCGTATCGATTCGCCCACGTCGTAAAGAAATCCCCCGTCTCGAGGGCCGCCTGACCGTCGGGGTGGATGTGAACGGGAATGCCACCAAAACCTTCAGCGACATGTGCTGCACCTCCAGAAACCGGAAAGCGTCTGGACGTCAAGAGAATACGGTCCAATCGTTCACCCTCCAACTGACCCATGATTCGTTCAACCTGGAGGGATTGGTACCATGAGGTCCCTGCATTGATGAGGAGATGCCCCAACGAGCCCGATACGAGAACGGCGTTGCCGTCGTGGTGGATGCCGGGCAACCGCACAACCTTCATGCGTCGGCCATTCATTTACCCGACTTGAACATACCCAAAGCGGGTGGTTGCGGTTAAATAGGGGAATTCGGTCGCCCCATCATGGCACGATTCCCCGAGGCAGAAGCCCGTTTGCTTCACCGCAAGATTTGCATGCGCTGCAACGCACGCAACGCCGTTCGTGCCGCCCGCTGTCGCAAGTGTGGCTACAAGGGACTACGTCCCAAGAACATTGAGCGCAAGGGCAACTGATTGCTCTACCCAATCCACTGCATCAAGAGGGTTGTTGGGTCACCCAACAAGACCAACGGTAGCACTGCGGGAAACAAAAACACCAACAGCGGCATCTTGTGGCTGACCCACACCTTTTCCACACCAAGTGTTGAGAGGCGTGCGAGATGGTCTGCAAGGGCCTCATCGGTTGGTGTTTTTCGAGGAGCCCGGGTTGCATGCACGACCCGCAACTCACCATTGGGCATGGCCATCGTGTCGGTCAACATCCAAACATGGCGGCGAGGTACGTCTTCAAGCGACATCATGGAGGCATGCCACGCCAAACGAAGGTCTCCGATGCTTCGCACGTCCCCTCGTTTGAAATTGAGAACGAGCATGACCACAGGAATGAGAAGAAACGCAAGACCTCCCCAAATGAGCAAGGCAATACTGACCGGTAGCGCGATGACGGATACCTCCGCCATGTTGCTGAAGGGAAGAGGGACGGCGGCCCAAGTAGGGAAGACGAGTGTGACCCACATCAAGGCCTTCGCATCGGCACCACCATGGAGCAAGCGAAGTCGCCATGCCAAGTCAATGAACAAAATCACCAACAAAAGTGAGGCCGTTTTCCACCAGAGCATACCGAGCGCATCACCATCATCGAGCACCACCTCAAGAGGCGTGGTGGTTTGGTATTGGAGAGCACCTGCGACGAGGCCGACCGTGCTGACGGCGTACCAAAACAGGAACGTTCGGTCCATCCAAGAACCGCTCAAGGCGTCTTTGATGGTGGGCCGGCCAAACACGGAAACACTGGCGTAGGCGATGACGGCTGAAGCGGTGAGGTAGATGGTCCAATCTGCACCCTGAACCATCAAATCGAGCGCCCAAATGAAAATGGCCGGCTTGGCCCAAACAATCCAGTGTTCATTGACCACCCGACGGGTCTTGTGATCCATCCAAGCAGCCCAACCCATTCCGAGGAGAAGAACAGCAACCCGTGTCCATCCCAAGATGGCCTCGTTGGTCGCCTGCATGGATGAACCACGGCGGCCATCAACTTAAAGACGGCCACCAACCAGCCCAAAATGCGTGCAACAAGGTGACTACCATGAACATCGAAGAACGATTAGAACAAGTTGCGTCAGTCATCAACCAAATTGATGATCCAAAAGTCCCACGAAATATTCGTCGTCAAGCCAAAGAGGCATGCGAAAACTGGCTCTTGAACAAAGGTCGCCAACTTGACGTTCGTATCGCTATGGCTCAATCAAAGCTGGAAGAGTTGTACGAAGACCCCAACATCCCACCCGAGTTCGGCACGCTGATTCTCACCATCAACACCGAACTTGAGCGCATCTTGACCGAAGTGCTCTGAATCACTCTTCTTCCTCATCATCGCCCAGAGCGAAGACGAGGCGTCCCAGCAACAAGCGCTCCTTGACGCTCAGTTTCCCTTCGGTCACAATGGCCTCAAACTGTTTGTCCCACTCCTTGGGATGGTGCATGTGGTCAATGCCGACTCGAATAAGGGTGATTTGGTCAACACTCAATCGGCCTCTTCGAAGTGCATACTCAGCAGCGATGCGGGCCGAAATCAACTTGACTTGCTCGTCTGAATAACCGAGCACGGTTTGCAATTCTCTCAACATGCGTTCCTCGTAAGCCGTGATACGTCCATCTTTGATGGCCTCTCGCCAGGCCTCTTCGAGCGTTGGGGCTCGTTCGGAAAGAAGGATGGCCAGAGGTCTGGTTGCATCGATGTTTTCGAGTACAATTTTCAAAATGACGACAAGCGGAATGGACAGAATCATTCCAATGATGCCCCACACCCAAAAGGAGAACGCAGTAACAACCAGCAAGAGCACCGGTGAGATGTCAAGAGCACGACCTGCCCAGCGAGTTTCGATGATGTTACCCCAAAGTTGCTGATTGGTCAAGAGAAGGGTAGTAAGCACCAGAAGCATAGCAGGGTCAAGAAGAATAAAACCGATCAAGATAGGCGGAATCGTTGCCAATAACGAACCGATGTAAGGCACATAGTTGAGCAAAAACGTCAGGAGAGCCCACGTGAACCAGAGGTCAATTCCAAAGACGAGCATGACCAAACCAGCACAAACACCTGTCCCGAAGCCAACACCCGTTTTGACGACAACATAGGTGTTCACGCTGGCCTCGATTTGGTCTCGAATCATGTGAACACGTTCACTCGCTCCGCCCGGGTATGCACGTTCTATACGACCTGGAAGTAAACTGGCTTCGAAAATGATGAAGAGCAAGAAGAAAAGCACGGTGATACCTGTGATGAAGAACATCCCTACGCTTGAGAGTAAACCGTTGAGGGCTTCCGATATGCCGGAGCCATCCTCCAGCAGGCCCATGCTCGCCAGGTCCTCATCGAGGGTACCATCGACCGTCGCACCAGCATCCATGATGGATTTGCCAATCAACGGTGTTTCCTTCAAATCCGACCAACGTTCGTCAAGCAGCCCGGTGTATTCCTCCATACGTTCTTCGTCACTGAGGAAATTATCGGCTTGCTGGTAAGCGAAAAATCCTGCACTCAAGACGATCAAAATCGCCAGCATGAGCATCGTGATGTACGA
Source organism: Verrucomicrobiales bacterium (assembly GCA_002689105.1). Lineage (GTDB taxonomy): Archaea > Thermoplasmatota > Poseidoniia > Poseidoniales > Poseidoniaceae > Poseidonia. The sequence goes on along the minus strand of NZEQ01000029.1, from coordinate 5,502 downwards.
CAGCATGATGGGGAATCCCTTTCGTGAAAGTGCGTCTGCCCCGGGTTTCAATACGAAATAGATGCCAAGGGCGATGAACAGCGGTTGGAGGACATCGATGAGTTGAATCAACCATACGGTGACAAGCGTCATGATGACGGCGGCATGCGAAAGCATCGTCAATCGATTACGAAACTGCTGACCCGTCCATGCCGGCGTCGAAGTCTCCATGAGGGAATGCTGCACCTTTCTGGTTTTCAACACATCTCCATGGATTCTTTGCTCATTCAGACTCGTCAAACTCAACCAAGTTCGGTAATCGGAGGGTCAACAAGGCTGAAATAAACATCAAAAATCCACACAAATGAAACGGCGTGTGATAATCCCAAGGATACGAACCGTTGACGGTGAGTTCCCAAACAACACCTCCCGAAAGAGGTCCTATAATCCGTGCAAAAGCACCCAAGGATTCCTGGGCCCCCATGACCGCCCCCAAATCATAGCCTTCATCACGAGCGAGCCGGGTAAGATACGTGCTCGAGGACGGTTGGAATACACCGTTTCCAATGGCGATGCAGGAAAGCACCAGCAACATCTGGAGCCAGACCATGTTGGTCTGTGTGTACGGGATGAGAACCAATCCAACGCCGGTCAAGGCGATGGAATAGGGAATGAGGCGACGGGTTCCCAATTTCCGAGTCAAGGGGCCGATGAGTACCCCTTGGGTGAAGATGCCAAAGAAACCGATCATGGCAAAGATACGACCGTTGTCTTGCTCAGAAAACCCAAGACCTCCCATGGATGGGTCCATTTCATTGTAAAGAATGAACACTGCATGCATGACGGTGAAACCCAGCATGAACAGCATGGTGACCCAAATCATTGCACCTACCGTGGCCGTGCGGAGCATGGAGACGGAATTGCTCGTCATGTTCACCATCTGCCTTCCCCATGAAGGTGATGATTCCTTTTTCACGGATTCAACATCGATGGATTCAGGTAGCTTGTAGTAAGCGAGGACCAGTGAACCTGCTGATAGAACGCTCGCTATGACGCACGGAAGCAGATATGGGTAGGTCTCAAAGACCGTTCCTACGAACAGGTCCCAGCGGTCTGCTGGACTCGAAAACTCTCCTCCAATGAAGGGGCCAATGGTGAAACCGAGTCCGAAAGCCGCACCGATGAGGCCCATGCGTGTGGCCAATTGTTTTGGCGTGCTGACATCGCCGATGTACGCACGGGCGACGGCGATGTTTCCATTGAAAATTCCAGCAAAGAACCGCATGGAGAGCGCAAAGAGGAGTGTGTTTGAGAAACCAAACGCCGTGAAAAAGACGGTGTTTCCGACCAAGCCAATCATCAACACCGGTCGGCGACCAATTCGGTCTGAGAGCGACCCCCAAAAGGGCGAAGAAATGAATTGGGCGGTGGAGTAAGCCGTCATCAACAGACCGACCCAAAGCCCGATGCGAACCACGCCCTGTTCTGCAGCGAGGTCTTGAACGAGGTATGTGAGAAACGGAATGATGATTCCGAACCCGATCATGTCGATCATGGTGACCAAAAACAGAGCCAGAAGGGCTCCTTTTCCGGCATCCCGAGAGGTCGTAGACATGTGGAACAAAACCTGCGTTGTGCTGTTCGTTTTTGTAAGCCACGCCGATATTCGTGCGTGGGTCGTGGTTTGCTTAGACCAAAGAAATCTTGCTCTGCACTTCGGGAGTCAAGCGGTCGATGACCGCCTCGAGTCGTTCCACCAACCCGGCTTTCTGCTCGTGCTTGATGAGGGCATATTGCATGACTTCATCCAGCGTGTCAACAGCGAGGACTTCCACCATCTTCTCAAACCGGTCGTCAAGAAGGACGTCTTGCATGTTTGCGCGTGGTACGACGATGGTCTTGACACCTGAACGGGCTGCGGCTTCAATTTTGGCCGTAACACCGCCAATGGGCAGCACCTCGCCACGAACGGAGAGTGAACCCGTCATGGCCAGGTCTTGGCGAATCGGGATGTTTTCGAGAGCGGAAATAATCGCAGTGGCGATGGTGATGGAGGCCGAGTCCCCGTCAACACCGTGTGTATCAACGAATTGAATGTGAATGTCGTAATCTGAGATGTCCTTGCCGGTCAGCTTCTTGATAACAGCGCTGACGTTGGTCACGCTTTCTTTAGCCAAATCGGACAAGCCACCCGTGGCGTGAATCTTGCCGCCACCGCCTTGCGAGGGAGTGACAAGGGCTTCGACAGGCAACATGATGCCACTGAAGTCGGACAGGCCGGAGTTCGCACCGAGAACAGCAAGGCCGTTCACACGACCGACTCGCTCGCCGCTGTTGACCAGCATGGCGTAGTCTTGGCGACGTTCAATCATCCGGTCAGCAACTTGTTGCTCCAACGGCTTGGCGATGTTTCGGGCGCCGAGCACATGTTCGGCAGAGGTGAAGGGAACACCTGCTTCCACGGCCAAATCGCCGGCGATTCGAACCAAACCCCCGAGTTCACGAAGGCGGAGGGAGAGCTTTCCTCGGCGACCTGCACGGCGTTGGGCTTCTCGGAGAATGATGGCAACAGCGCTCTTGTCGAAGTGAGGAATCTCACGGACGGTGTCTTGGTCGCGAAGCACTTCTTGGGCGATGAATCGAATCAGTCGACGGCGGTTTCGGGACGTGTCTGGCATCTCTGAGTTTACGTAGACTTCGTAACCGTAGCCTCGGATACGACTTCGAAGTGCAGGGTGCATACCTTGGATGGCATCGAGGTTGCCCGCCGCGATGAGAATGAAATCACAGGGAACCGCTTCGGTCTTGGTCAGCGCACCGGAGGAGCGTTCGGAGCGGCCGGAGATTGGGAAAGCACGGTCTTGCATGGCCGTCAACAGGGCTTGTTGCTCTTCAAGGCGGAGGAGATTGATCTCGTCGATGTAAAGAACGCCCTTGTGGGCACGATNAATGGCTCCGGGCTCCACACGGTCGTGGGCAGGCGTTTCCATCCCGCCGGATTGGAACGGGTCGTGGCGTACATCGCCCAAGAGTGAACCGGAGAGGGTGGCCGTGGCGTCAACAAAGGGCGGTAGCTCGTTGAGGTCATGTTTGACAAGGACTTTCGGGATGCGACTGTCGTCAGCAGCACCTAGACGGCTGCGAATGAACATGTAGCCGAAGACGAGCAGGAAGCCACCGAAGAGCAGGGTGAACAAATCTCCAGATTGAAGCGCTGCAATGAGGAGGAGGAAACCGATGGCTGCGAAAGCGATGAACAACATGCGTTGGGATTTTTCACGCTGTTGACGAATCGCTTCTTTTTGGACCTTGACGATTCGTTCGGCTCGGCCTGCAGGAACCGTTCGGACGCGGGGAACGTTCTCATCGTCTTCGTTGGGATACACGAGGACATCTTCCAATGCGTCCTTGGGGAGCAGGTCGGTCATCGATTTGGCCAGCATGGATTTCCCTGTTCCAGGGTCCCCNATCATCAGCATGTGTCGTCGCTGTTCTGCGGCTTTCTTGATGACCACAGAACCGGCTTCCTGACCGATGACTTGGTCGACGAGCCGTTCAGGGATGGGAACATCAGCCGTGGATTCAAATTCGACATCGGCGATCCATTCTTCGATGGAAGTGTTGAGCACTTCATCGGCGCCGGTGGGCTCAGGCGACCAGATGGTGGTCGTTTCTTCTTGACCTACGTCCGACTCTTCTTGATTTTCCAGAGGGGGTGCCTCTGAATCCTCAACGGGAATCTCCACGTTGTCTTCCGCCACGATACTTCCTCTCCTCACTCCCCTTTAGGGCTATGCTTTTGNCATAACTCCCGTCAAGGGGTCATAAATCTTGCATTCACTGCTGGTTCATCTGGTCAAGGTATTGCTGACCGTAATACACCCACTGTTCCATGCTCCAGCCCGCAGGTAGACCGCCAGGCGGCAAGGGTGGGCCGGCTGGTGCGGCAACAGGAGCGGGGGGCGGTGCAACAGCGGCCACCGGTGCAACAGCAGCCACCGGTGCAACGGCAGCAACGGGTTGCTGGAAGATGTCTTGAGCGCCGCCATACATGGAGTTGGCCACGGTGTCGTGAACGGGCAAAGCGGCCTCGTTCCACTTGGTTTCCTCAGCACGGCCACCGCCACCTCGCATGAACATCAACCCGAGAAGGGCTGCGACAATGAGAACGCCGAGAACGATGAGAATGATGTTCATGTTCAATCCACCTTCTTCATCGGCGCTTGATCCTTGAACTTCATCTGCGGGACAGTTGGCGCGGAGGTCTTCACAAGCAACATCGAACTTCGTGTTCAACTCCATCAATCGTGCTTCGAGAGAGGCTTCGTCCTGTGTGTTGGCGGGGTCTGCAAGTTGTTCCTCAACCTCTTCGATGTCGTTGATGAGGTCGGCCACATACCAGTCAAGGAGGGTTTCTTCCATGTCTGCAGGAGCGGGTAGGGACTCGGTGGTCAACCACTTCGTGGTGTCCAAGGTCTTGTATTCCTGGCCGGTTTCATCCACNGCAAGAACGGTCAAACCGATGTAGTCCATATCTCGCATGCCGTTGACACGAGCGTATCCACCATCGCCGTAGGACGAGGGGATGTTCATTTCCTGTGTCCATCCGGTGCTGGAACGGGACATGTCGAGGTCGTATTCCCAGAAACCGTCGCANGTNCCCGAGAGTTCGTTGCACAGCGACCACGTCACCGACACCAAGGTGAAGGTTGGAGCAGCGTCTGTTAGTTCAAAGGAAGCGGTTGGAGTTTGGGTCTCGTAGGTGTAATTCACCATGTCCACATACAGGTGTCCGGAGCCGTCGTCCGTCTTCGAGATGTAGAACGGCAGGGCGTCAAAGACATTGACCGTGATTTCGTAGCTGTTGGTTGCGTAGCCGTCAGTGGTTGAGATGGTGACGGTTTGAATTCCAACTTCCTCAAAGTTGAGGATGAGGTCGCCGGTGACCAGTCGAGCAGAGCCCGTTTCGGTTGATTGGGGGTTGTTCACCCAGTAGGTGCCTTGTGGGCTGTCNACATCGGTNAGGCGGCTGTTGAGGTTGATCACCTTCTGACGGTTTGTCTTCAACGAAAATTCTTCGATATCGGTCATGTCCAANCGAGGNGCATCGTTGATGGGGTTGATGCGGATGGTGACGGTTTGGTCAGAGAATTGTTCACCGTCGCTTGCACGGAGGGTCACCACGGTTTCGCCGTTCACATCGTCGTCAATCGTTTCGTAGCCGAGGGTGTTNCCTCGGAGTTCAACGCTGATGATTTCAGGGTTGGAATTGTCCATGATTTGGAGNGACAANGTGGAGATGTCAACGGGTTGNCCGTTGTCATCGGTGTCGGAGAGGTATTCGGAGAGTGACAAGACACCGGTGCTGCCTTCGTCAACCACCTGAATGGGCAGACCNGCCCAGCGNGGTTGACCGTTTTCAATCACGTTGAACAGAAGCGTNCCGTAGGGGAGTTCTCCGGTGTCGGAGTANTCGCCACCATCGTCAACCTTGACCTCAATGCCCTTCTGTCCAAGAGGACA
>NZEQ01000028.1 GCA_002689105.1 Verrucomicrobiales bacterium | reverse complement strand
GAAATTGCGACGTGGATTTGCCATCAACCGTCCCCGTTCCACCTTTCGGCGCTGTCGGCCTTCGTGGTGAACACGGAGCGAACACTGAGTTCAGCCATGCTTGCCCATGTTGACCGCGAGGTCAAACGGTCCGTGTTGGCCATGAGTAAGCCGAACTCGGTTTTCGGAGGGGCTTCATGACCATCAGAATAGGGACACGAGCCTCAAATCTCGCCATGTGGCAGGCCGCCGCTGTACGTGACGCCCTTGCACAGCACGGTATCGATGCCGAACTTGTGCCCTTGACCTCGTCAGGCGACCGCAGCCTCGGAGGGCAACTCTCTGCCTCAGTGGGTCAATTCATTCACGCCATTGACGACCGATTGTTGACCGGTGAGGTTGACATCGCCGTGCACTCGGGCAAGGATGTCCCGGTGGATGTTGATGAGCGCATCCAAAACTTGGCCTATTTGGAACGCGGCGGCACGGCTGACCTCGTCATCATGCGAACAACGCCCGGCGTCCCGTCTCTTGAGGCGGTGTTGGGTGACCCTTCGGCCACGCCCTTGGCTACCGTCTTGCAATGTTTCCCAGACGGTGCCACCTTCGGGACGGTCTCAGGGCGGCGTCAATCCTTCTTGCTGAGTCAGCGGCCCGACCTCATTCCTTTGGCCGTCAGGGGCCATGTTGAAACTCGAATCGGTCGATTACTTGAGGGCCGAGTGGATGCCGTTATATTGGCAGAAATTGGCATTTCCAGGCTCAACAGTGTCGGGGCATTGGATGATGTCAAGGACCAACTTTCCGCCTTTCGAATCGACCCTGCTGATTGGCCAACCGCACCCGGGCAGGGCGCGATTGCTGTCCACTGCTCGGATGCTCGCTTTGAGGAATTTCAATCCCTTCGCTCGGTGCTGAATCACGAACAAACCGAACACGATGTGGACGCTGAACGTCACCTCTTGAAACAGGTCGGGGGAGGGTGTTTATTCCCGGCGGGTATCGGTGTATCGGGGGATGATGTTCATGTCCAAGTTGCACCCGAAAACTGGCGGGCCATTTTTTGTCAAGGCACCCCCTACGCCATGTTCCAGTACGCCGGTGAGCGTGAGGGTCTCAAGATCGCTCTCCCAGTCCAACCGCTTGAGCAACCGAGGATGCAAGGAACGGGTCCTCGATATTTGTCGACGTTGAATTCAGACAGAATTTCTCGTGTGCTTGCCAGTCAAGGCATTGAAATGGAAAACATCCCCGTGGTCGACCTCGTACCGATGCTCGATAACTGGCCGTCGGCCTTCCTTCAGGACCAAAGCAAACGGGACTGGCCCTATTTGGTGCTCACTTCTCCCTTTGCGGCTAAATGCGCCGTCAAAGCTGCTCAATCCAATCCCGATATCGGCCGAATACCTTGGTTGGCCATCGGTGAAGGCACCGCCAGAGCCTGCTTCCGCCTTGGGGTCACGGTCGCCGTTTGTGCAAAAGCAAGAAACGCTCGAGAATTGGCGGCNTACATCATCGAAACCTTTCCGCAGAACACGACCTTCTACCTGCCGAGGTCCGATTTGGCTGCTCGCGATTTGGAAGAGAAACTCCGAGGTGCCGACTTCGAGGTTGAGTCCTGGATNGGGTATGAAAACAGGCCAAAGGACTTGGCCGCTGTTGAGGTTGACCCTCTGGATGTGTTGGTTCTTTCTTCGGCTTCATCGGCCCGTTCTTGGGCNAAAAACGGGCTCAAGGTACCTCACGAAATTCTTTGTATGGGAGAAAACGCCCGGACAACCATCGCCTCTTTGGACCACTTNGACGATGCCCACGTCTCGGTGTTAAGCGGCCCAACGTCAGAATCGCTGGTGGAATGGTGGAAAGAACACAGAGGGAACTGAGATGAACATCAGGCCACGCATCAACCGNTGGACGGCAGCACGCCGANANCTTCTNTTCGGCGACAGCGTGTTNNCCTCNCTTGTTCAACCGCACTTCGTCGTGNATGGCGNAGGCGTGGATGAACCCATACGAGGCATGCCCGGTATCCATCANCAGTCGGTTGATGTTCTTCTCAAGACCGTTGAGGAGGANGCTTCTCACGGTGTTCGNGCCGTGATGCTGTTTGGCGTGGTTNACGCNGAGCANAAGGACGAACACGCCACNCACGCCCACGAAGCCTCNTCNCACCTCCACCAAGCGGTGTTGAAACTCAAGGCGGCTCATGGCGAGGACCTTGTGGTCATGACGGATGTTTGTCTTTGCACGGCCACCGACCACGGCCACTGCGGGCTGGTCCATGAAGGTGAAATCGTCAACGATGCCTCGGTTGAGGTGCTGGTGAACATCGCCCTCTCCCATGCCGAAGCCGGTGCGGATTATGTTTGCGCCTCCGACATGATGGACGGTCGTGTTTCCGCCATTCGGGCCGCTTTTGAGGACGCCGGCCACACCAACACCGGCTTGATGTCCTATTCTGTCAAGTACGCATCGTCTTTCTACGGGCCGTTCCGCCACGCTGCGCATTCCAGCCCAGAATTTGGCGACCGCGCCACCCATCAAATGGACGTTCGTTCAGGGTATGGAGAAGCCGTTTTGGAAGCCACCATGGACGAAGCCGAAGGCGCCGACATCATCATGGTCAAACCCGGCCTTCCCTATCTCGACGTGCTTCGTAAAGTGGCCGATACCGTGGTTCGCCCGGTCGCCGTCTACAACGTCAGCGGCGAGTACGCCATGATCATGAACGCGACCGACGACGAAGCCAGCCGACAACGCATGGTGGTTGAGGTCTTGACAGCGTTCAAAAGAGCGGGTGCCGACGTCGTGGTGACCTACCATGCNCGNGANGCGGCNCGAAACNGTTGGGTCCAATGAGGTGAGTCTTTGAATCGTTCCAAATCAGATGCGCTTCATCACGAGGCCCTTTCTCATTTGGTTGGCGGTGTAAACTCGCCTGTCAGGGCGTTCAAATCGGTTCATGGCAATCCCATTTACTTCGAAAAAGCCTCCGGTGCCCACGTAACCGATGTTGATGGCAACGTGCTGGTCGATTTTGTTCAGTCATGGGGCCCGTTGATTCACGGGCATTCGCACCCCCAAATCATCGAAGCCGTCCATGAAAAAATGCTCAACGGGACATCGTTTGGTGCGCCCCACCTCGGTGAAATCGAGTTGGCTAAACGGGTGAAACAACGTTTTGACCACATGGATAAGGTCCGATTTGTCTCCTCTGGAACAGAGGCCGTGATGAGCGCTGTTCGGTTGGCCAGAGGCTACACCGGGCGTGACATGCTGGTNAAGTTTGAGGGCTGCTACCACGGCCACGTTGACGCCTTGATGGTGTCCTCGGGCAGCGGCTTGGCCACCTTTGGTATCGCCAGCAGCCCCGGAATCCCTCAAGACACGGTGGCGACCACCCTCATCTGTCCTTTGGACGATTTGGAGGCCGTGGAGTACCTCTTCAAGGAGCACGGCGATGAGATTGCAGCCGTGGTGATTGAACCGCTTCCCGCCAACAACGGCCTCTTGGTGCAGCGACCTGAATTCCTCAAGGGTTTGCGAGCCCTGTGTGACGCCCATGGTGCCCTGCTGATCTTCGATGAGGTCATCAGCGGTTTCCGCTTCAAAGAGGGGAGCTACGGCGACCTTTGTGGCGTGGTCCCCGACCTGACGGCCTTGGGGAAAGTCATCGGTGGCGGTCTGCCCGTCGGGGCCTACGGTGCCCGACACGAAATCATGGAGCAACTCTCTCCCCTCGGGCCCGTCTATCAGGCCGGAACCNTGTCCGGNAATCCACTNGCNATGGCNGCNGGTGCGACGACGCTTGACCTGTTGGACAGCGGGGCCTACGACCACATGGAGGCGTTGGGCGCGCTGCTTGAAGAGAAGATGGAATCGGTGTTGGAAAAACACGGTCATCCCATGCGCATGGTTCGAATGGAGAGCCTGTTTTGGTTCTCCCCCGGAAACGGACAACCCGCTGTTCGAGCCGATCAAATCGCCAAAGACGCTGCCGGGCTTTACGCCGATGTGCACCGGGCTTTGCTTGACCGAGGCTACATGCTTGCCCCATCAGCCTACGAAATCGGGTTTTTATCCACCTCGCACGACACCTCCCACATCCTCGGCTTGGTTGCAGCCATGGACGATGCGCTTTCGGAAATGGAGTTGACATCATGAACGGCAAAGAGCGAATCGTTGCTGCGCTGAACCGCCAGCCGGTCGACCGCACGCCGGTTTGGTTCATGCGTCAGGCAGGACGCCACCTCCCCGAATATCGAAAACTCGCCGCTGAGCACTCGTTTTGGGAACGCTGTCAGGACCTTGACCTGTGCACCAACATCACGATGCAACCCATCCAGCGCTACGGTTCAATCGACGCCGCCATCGTGTTCAGCGACATCCTCACGCCTCTCCCTGCGCTTGGCTATGAGGTGGAGTACGGAGGCGGGATTCGCATTGACCCCTTCACGTTTGACGACGTTGACGATTGGACCGCCTTCTCCGCAAGGAAGCACGCTCCTTGGGCCGCCGACGCCCTCAAGGCCATCGGCGAGGAACGCCAAGACATCGCCCGTTTGGGCTTCGCAGGGTGCCCNTGGACNACATCGTTGTACTTGCTCGCCGGTGGGACCGGAGACAAAGAATTCCACAACACCAGGGCGACGGTTTTCTCAAACCCAGAGGCTTCAGAACGGGTGCTGATGCGAATGGCCGATGCTGTGGGTCATCTGCTTGCCGACCAGGTCAACCACGGCGGTGCTGACGCCGTGCAGTTGTTCGACACATGGGCCGGGTTGTTGTCGGTCGAGGACTACCAGCGCATCGCGTTGCCCGCCACGAAACGNGCCGTTGAGGTGTTCCGAGANCAAGCCAATCATCGTGTNCCTNTGATTCATTACGCCAAAGGCAGCGGGCATCTTCACCATGTCATTCGAACGCTTGATATCGACGCCGTGTCGTTGGACTGGCGTGATGACCTGCGGGCGAACCGTACGGCGTTTGGAGACCAGTTTGCCTTCCAAGGAAACCTCGACCCTTCTCGAATGCACGGCAGCCCCGAGGCGGCGACTCTGGCGGCGCAGCGCGTGTTGGATGAAGCGGGCGATGCGCCAGGGCATGTGTTCAATCTCGGCCATGGTTTTGCTCCGGGCGCTCAAATCGACTGTGTCGAAGCGGTCCTGCGTTTGATCACGGGTGAATCCGCATGAGGCAGACCATGGTCGACATGGTGTATCGGCTTCAAGACACCATATGTGACGCCATTGCAGCGCTTGACGCCTCCTCTTATCGTGAAGACGAATGGACTCGCGAAGAGGGTGGCGGTGGTCGAAGTCGCGTCTTCTCCGANGGAAACGTGTTCGAGAAAGCAGGGGTCAACGTGAGCGTCGTGCACGGTACNCTGAGCCCCGAAGCGGCCGCCAAGATGGGCGGTGGGCACGACCTCGTTGGCGAAGACTTGGATTTCTTTGCAACGGGGTTGAGTCTCGTTCTTCACCCGCACAACCCGATGGCGCCAACGGTCCACGCAAATTACCGCTATTTTGAGCGAGGTGAGGGCGTGGTTGAGGGAAGTTGGTGGTTCGGTGGCGGCGCAGATTTGACCCCGTCTTACCTCTTTGAAGAGGACGCCGTGCATTTCCATCAGGTCCACAAAAACGTCTGCGACCGTCACGAGATCGCCGACTANGNTGCGTACAAAACCTGGTGCGATGATTACTTTCACATCAAGCATCGAGGGGAGCGTCGTGGCGTGGGTGGCGTGTTCTTTGACGACTTGAGGTCTCAAAGCAAAGAGGCGTGTTTTGCCTTCGTTGAGGATTGCGCCTCCCATTTCCTTGAGGCCTACATGCCNATTCTTGAACGCCGCAGAACCATGGCCTTCACGNCCNAACAGAANGANTGGCANCAACTTCGANGAGGNCGTTATGTTGANTTNAACTTGGTCTACGANCGGGGNACNAAATTCGGTTTGACCACGAACGGACGAATTGANAGCATNNTNATGTCCCTCCCNCTTACCTCCCGGTGGGANTACTGNCANGAGGTGAAGCCGGGTTCTGAAGAGGAGGCGATGGTGAACGTGCTCCGTCAACCCGTCGATTGGCTCAACAGGTGATGGCGTGGCGTCGCTGGAAGATTGGATTCGGTACGGCGATGAACTTCGTCGACCCTTGTGCGTGGCCAGCGACCTTGGCAACTCAAGCGCCGTTTGCGTGGTCGGCGCCGGTCTCTCCGGACTGACCGTCGCCTACCGAATCGCCGCAAAACGCCCGGACATCCATGTTGAAATTGTGGAGAAGAGCGAGCGTTGCGGTGGTGTCATCGAGACTTGGGCTCGAGACGGATGGACCTGCGATGTCGCTGTTAACGCCACTCGTGCCCACCCTGCCTTCTGGAGACTGGTGGACGATTTGGGCCTCGGCCAGCGTTTTTCTGCATCAAACCCGAAGGCCAAGACACGCTGGATTTCAACCAAGGGTCGCCGCCAGAAACTCTCCCCATGGCTCGTCTTGAGAGGGGGCCCGCTCAAGGTATGGCGAGGTCTGAAAGGCGCTCGTCAGGGCACCCGTTCCGTGGCTGACGCCATGCCGTTGGCGTCGGTCAACGACGCCATGACCCTGGGCATCGTGAACGACCGTTCTGCCCATGTGGATGCTGATTTTTTGATGCCCTCCCTGACGCGTTTCGGAACCGAACCTCCCGTCAAATGGAAGAGGGTGAAGAACATGATGAACGGAACCTACCCGCTCTTCACTCCCAAGCCGGGCTCGACGGCCTCCTTTGAAGGCGGTATGCAGACGCTGATCGACGGCCTTGTTCAGCGCCTTGAGGTCCTTGACAATGTTTCCTTCAGCATGAACGCCGCTTCCGCCACGCCCGAAGAGGTGGCAGAGGCCCGCAAGCTCCCCCTCTCCTCGGTGATTTGGTGCGCTCCGCTTCGTCGCACGGCAGGTGAATTCACCGAACTCAACGTCTACGCCGTTGGCTACACCGAGGCCCAGGTCTCTTCGGTCAAGGTAGGTTATGGGACCTTGATTCCCGATGAAACCTGCCCGGTGAGCGGTATTTTACACGAAAGCGACGTTCACGGCAGTTCTCGAGCGCCATCAGGTCATCGTCTGTTTCGGGTCATGGCGCCGTCCGACCGTTCTTCATCGCACGAGGAGGTCAAGGCTTCCTTGCGACATTTGTTGAGCGAGGCTGCGCCGGTGCTGTTTGAGCACATCGGTGTTCGCCGTATTCCTTCGTATCCTCCGGGTTATATGGCATCGTTGATGTCCGAAGACCAAGCGTTCACTCGAGCGGGTTGGTGCTTCAGCGGCGTCTCGGTAACTCACGTGGTCGCCGAAGCAGAGCGCATCGCTGACCGCTTCTAAGCCACGACCTGCTGGAATTCTTTTGCGATGAGTTGTTCAAGCCCCTGAATCCATTGCTCGTCATCGTTTAGGCAGTTGATGACCTTCAGCTCCGTGCCACCGTGTTCCATGAACTCTTCACGAATACCGATGTCCAGTTCTTCGAGCGTTTCCAGACCGTCGGCGAGGAAGGCCGGCGCCACGATGGCCAGTTTTTTGACGCCCTTTTTGACCAGGGCTTCGACCATCTGGGTCGTTGAGGGTTCCAACCATTTGACGGGCCCCACTCGGCTTTGGTAACTGAGGGACCAACGGTCCGGTGTCAATCCAAGCCGCTCAACAACGGCCATGGTGGTCTTGTAGCAATGATGGCCGTAACACAGGCTGTTTCCTTCGCAAGAAATGGTGCAGCAGTCGTCAACGGTTTGGCAGTGCGATTTGGATGTGTCAATGCGTTTGACATGCGAGATGGGGAGGCCGTGATAGGAGAACAGCAAGTGGGTGTCTTCCGACAGGTGAGGGCGGATGGATTCGGTGAGCGGAGCGATGAATTCCTCCGCCGTCTCAAAATGACTCATCTCCAAAAGGTTGGGTTCCCACTTCATTTTGCTAAGTTGATGGTGAGCATGTTTCAACGACGATTCTGTTGTGGCTTGGGCATAATGGGGGAACATGGGAAGCAAGAGAAGGTCGGTTACGCCGCGGGCTTTGAGGTTCTCAAGACCACTCCGAATGCTCGGGTTTCCGTATCGCATGGCGAATTCAATGTCGATGTCCTGATTCAAGTCCTGCAGGTTTTCGGCCACGCGTTTGGAATACACCCTGAGCGGGGACCCTTCCTCCATCCAGATTTTCTGGTAGAGCGGGGCGATCTTTCGTGGGCGTGTTCGAAGGATGATGCCTCGGACGAGCAGGTGGCGAAGGGGAGCAGGAATGTCGATGACATCCGGGTCAAGGAGGAACTCTCGCAGGTAGGTGCGCACCGAGCCAACGGTGGGTTCGTCGGGTGTCCCAACGTTCAT
>NZEQ01000027.1 GCA_002689105.1 Verrucomicrobiales bacterium | reverse complement strand
GCGGAGAGCCAGATGAACGAACCGGCGAACACGATGGCACCAAGGCTGTAGGGCGTGAGTAACGCCGCCTTGGGCGTGCCGATGACGTTGGGATGCTCGCGAATGAGTTTCCCGTCTTGATCCCCAGCGTACGGGTCGTTGAAGCTGCTGGGTACGGGCGCCCCAAACAACCAATCGTCGTTCACCGAACGGGCGGGATGGTTCTCGTAGGGCAGTGGCTGAAAATTGGGGCCAAAGTGGGGGAATAAGCGGCCACCGAACCCGAGGACGCCCGGAGCAGAGGTGGTGTCCTTCACGGCCGAACGGTTCGCCTTGCGAATTTTGCGAAGGTTGTCCATCAGCGGAGGCGAGGTGCTGTACATGAATATCAGTCCAGCGACACCGGTGCTGAGCAAGGCCCAGCGGCCACGGTCTTCGCGCTGCGTGACCTCTTGCGGATCGTTGGTTGGGTTGTTGAGGTTCCCGATTTCCTTCACCGACAACAGTTGGTAGCGAGGTGGGTTCTCCTCCACCAAAACAAAGGCATTGAACAGGAAATTGTCGGCGTCCATGCCGTAACCCTTGATGGTTCGGTACCATTCACTCCCGCAACCGGGATCGTCCATTTCACCTTCCGGAGAGAGCGACCCTTGCAAGGAAAACGCTGCTTGAATCACCGTGCCCTCGGCGTCCATCATGGTGAGCGGTTGGGCGCCTGCCATGGAGAAATCGTAATCCCAATGGCCTCCACCTTCGTCGTCTTCCACCCACTCGCAATCGTCGTAGGCAAGGGTCCCTTCAACCAGTTCAAGGGGCACCACAACAAAGGCGGCCTGATTGGCGTACTCCTCACTGTCGTAGCCGTCCTGCAGCGGTCCGTAATCATAGACTGCCATGTCATCGTGGAGGTAAGGAAGCACGTTGGCTTCCTCCACGCGTGGAACATCAGGTATCACAAGGCTGCTGGAAAACAATCCAAAAGCGACGAGCATGGCAGAGATGGAAAAGACATAGCCTAGACCGTGCCTGAAGGTCGGCTTGGGAAAAGCGAACACCCCTTGGTCGATGCTCTGCACCTCGGTGGGGTCCATGAACCAACCACGGCCCACCGTGCTTTAATCCAACCCCCGACAGCGGTATCGGAAACGACAAACTCAGTGAAAAAACGGGCGACTGTAATGGATTCAACACGGGGCAGGATTCTCATTCAGACGGCTTGACAGCCGCACAGTTCTCATCGAGCATATGCTTGGTAATGCCGGGGGCAGGATTCGAACCTGCGAAGCAATATGCAGAGGAGCTTGAATCCACCCCCTTTGACCACTCGGGTACCCCGGCTTCTGTCTGCTCGTGAGGCCTGTTCTTCTTGACTATTCCTCTTGCAGGATGTCCACCAACTCCACGGGTTTCGGTGGCGGGCGGCGATGAGCCACAATACGGCGAATGCGTTCAAGATGGTAGACTTCTTCTCGCTGAGCACGTTGATTTCGCACGACGAACAGCACCATCCCCGCGACCAGCAGGGAAAGCACGGACAGGCTCAGCGTGGCCATGCCGCCCGACGGATTATCGCTTTCATTGGGCTGAATATCCGCTAACGGAACAGGAACCTGCGGTGTGAAATCAACAATCTCAACTGTCAATCCCAGCCTGCCCTCCTTCCAGGCCTCGATGTTCCAGACGAAATTGATCCACTCGCCGGTGTTGAGGAACGCCGTGGCGTTGTTCATTTCCCGGCCCTCGTCGTCGCGAAGAACGACGGTAAATTCGCCCGCCAGCAGACCGTCGTTGGCAACACGGGCGTAGACCGAGACATTCTCACCCACCACTGGGCGGAAGGGTGTGGCTGACAGGTCCGTGAGCACCGGTTCAAAGGCAAACCACGTCAATCCGACATTCAGCGGTGCCGAGGCCGTACCGTAGCCGGTCAACATGCGTCCAGAACGGTCGGTCGCATTGAACCATACGAGAAGCACATCACTCCGGGTGAGGGTGACGCCCTCGGGAAGGAAATCAACGGTTCCCGAATACACGGTGAAATCGTTCAGTGTTGCGTTGAGTGGCAGCGCAATCGTTTGCTGAGAGCCTTCAACAGGCTGACCCAGACGATAGAACAGTGTGTGCATCTCCAACGGACCTGGCGGCATATCGGTATCGTCGTTGATGCTGACGGTGATGGCGACATCGTTCAATTCGTTCGAGGCGAAATTCTCGAGCATGCCCGGCGCAATCACGAGTTTAGGCGCCACATCGTCCACCACTACATCGTAACTCAAGCCGTTGAGATCATGCCCCGGGAAGCCGTCTGGTGTGATGGAAAACAGCCCCTCATCGTCGTACAGGATGTTTTCGTTCATGGCCACAGTGAAATTCATCACACCGGTGGTGGAAAGGTTCACCCGTCCCGTTTCCAAGCGCTCGCTATCACTTAGCGTCCACATGAAATGACCGCTGTTGGGGAAGCCCTCCGCCAACACGGCGGTGTTGTTGTGGTACAGGCCAATGCGGTGTTGGACCGGGTCGTTTCGGTGGAACCAATGCGTGGTACCGTCCGTTTGTCCGTGAGGAGATTGCAGATCGGTAATGTCAATCCACCTCAGTTCAACATCGTCGCTGGCGGTCCAGGCAAGGCTGCTCAAACGGTACAGCCCCAACCCGACGTCCTGGCCCTCATCGATGACGCTGAGTCCCGGAACGCCAACGGTGCCGTTCAGTGAAGCCGTTTTGTTCCAGTCCAATCGGAAGGAGAAGGTCAGGTCGTAGGTGGTGAGCAGGGGGCGCTGTTGAACATCGACCACCGGACGTTCTGCGAAGCAAAACTCGTCGTACGTCATCTCGCCAAAGCGAGGTTCGTAGTGGATAAAACACGCTGAGGTATTCACCTCACCGAGCAGAGCCAAACGAATGCTCTCGAGGGACTGTATTCCGTTGGCGTCGCCCAACGTGAAGGCGAATTCATGCTGGTGCCCGGCCAGCAGACGCCCTTGGACAGCATCCAAGCCGATGTTGTCCACGTCCACGGTGGTGTCGGCTCGCCGCTGCACACTCAAGGTGGCCAAATCGTTGGCTTCGCCGAACGTCCCTCCGCCCACCAGCGTGTTCCCTGCCAAATCTTCGCCCACCAGCACGATGCTCAGACGTCCTGCGTTGGCGCCGTCAGGCACCACGCTTTCAGAGGAAAGCAGCGGCAAGTCAACTTCCAATTCAGCCACGCCGCGATTCAGGCTCACCGTCTCCATGCGGTATTCATCCGCTTCCATGAGGCCGTTGTTGTTGGTGTCGTGCAGCTTCTCAAGCCACGTCCATACCTCAAGGAGGCTCGCTAACCCTTCCGGATCGCTGATCTGCAGCCGAAGGGCGATGTCCTTCCCGTACATGGCCACATGACCGTCGGCAGGAACCTCTTGACCTGAATCCAACACCGTGAGCGTGTTGACCGTGGGTTGCACGGTGTCGAAGAGGAGACGCGTGGGGGTCAACACCACCGTTCGGTCCTCGCTAGAGGAAGCGTTGAGACCAACGGGACCCCTTCGTGAAAGACTTGGAACAAGTTCGAGGAAGGTGTTACTCGGTACACCGTCTTCGTCCGTTGGCGTAGAGGTCTGAACGCTGAACCAGCCGCCTGATTCAACCTCGGCCGTCCACGAACGGGACCAGGAGACCGGTTCGCCGGGCCATTCGTCCGGGCCCCCTGAGAGGTTTTTCGGCGGAACAGCGCGAAGGGTAACCGTCGCTTCAGCCTCTCCAGCCTCGACCCACTGGTTGGCAATGCCTTCCATTCGAACCCGTCCGGAGGCTAACAAGGTCTCATTTTCATCAAGGTGGAACGGCCAGAAGGAATTGGTCCAATCGTCAATGCGCCGCTGTTGGCTGTCCGTGACCGTGAACTCCACGACCTCAAGGTCGTTCTCAACCTCGTTGAACGCCGTCTTTCTGACAAATACTTCGGGGCCTGCGGCCAACCCCTCGTCATCCGTGGCCGTGGTGAGCACGTGGAGGTCGTCAACGTCGTCGAGCAGCCACGTGCTCTTGAACGCCCAATCGATGGTGCACGTGTTCATGGTGCAGACGACGCTGGAGGCACTGGCATCGAACAATGCCAAGCCTGCTCCGTCCATTTGCCGGAACCTTGGCGCTGTTTGGATGCGATCGAGTTCAACGTGGATGAACGCCTCGTTCGCATCGCTGCTCGGTCCGAGCAGGAACGAGACCTCGGTGATGTCTGGAGCGTTTTCGGACAAGTCAAGCGGGTTGGAGCGGGTGTGGTGCGTGGTGAACATCACGGTCTGGCCGGGCAACCACCGAGTGTAGGCGGGCGCATCCACCGACTCGGTCATCAGCGGCAGCGTGGTGGCGTTCAATCCGACACGAAGTCCACCCACATCGGTCTGAACCTTAAGAGGCACATCGAGCATCGTACGCATGTCGACACCTGCTGAGGCTTCTTTGGCCGTGTTGAGGTCACCAGCGCTGACACGGATCTGAAGGGTTGTGTCAGGAAGCAGATGCATGAACTGCAACACTTTGACGTCGGCCGTCCCCTGAACTTCCACGGTCAGCGTGCACGTTCGTTGCAGCGCGATGAACACAGGACTGAGTGAAGCGTTCGAGGAGGAAGGGCACGAAGCAGTTGATTGGTGGCTCAAGGCGGTTTGACCTTCGGCCAAGGTTTGGAGCACGCCGTTGATTCGAACCTCCGTCGTTGAGGTTTGGTTGTTGAGGGAAAGGACCACTGCGGGGGGCGGACCGCTGTTTCCAGCCCCGGGGGGCTCGAGCGTCGTGTACGACAACTCAAGGGTGCTGTTCGACATGGCGATGCTTGGCGTAGGAGCGCTGGGGCTCCATGTGAGGTTCGTGCCGTTGTGCTCGGCGCGCGAAAGGTGGATGTTCAAACCGATGTGGTTTGACATGCCGCTGGGCGGCCATGCCATCACGGAGACGTTGTTCCAACCCAGCGCAAGATGGGGGCGTTCGGGTGGCGAGACGCAGTCCGGCTCAGCCTTGGCTCGGACAAAGGCTTCCCCGCCGTTGGCGGCGATGGTGAAGTCGTTCATCAGCCCGATACGACCGCCGAGCGAGTGATTGAGGTAGGTCGTGGGCTCTCTTCCGGGCACGTGTGCAGAGGCGATCAGTTGGCCGTTGGTGGTGAGCCATGTCAGGTTGTCACCAACCGTGGTGAGACGGTAGCCGTCGTGGGGGCAAGTGGCCATGGACGAAAGCGGAAGGGTGAACGAACCGGTGACACGTAAGGTTCCGTTGCTGTCCACCATGGCGTTGTCGCCAGCTGGACTGTTGACGATGTGCTGAGGGCCGATGTACGTGGTTCGACCGACGGAGAGGCTGTGAACCAGCGGCGTGACGTAGGTGTCATTGGTGGCCATCCGTACGCGGACGTGGACGGTAGGGTGTTCCACCGGGTCCACGGCTACGGGAACAGGCAGCGTGAGGTTCGTGTGGCCCTCGATGGGTTGGTGTTGAGCGTCCAACACATCAACCAAGAGGGTCGTGCCGTCGGGTTGTTCGTACCAGCCATCCAACCAGCCGTAACCGAACAGTGGATCGGGACTGATGGAACGGGACACCCACGTGCCCGTGGATTCGAAGACATCGATTTCAACCCCGGCATCATCGATGTACCACCCATCGCCTTCCACATAGGTGTCTGAGAAGAAGGAAAAGCGTGCCTTGATCGACTGACCGGAAAGGTTGGACAGGTCGTAGGTCTTCAGTTCAAAATCGCGTTGATTGGAAGCGCTGCAGCCGTTTGGAACGCTGGAACCGTCGATGATGCCGCGGCCGAAGAAGGGCGAATTCGTGTTCACGGTGGAGATTTGGTCGTGGAAGCCATCGAGCTGTGGAGGGAGCCACCACCACTGTTGGCCGCCGTCGGTTGAGATGGCCACGCCGCCCCCGTCCCAGTTGAATTCCGTGCAAACCCAGGAACGGAAGGAAAGGCGCGCCGTGGCGTTGTTGGGGACGGTGTACTCCTCGCTGATGAGGTGGGTGTAGACGTTGTTGGTGTACTTGGTCGTGAGGTTGATGGCGGCCCCGTTGTTGCCAGAGTGGAAGACCCCGGGTCCCCATCCTGAGGAATTGCGGGTCGACCCCACCTCCCAGCCGTCGGGCCACGTGCCCTCGATGGTCCAGCCGGGAGGGGTGGTCATTGAATTCTCAAACGAACGTAGCGTGCTCGAGGAAGGGTTCATGCCGAAATCAGTGGTCCAGACCCATTCGTTGATGACAGCCGTTGAAGGGTCGAGCCAACCGTGGACGTCACCCACATGGTTGGTGGAGTTCATGGAGAAATTTGCCAGTTGACGTCGCTCTTCGCTGGCGGTGCCCGGACGATGGATGACGGTGACATCGTCTACAGCCACGCCTTCCCAACCCGAGGAGGCAAAGCCCCCATACCCAGTGTGGTGGTTGGTCGTCACCTGGAATTGAAACAGCACGTTGGAGGCGTTTGGGTGACCCGAAACGCCGCTGGGAATGTTGTAGGAAATTGGAACCCATCCAAGCGACTCATCGGTGTAATACGTTCCCTGATAGGCAAACCCGTTGCCTGGCATCCCGGGAATGCCCGAAACGGGCGCCCACGTTGTGCCGTTGTTCACGCTCACGTAGACCAGTAAATTGTCCGAGAACGAGCCCTCGAGGTCCCAGTTGGCCCAGAATTCAAGCTTCATCGGGCCCGTCAAGCCTGAGAGGTTCGCAGGCAGGTACAGCCGTCCATCGGCGTTGTTAGCATAATCGCCGCTCATGTTGCCGTGGAACCATGCGCCCGCGACATCGCCGAGGTTGGAGAGCGTGTAGTTGTCAACGAACCAACCATGGCGCAGGCCAGGCGTGCTTGAGGTTTGGAAACAGAACCGCACTTCCAAGGTCGGAGAAGATTGGACCACAGTGTCGAGGGAGAAATGGGCTTGTTGCCAGGCATCGGACTCGCCCGCCCACGAGCTGGCTGGTGCACCCGAAAGACTCGATGAATTGCCGTAGCCACCCGTCGGAACGAGCACTTGCCAGTTGCCGCCGGCCGTGCGACGCTCCATCCAGGCGGCGTCGTCGTCCTTGAAGGCGAGCCAATGATCAACGGTCAGGTTGTACTGATTGACAAAGGCCGGCACGACCTCGGCCGGCGAAGCCAAACAGCCACTCATGTTGGCTTGCAGACCACCAAGGCCTTGGGTGGCCAGCACGCGCTGTCCGTGCGTCGCATTGATGGGTTCGCCTTGTTGTGCCGTTGAGGCGTTGAGCGGGACCACGTTCCAAGCGTTGTGATTGGGCCCCTGACCCACCCAGTCGGGGAGGGTCTCGATGAGGGTTTCAAAATCGGTCAGTGTGGCCAGCGTTGATTGCGTGGCGAGACTCAACTGGCCACCGTGGCCAATCCCCTGGGTGCCCTGATGCGTTCCATTCCATCCCGCATTTGCATCGATGCCGAACCGAGCACTGGTGTCAGGCGCCTCGGACCACATGGGCGTGACATCGATTTGCCCGCCGGAGAAGGTTCGATTGTATGGAATGCTGAGCACACCGGTGCTGGTGGTGTTGACGCCCTCTTCTCCCGCCTGCGGCGTGTAGTAGGTCGAACGTGCAACGTCGGTGGAGAAAGGACCGAGCGAACCGACCATCGGTTGGGCCAACACGAGAAGCATCAATCCGGTCATGGCGATGGCAGCAGCGCACGACGAGCGAACGCGAACCTTCTCATCGGGGACGACCACGGGAAAACACCTCGCTCTGCGAGGTGGGGTCGTTCAATATGAAGGGGTGTCATCCCTGCGTCGGGAGGAAGACGGACAATCAAGGAGCGGAAGAGGATTCAAATCCCGTCACCTTCACGTCCACATCATGACCCCTGTTCGGGATCTCGACGGCGGACAAGCCCAAGAGATCGAAGAGCAGTTGTTCACCACACACCGGCAGCAACTGCCGCGCCACGTGCCGGTTCCGCTCCCCCGACAGGATTTTTGGGAAATGGTGCGAGCCTTGCTGTCCAGCTTGGATTTGGAGATTCAAAACATGGTCCGGAAAGGGTCCATTGACATGCGATTGCAAAACCTGCAGAAACGCCAAACCAACATCCGCCGCATCGCCTCCGAACTCGCACGGAAGCGGATGGTGGCGATGATGCAACATGCGGCCAGTCAGGCGTTGCGGAGCGGTGTCAACCCCGGGATGAATCAGGAGCTTCCCTCGCTGGATTGGCAGCGACACGACCCTGCTGAGAAGGCATTCTATCATGCCCTCCAACTCAACGTGGACCGTTTCAAGAAAGAAATTGACTGGCAGGGTATGCAGCAAGGATTGCTCGGCGAGATCATGATGCAACCACGAACCCATGCCCCGGGCACCATGCAACTGGACGCCTTTGTTGGCGAAGGCACCCTGACCGCCGGGCCTCCGCCGGATTTGGCCTTCGAGGACACCATGGAACCGCTGCCTCAAGCCGAAGAGGATGCAGAAGAACGCTGGATGGACGACGCTCCGTGGGCGGATGAAGAAGCCTATCTCTTGGCCGACATGCAAGACCAGGCACCACCTGCTTCCACCACGGCATCGGCCGTCGCTGAACCGACACCGACGAGCACGGCACCGGAATCTTCGCCAGCAGCAACCTCGGCTGCGGCCGCCACGAACAAGCACGGTGCAGCCATGGAACTGGCACCGTCAAAGGAACCGCTGACCACGATTCAAGACGAACCACCTCAACCTCAGCCCGAGGACGAATCAGGGGTCACGGTCGTTGAACACACGACGGAGGAACCGTCGGACGAAGGGAACGTGCGTGTTCGAATCCTCGAAACCCTTCCGGAGCCCGTGATGGACGCCAGTGGTCAACCGCTGACACTTGAAGCGGGTGACGTTCACGTTCTGGATGAAGGCACGGCAGCTTGGCTCACGGACGCTGGCGTTGCCGAGCGTGCTGAACTCTGAGACTCAGCCCCAACATTGGACGGTTGGTGTGCTCATCAAACGACGGTTCATCGAGCACAACCGCTCTCGAATCGGAGATCGGATGGTTCTCTCATGAGAAACGGTAAACGCTACGCAGGTCGTGTTGAAAACACCCATTCGGGCGGGGCGCATCAACCGGTTCAGTTGATGTTTCTCATCGAGATCTCGATGCTGACGGTGTCGGGGATGGGGATCTTGGTCACCGAGCGGAGTGCGGTTTGGTCCTTGGCCGTTGAGATGTCCATCTCAAGCAGGCGCTTGTGGATGCGCATCTCCCAGTGGTCGTAGGTCTCGCTGCCTTCACCGTCAGGTGCCTTGCGAACGGGCACCACGAGTCGGCGGGTAGGCAGGGGAATTGGACCACGGAGGTTGATACCGCCGCTGTCGCAGATGGTCTTGATCTGGCTGGCAACGTCATCGATGTCCTTGTGGTTCTCACCGGTCAACTTGATGACAGTCACAGCAACCATTCAATCCACTCCTCGCATCAATCGTTTCGTGAGCGAACTCACTTCTTCTCGATCTTCAGGCAAACGCCAGCAGCCACGGTCTTACCCATGTCGCGGATAGCGAAGCGAGAGAGCTCAGGGAAGGTATCCATTTGCTCAATGGCCATGGGCTTGGTTGGCTGGAAGCGGATGAGACAAGCGTCGCCAGTCTTGAGGAAGGAAGGGTTGGCTTCCTTGCCGGACTTGTTGGTCTTCTCCAGGAGTTCCNTGAACTTCACAGCGACTTGAGCGGTGTGAGCGTGGAACACAGGGGTGTAGCCAACGGAGACAGCCTTGGGGATGTCCATGAGCTGGATTTGTCCCACGAAGGTCTCGTCGTGTCGCACGAAGGTTGGTTCGCTGTCGGTGTAGCCNGCAACGTCGCCACGGCGGATGTCGGTGGAGGCGAGGCCACGGACGTTGAAACCAACGTTGTCGCCTGGCTCGGCCTTGTCGACCATGGTGTGGTGCATCTCGATGGACTTCACTTCACCGCCCTTNNNNGANGGGTTGAANACNACGTTCTTNCCGACGTTGAGNNNNCCGGTTTCGATCTTNCCAACNGGCACGGTACCGATACCGGAGATCTTGTAGACNTCCTGAATGGGCAAGCGGAGAGGCTTGTCGGATGGCTTGTCNGGCATGGGCGTGGCGTTGATGGCCTCNAAGAGGGTTGGNCCGTTGTACCAAGGGCACTTGTCCGACTTGTTGAACACGTTGTCGCCGTTGAGGGACGAGGCAGGGATCATGGGGACGTCGTCTGGCTTGAAACCAGCCATCTTGAGGAGGCCGGAAACTTCAGCGCAGGCAGCCTTGTACTTCTCTTCGGTCCAGTCGACACCGGAGATGTCCATCTTGTTGACGTGGACGATGAGGCCCTTGACACCCAACACCTTGGCCAAGAAAGCGTGCTCCTTGGTCTGGGCGTTGACACCGTCGTTGGCAGCGCAGAGCAGAACAGCGGTGTCAGCTTGCGAAGCACCGGTGATCATGTTCTTGACGAAGTCGCGGTGGCCTGGAGCATCGATGATGGTCCAGTAGTAGTCAGGGGTGAAGAACTCCTTGTGAGCAACGTCGATGGTGATACCACGCTCGCGCTCTTCCTTGAGTCCGTCCATGACGTACGCAAGACCGAAACCGGCCTTACCGGATTCAGCGGCGAGTTTCTCGTTCTTCTCAATCACGTGCTCTTCGATGTGGCCGGAGTCGAGGAGGAGACGTCCAACGGTGGTGGACTTTCCGTGGTCGACGTGACCGATAAACACGATGTTGCGGTGTGGCTTGCTTCTGTCTTCCCATTGTGATGGCATGGTAATCGCTCCTTAGCAGGCCATGCGACAAATATCCCCTATATCAAAAGCGCGACGCGCTATCTGCGGTGTTTTGGCCGGAAATACCGGCCTTCGCACTCATTCTGTGTCCAATATTTCCCCGTTGTCGCCGATTTTGTAGAGGCGAAGTGTGCTGGTCGCGCCACGCATGGCGAGTGGACTGCCCGAAATGGACACCACCCGCTCGCCCGGCTTGATACGGCCTTGGACCACGAGTTGTTCAACCGCTTCCCTCATGGTCTTCGAACCACGGTCGTGTTCCTTGGAAAGAATGGCATCAACCCCTGGAAGCAGGCAGGTTCGTCGAAGCGCACGCAACCGGTCGCTCACCGCCGTGACGGGAATGTCCGGACGATAACCAGAAACGAGACGGGGCGAGGTTCCGTGTTGGGTGGCAACGACGATGCGTTTGGCCCCCGACTCCCGAGCGAGCTCAACCCCTGCGTGAGCAACCGCTCGGGTTGACCGAAATCGAGCCAGGGCGGTGGGGCGAAGATCGGATGCCCCCAACCCGTCTTCCGTAGCCTTGACGATACGAGCCATCGTTTCGACGGTTTCGAGCGGGTACTTGCCCGAAGCGGTTTCACCCGAGAGCATGACGCCGGTCGCCCCGTGACGAATCGCTGTTGAAACATCGCTCACTTCTGCCCTTGTCGGCCGAGGCTGGAAGGTCATTGAGTCGAGCATCTGTGTGGCCACGATGACCGGCATGCCCCGCTCCAGTGCTTTGTCAATGATTTGCTGTTGCACCACCGGCACGTTCTCCAACGGGATTTCGACACCCAAATCACCGCGAGCAACCATGACGGCGTCGGCGGTGTTGAGGATGCTGTCCAAGTTCTCAAGAGCAACGGGGTGCTCAATTTTTGCCAGCACGGGAACGTGCATGGAGGCCGCCTTCACCGCTTCCTTCGCCGGAGCGAGGTCTTCGGCCGTTCGAACATAACTGACGGCGATGTAATCGGCCCCGTTCTCGAGGGCGTGTTGCAAAGCCGCTTGGTCCTTGGGCCCAATGGCGGGTAAATCGACCAAAGTACCGGGAACGTTCACCCCTTTCCGACTGCTGATGGGGCCGCCGTCTTCCACCTTACAACGGACGGTCCCGTTGACTTGGCCGGTGGTCGACAACACGGTGAGACGAATGAGGCCGTCGGCCACCAAGATAGGGTCGCCGACCTTCAGTTCTGCAGAAAGACCGCCGTATTCGACGGGGAAGTCGGTGCCGTGGGTCGCNTCCAAATGGCGAACGCCGCAGTGGAGGAGCACCTCGGTGCCCTCTTCCAACATTTCAACCTCAGGGAAATTTCCGAGGCGAAGTTTTGGGCCAGGAAGGTCAGCAAGAATGCAGGTGGGTCTGCCCAGTTCNTCTTCAATGGAACGAACCCGGTGATAGAGGTCGGTTTTGTCCTCTGGCTCCCCGTGAGAGTAGTTGAAGCGACAAACGTCTACACCCGACTCGAGCAGGGATTTCAGCGTCTCTCGATCGTCGCATGCAGGGCCAATGGTCGCTACGATACTCGTTCGTCGCATCTTTTTCCCTCCTCACTTGTAGTAGAGGCGGATGACAAACTGGTCGATGTTGAAATCGTTGACTCGCTCGTTGCGGATTTTCATGGTCCATTCACCGTCGCCGTAGGTGGATTCGGTGTCTGCAAACATGTAGCCTGAAAGCTTGAGATGGATGCAGTCCTGTTCGCTATCACAGTCGCCGTCCTCGCGAGAGTCAACGTCGGTTGAGGTCGTATTGGACGCTTCTTCGTCCTCNTCGTTGTAGGCGAAGATGTCAAGTTTAGCGCGGCAGTTGTTGGCACCGGGAAGGGAGGTGCAATCCCCGTCTTCCTTGGGATATTCCAACTCAACCTGCGCTTTGACGATGGTGTTGCCCTCGTCTTTGTCGTAGTGGATGATGGCGTCAAANTCCAACTCTGCGGGATTTCCGCTGCTGTTGCCGCCGATTTCAAAATCGGCCCAATAGCCTGCATAACTGACGTAAACACGAATGGTCGCGNTGTCGGTCATGTCCACGTTGTTGGTCACCGTCAATCCGATTTCGTATTCACCGGGAGCGACATTGTTCCAATCGATGGTNGCGCCCACCAAATCATCNTCGTTCTCTGGGTCGCCGTCGTTGTCCTTGTCCTCGGTCAAGTCNAGGTCCCATGCATATCCATCCTCNGGAATGTATTGGGAGGTGGAGTCGCCAGAATCGGAGGAGGAAGCGTCCAGTTGAACGGTCGTGGTTTCGGTGACGGTGCGGTCGGTGATGCTTTTGTCCCGTGCACATATCCAGACGAGGATGTGCCGTGTTTCGCTGATTTCATCGTCATCGCAATCTTCCTCGTCAGCGTACTGTGTGATCTCGGCCGTCGGNGCTTCAGCACTTTCCGGTGCTACCGTGAGGTCTCGAACCTGCTCGGAGGTGGAACTCCCGTCGGACACTTCCAGGGTGACCTTGTACGTCTTGGCTTCGTCAAAGGTCCACGTGGCGGTAAGGCCGGTGGCATCGATGTCAATCGAGCCCTCGGTATCAAAATTCCAACGGTAGGTCAACGACCCGTCGCTGGGCGTGGAACTCGAAGCATCAAAACTGACCGATGTACCCACTTTGACGTTCTTGCTCGGACTGAAGCTGAACACGGCGAGGACCTCTTCTTGGTCAGACCCGGATTCGTCTTCAAAGAGGCAGCCGGCCATCGATGCGCAAAGCATCATGCCCGCCATGAGCAGCGTGCGTGCGTACCTTCCCATGGTGTGGGGTGGTGGCTCGGTCATCAAAAGGGCTTCCTTGGGTTGAAGCACTCAGAAGGAGAACAGGCTGGTTTGTTTATTGCCCGCCATCAAGTCCTTGGCATCCCAATCGAAGGCTTCCGTAATTCGGCCCACGGCCGCTGCAAGACGTTCGGCGTAAAATCGACCATCGTAAACCACGCTGGCTTGGTCCTCCTCGTTTTCCAGCCAGGGTACGACGGACATCGGGCGTTTACTGGCGTCGGTGACCACATAGGACACCTTCATGCCGGCGGTGAAACCCAAACCAAGTTCGATGCGTCGTTTGGCCACACGAACCTGAGCCATGCTGTCGGGTTTGCTGTAGTCTTTGGTGAAGTCAACATCATCGGGCTTTTTGACCGGTGTTCGAACCACGCGACCCTTGCAGGATTTCGCCAAAACCACTTCACTGGCAGCCACCTCACCGTTTCGAAGGGCTTCCACCCGCTGTTTTGCGTAAGCGACCAATTCGTCGCCTTGGTCGGCCAAAGCGTATCGGAAAATCTCCTTCATCGTGGAGGTCAGGTAGATGAACGAGTCCGTTCGTTGTGTCTCGTAGCCTCGAATCAACATCTCCTGCGAAGGCCAAACCACCTGGCCGATGTAACGCTTTTTGGCGCCATGACTGAAAAACACCGAGAGCCCTTTCTCGAATTCCAACACCGCTGAATCACGGCTGTAGGTGGCGGCGAGCGTTTGCCCAAATTCCACCATGCTCGCGACGGCTGCTTCATGCGCGGCCAAGGACGCTTTCGCCGCCTCATCACCCGTTTGAGCGCTTTCTCGTACCTCTTGACCGATTTGGCGGGGCGCATCGGGTGAAACAGGGCTTCGGACAAAGATGGAGTCGGTGTCAGAATAGACGACCCCATGCCCTTCTTTCTCCACGGCGGCGATGATGGTCTTGATGTTTTGACGGGCCCAAGCCGTGATGGAAGAACCCAAATCCCGATGAGTAAAACGATAGAAGCCACTGGCAAAAACGCCGTAAAACGAGTTCATGAGGATCTTCACAGCATACTGCATGGCATCGTGGAAGTCTTCGGCCACGCCATCACCGGATGTTTTGGCGACCTTGATGGCGGCCTTGTGTTCGTCGCGTTGCGCCATCAGGTCCTCGAGCAGGGCCGGCACCATGCCTTTGCGGTCCTCGGCCAGCCTGAATTTACTTTCAATCGGAGAAGTGTGGTACTGACCTTCGGCGGGTGGATTCGGTTGAGCAGGGTCAATGCGCGTGGTGTAACAGATGTTGTGTCCGATCATGATGGAGGGGTACATGCTCTTGAAGTCGAGGACGGCAATCCACGGGTGCAGACCTGCCTCAACATCGTGCACGTAGCCGCCGGTGATTTGGCCTTCTTTGGCTTCCGCCGACCCGGTCAGTGGAACAGCAACGTTCTGTTTGTCCGCAAGGCGAATGACAAGGGAGTCGATCAGTTGGCTGGTGCTTCCGTTGGCCGCGGTTTCAAACGGCACCATGGCGACGGCGGCCACGGCTTCTTTTCGACGAACGGCCTGAATGGCTTGCAGAATGTCAAGCGGAAGTTCAGCATCTCGTACACAGTAGGCCATGACCTCGTCGGGCCTCGTGGCCCATTCGTGGTCCATGTTTGAGGCGTCCACGTCCATCTTGTGTTTCTCCTCGTCGTCAGGAAACAGCAAGGTCGCCACAAAGGAAAGCGTTTCTCGACGCGGTTTCAGCGCCTGTCGTGCTTGCCACCATGCATCCATGACCACGCGTCCCGATAGGTTCCAAGCACGGTTGCTCTGACGCTTGGGCACGAGCGCATCGCGTTGCCGCTTCAATTCCGATTCCAGAGGAGGTGCACGGCCCCAACCAAACAACGACTTGGTCCCTTCCCAACCACGTCCGCGTCGGAGAACAGCGGTCCGGTCGGCCAACCTTGGGAGGTCAAAATTATCGATGTTGTAGCCCGTGATGATGTCCGGGTCGGTGGTTTGCACCGTGTTGGTCAACCCCTCAAGAATCTCCTGCTCCGTCCCGCGGTAAGAAAAGACCTCACGCTGACCTGTTCCGAGATGTTCAACGCAAGCAGCGGCACAGAGCACGGT
Source organism: Verrucomicrobiales bacterium (assembly GCA_002689105.1). Lineage (GTDB taxonomy): Archaea > Thermoplasmatota > Poseidoniia > Poseidoniales > Poseidoniaceae > Poseidonia. The sequence goes on along the minus strand of NZEQ01000027.1, from coordinate 6,203 downwards.
TTCGTGTTCGATGCTCGTTTCCAAATCAAAGGAAAACACGGTGAAGGGAACTTGGAACGGTTCGGTTGAAACGACATCCTCAACTTCGCATCGCAAGGTGCAATCCACACCGTACCGGCCTGCACCTCCCGCTTCGATAACTTCGGGTTTGGTTAGAGGGCCTTCCTCAGCTCGGCGGTCGACCACATCGCCCTTGAAAGCGACGTGCATTCCAACATCGCCGTCGAGGAAGAAGCGATTGACGAAGGGGATGTCGCCGGAAAATATCTGCCATGACCTTGCCTTCAGTACCTTTCTCAAGGACGGGACATGAAAGGGCTGTTCCACCTCAACGCTCCACACGGGTCGCTCTCCCAGTTGTGTCCATTTCATCACCGGCCCCGCCACATCAACAACGTGCTCCATCGCCCGAACGTGGGCGAGGCGGTCTTCGACAAACGAGGGGGTGTCCTCGTTCATGTCCCACGACCCGATTGGAGCGATTTCGAACGTCGGACGAAGCCCGTGCACGAGCAAACAAACGGATTCCCCGGTGTCCATTCGACCGAACAGCTCCACCACGGTGAGAGGTTGGGACTTCCCGTTCAGGACGGTTTGTGAGGACCGATAACGTCCACTCACAATGCCCATGCGTCCCTCCACTTGGCGACCCCCATCACTTTCAGCGTTTCACCCCATTAGAACCCATCTGCGCTCATCCATGAACAAACGGGGCCGACGGGCAAGAAATGCAAGAGTAATCCTTGAAAGCCTCATCCCAATGGGTCATTTTGTTAGGGCGGGTGAGCATGGACGAATCTTTTGACTGGGACAGCCTCACGTTTTCCCTTACACCAACCGAGACGATGTACCTGACCACCACCAAGGCCGACGAGCCATGGATGCCAGGCGAGTTGCGCCCCTACGGCGATATTCCGATGTCACCGGCGGCGGGCGTGCTCAACTACGGCCAGGGCCTGTTCGAAGGCATGAAAGCCTACCGAACATCAAAAGGGCGGATCGTGTTCTTCCGCCCCGAAGAAAACGCCCGTAGGATGCAGCGTGGAGCTGACCGGCTGAAGATGCCCCCCGTGCCAGAGTCCATTTTCGTTGACGCCGTGGAGCAAGTCGTCGCCGCCAATCAACACTGGGTCCCTCCTTCCGGAAAAGGCGCCATGTACGTGCGCCCTCTCTTGATGGGCAGCGGTCCGGTTCTCGGAGTAGCGCCAGCACCTTCCTACACTTTCCTCATCTACGTGACGCCCGTTGGCCCTTACTTCAAGGGCGGAATGGTGGCCATCGACCTCCTCATCTCAGAAAATCACCACCGGGCTGCACCCGGAGGGTCTGGCGGCGTGAAAGCCATCGGCAACTACGCCCCCGGCATGAAGCCCAGCAAGGAAGCGAAGGCCCAAGGCTATGCTGAAGTGATTTACCTCGATGCAGAAACGCACACCGATATTGAGGAAGTGGGGGCGGCGAATTACTTCTGCGTGAAAGACAAGGTGCTCTACACGCCGGAGTTAACCGGTACGATTCTTCCCGGCATCACGCGCGATTCCATCATTCAACTTGCCCGCCACCGAGGTTATGAGGTCGTCGAGGGCAGGGTTTCTGCTGAATTCGCCATGGCCGCTGATGAGGCCTTTTGTTGCGGCACAGCCGCCGTCATCTCACCCATTGGTTCCATTACGCATGACGGAAAGAAAACGGTCTACGGCGACGGACAACCCGGAAGCGTGACCGTCGAACTCTACGATGCACTTACGGGCATTCAAAACGAGACCGAGGACGACGTCTTCGGTTGGCTTCACCCGTTGCCTTGACGGCGGGAAACGAACGCCCACGCAAGGAACAGCGAGAAAACGGTGCCCAATGCGGAGACAAACGGCGTATTTTCTTCCTCTTGCTCGGCTTGTTCAACCACCAAGGGTGGCGCCGGTTCAACCGTGATTTGTCCGACCATGCCCATGGATTCGTGGGGCTCGCAGACAAAGTCGTAGGTACCGTTGCTCCCGCGCTCAAAGGTGTAGGCATAGTCCACAGCGCGGGCAGGTTCGCCAGAATCGAAGACACCGTTGGCTTCAACCGCGTTGTGAGGCAGGGCTTGGCCGCTCCAAAAGAAGCGAACCGTATCGCCTTCGGTGATGGTCACCTGCGAGGGAGAAAACCGAAGATTGGTGCTGTCAACGCTGATGACAACGGTCTCCGGGTCGTCGTTTTGTGGCTCAAGATCGCCTTGAACACCGCCTGCGAGCAACAGGACGGTCAACAACACCAGAAGGTTCCGCATGTTCAAAAATCCCCGCCAAAGGTTATCAATTTCTGTTTTGAAATCAACGGTTTTTGAAACTCTTACGCTTTTTGAAACTGCTTCGTTGCTGTGTGTTTTTCCGCTGGGAACGAGCACGTCGGTCGCCCGTTTTGGGCCCGCTAGCGGATTGTTTGACAGCTTCTTGGCGCTGATTTCGTTGCATTTCACGCCATTGCCCACCGATGAGTTGCAACACCTCTTCTTTGCTTCCGGCGCCGATGGATTCCTTGGCTCCTTTTGACGAAACCCAAAGCCGACCTTCCTTGCCGTGTGGACGGCGGGGGTGCGAGATGTTTTCCTCTCGCTTGATTTTCCGAAGCCCAACGGCACGGGCCGCCATGAAAAGGCCCTCGAGGTCTGGCTTCAAAACAGAGGCATCCTTTGGAACCCGGCGTCCTGAACGGCGAGATTGTTTCATGTCAAAATAGCCCGGCCAAACACAGAGTCGGTCGGGGTTGTGGTCCATGGTCTCGCCTCATACGCCGGTCACGGCGTGCGCTCTTGAAGCCGTCGCTTGGCTTCACTCAAGGAGGACGCCGTTGATGACACCGTCTTTGCCGGGTCGGGAGGTGATTCGAACTCGACCTTTGTCGGTCTCAATGACAGCACCCTTCACGAGGATGTTTCGTCGAACGTAGTTGGGGTCGGAAGCGTTCTCAACGACGCTGTGGATGGACCCCAGCGTGGTCTTCCCGGTTTTTGGGTTGTTGATGCTGACTTGATTGGCAGCCATGACTCGCACCATGGAGTTGCCACCGGTCTTGCGGTAGATCTTCCGCTTGGGCTCGCCGACGAGGGCGAATTGTTTCTCCGTGGAGATTTCGGTAGCCCGCTTGCCGCGTGCCTGAACCTTGCGTCCGCCAGATGGTTTGCGTCGTGAAATTCCGTGCCATTGAGCCATANNGNNGCCTCCTGCGTCGCCACCGACCAGCACGCGCTATATGAAAGCAACCCTCAGACACAGCCAACGTCGATTTCCGAGAGGCACGCGCCTTCGATGTTGGTTAGACGGGCCACAACGCGGTCGCCNGGAAGCAATTCTCCCACGCCTTCTGGCGTTCCGGTGAACAGCATATCGCCCTCAACGACGGGCGCCCATGTNCGCAGCGATTCGATTTGTTGACGAGGCGTCACCGACATTTCGTGAAGCGGAGTGGATTGACGCAGCGTTCCGTTGACCTCCAACGAAAGGTGGAGGCCTGCCTCCGGCTCAACGATTTCTTCCCACGTACCCTTCCATGGNGTCCAAGGGCCGACCACGGCGGAAGAAGTGAAGCATTTCGCTTTGGCCCACGGCAATTGTTCTGCTCGAAGCTCGCTTTGCGTTGCACGGTCTGTCAAATCCAAACCCACGGCGATCGCCACCGGTTCCAGATTTGCGTCGACGCGAACCACGCACTCGACCTCGTGATGGACCTCGCCGGGATGTTGGCTGACAGGAATTGGCCCGCTTCCGTGGAGACAGCCCGCTGGTTTGACGAACAAAATCGGTTCAACAACGGGTTGGTTNCCAAGTTCCAAGGCGTGTTTGGAGAAGGTCCGGATGGTGCACCACATGGCCATGATTTGATGACGGCGTTCCGGTTCATCAACAACGCGATGCCCAAGGATGATAGCCTCGCCGCCCTCGTCCCGAGCATGGCCAATGAATGGAGCATCCGCAAGCGTCGTCCGGTTCGTCGGAAACACATCGCACCGTTGCTCAAAGAGTTGGAAAACGACCTCGCCATCGACCTGAATGTTGACGGGGCCTTTCTTGAAATGGCCGAATATGGGCCGTGGAAAATGGTGTTCGTNGACCGAACACCGCTGGTCATTGAATTGCTTGACGAGGAAGAGGAGCGTTGCGTTTTTCTCACCCTCCGGGGCTTCCTCCAACACATGGATGCCCTCAAGTGGGTGGAAGTGGACCACGGCGCCATTCCTTTTTTGATGAACGGAGCCGATTGCATGGTGGCCGGTGTTCACGGTGCTGAATCGTCTGTTCAATCAGGAGATTTGGTGTGGATTCGCGACATGACTCACAAGCGACCGTTGGCCCTCGGATGGGCCATGGACGATGCCGTTCCGTTGATTGAAAACACCAAAGGAAAGGGCATCAAAACCGTACACTGGGTAGGTGATGAGTTATGGGACATGGAATAGCCTTCCTCCAGAAGAACCCAAATAAGGGACGCGCTACAAGTGGTAACATGATGCGAGTTGCGACCCTCTTGACAGCGCTTTGCTTGCTGTTGTCAGCCACCATCGGNGTTCATGCCGGCGAGGGCGAAGGCGGCGAGGATGTCAACCCAGGAGACGATGTCCCGTTTACGGTGCTCGAGCGANCCACGCCCTCTCAGGACAATACGCCGTGGACGCTCAGCGTTGCCTTGGAGCAAGAAGCCGTCGACAACGGCACAACGTTGCAAATCACCACGCAAATCTGCCTTAACAGCGGAGTATGCGACCCTCCTGTCAATCAAGACGCCGATGTCAGCGATGATGGAAGCACCTACAGCATGGAACTCAAACCTCCATCAGACCATTCCTACGTCAACTGGCGCATCAAGGCCACTTACGCTGATGACACCAACGAAAACTACCCCAGCGGCGACTGGTACAAGACCTGGTCGTCCTGCTATTACGAAGAGGGCGGCTACGGTGGAGTGCACGCTGATGGAGACCGTTGCAACCTCCCCGGCTCTGGAGAAGGTGAAGGCTTTCTGCCAGCAGCGGGATTGCTTACGGCCCTGGCAGCCATGGTTGGTGCAACGATGATTGGCGTAGCTCGCCGGCGATGATTCANGCGTTTGACCGGTGTTCGACCAAGCGCTCAACGAAACGCCGTTGCTCCATNGACCATGCCGTCAACAGCACGGACACCTCACTTCGTTCGTCGTTCAAGTGGCCGTCTGAAAAGCCGGCAGCCATGAGGTCGCTCTCGACCAGGGGAAGATGGAGGCCTTTCACAACCAAGCGGCAACCGTCTTCTTCCGCGTGCGCCGAACCCCACGCAAATTCCAGTGTGGAATCCTTGAGTTGTACGTCAACACCGCCGGCGCGGAAAAAACGCTGAAGGGCCGCCAATACTGCCTGGCCATCCCCCTTNTGTCCGTCATCAACGCCACCNTAAGCGGAGAGAAAATCCAACTCGGTTTCGTTTTGTTCNATCAAATGGTCAAGGCCACGGGTGTCCTTTCCCATCAGCCCAACTCCTCGGTTGAGAGGCTGGTCCATCCGATCAATCGACCGTCCGATGCGTCAGCGAGCAAGGAGAAGCTTCGGTCTTTGGTGCCGTCTTGCCATTGGCGCTGAACATCCACCGTCGTCGCCCCCGAGGTGTCGAGTAAATCGCTGAAATCAATGCCAAAGCCGGTGCCGGGAACAACCACCAGGTAACCCATGCTGGTCGATTCATGAGGGCCGTTGTTGTCGAACAGCGCTGCAGGTCCCGTCAGGGCGGGGAAGCGCTGGTCGTCCATCAACCGGGTTTCGATAGCGTGGAGAGGCAGCACCTTTGGAATGGAGTCGCGGTTGTGAGAAACGGATTCATCAAAGGTGCCTTTGGCGATAAATTCGCAGGCAAGCGTTTCCGCTCCGCCTCCGGATACCGAAAAGTGGAGCCACCCCGCCGTGGTGTCGCTGTCAACCCACGAAAGGTTCCATTCCGTGGACGTGCCATTTTGCTTGTCAACGGCTCGCCAAACATACCCGTCGTTTTCCAACGCCGTCACCGCTCCAGAGGCGACGCCGCTGAATTCGTCGATGCAGTCCATCGCTTCGTCGAGTGGATGCTGGCGCACCGTTGAGTTGTCGGGGAGGTGGGTGCCGTCCACGCCCCAGTTAACGAGTTCGTCGTCATCGGGGTTGAGGTCGTTGGCTTGGGGACGATTGTCGTAGGTCTTTCCAAGTTCAATCGCTTTGATGC
>NZEQ01000026.1 GCA_002689105.1 Verrucomicrobiales bacterium | reverse complement strand
ATAAGCCTCAAGGTAGTCTTGTACTGGTAACCTCTGTTAACCCTACACCATTTGGTGAAGGAAAAACTGTTACAACAATCGGACTAACTCAGGCATTGTGCCGTATTGGTCAATCTGCAACTTGTGTAATTAGAGAACCATCAATGGGCCCAGTATTCGGCATCAAGGGCGGTGCTGCAGGAGGAGGTCACGCCCAAGTTCTCCCCATGGAGGACATCAATCTCCATTTGACCGGGGATTTGCACGCCGTCACCTCGGCACACAACCTTCTCTCCGCCTTGATTGACAATCACATCAAGCACGGCAACGAAACCAAACTTGACCCAACACGCATTTCATGGCCCCGAGTCATCGACATGAACGACCGTGCTCTTCGCAACATCACCATCGGGATGGGAGGTCCTGCGAACGGCCAAGTGCGAGAAGATCGGTTTGACATTACAGCAGCCAGTGAGGTGATGGCCATTCTTGTCCTCGCCACCGATTATGCTGACCTTCGACGCCGTCTCGGGGACATCGTGGTCGGCACCTCCACCGAAGGCCATCCAGTCAAAGCCAGTGACATCGGTGGAGCCGGGGCCATGGCCTTGCTTCTTCGGCAAGCCTTCCTCCCGAACATCACCCAGACTTTGGAAGGTGACCCTGCTTTCATTCACGGTGGACCCTTTGCCAACATCGCCCACGGAAATTCAAGCATCATCGCTGACCGAATCGCTCTGGCATCCGCAGATATCGTGGTGACCGAGGCAGGCTTTGGATCGGACATGGGTGCTGAGAAATTCATGCACATCAAAGCGGCCACTTCCGGAAAGGCGCCCGATTGCGTGGTCATGAACGTCACTGTACGCTCGATGAAACTCCACGGTGGAGCCTTTGGAGACCGTGGCGGCATTCGACCGGACAAAGCCACGCTTGAAGCGGAAAACGTGGAGGCCACCAGCCTCGGAGCCAAAACCAATCTCGACCGACACATCCGTAACATGGCCTCCTTTGGCGTCCCCGTCGTGGTCTCCATCAACCGCTTCCTCTCCGATACGGATGCTGAATTGGCCGCCATCACCCAAGCCGCCCACGAAAGTGGAGCGCAGTCGGTTTGCATCACCGAGGTGCACGCCAACGGTGGAGCGGGGGGCAAAGAGTTGGCAGAGGCGGTCGTAAGGGCCGTGCAAAACCACGTGGCGGCAGGACGGCCGTTCGTACCCTTGTTCACACCTGAAACCGACATCCTCGACAAAGCGACCTCCATCGCCACCCGCCTGTACAAAGCCGAAGGGGTAGAACTCACGGCCAAAGCCGTGCGAGAATTGGAGCGAATTCGAGCGTGGGGCTACGGCCACCTGCCAATTTGCATGGCGAAGACCCAATACTCCTTCTCGCACGATGCCTCCCTTTTGGGTGCACCTTCAGGCTTCACAATACCCGTTCGTGAGTTCCGACTCAACGCGGGCGCAGGCTTCGTGGTTGCCGTTCTTGGTAACATGATGACCATGCCCGGACTGCCCAAGCGTCCAGCAGCCCTTGACATGGATATGGATGAAGACGGGAACCTCCTCGGCGTGTTTGGGTGAAGGAATGGACGTCCAGTTTCGAGACCACCACGAATGGCGTTTGCGGGTCCAAACCGTCGACGATTTGTGGGTTCTCAACCGATTGATTCAGCCCGGGATGTCCGTGGGCATGTTGGGTGAGCGCCGAGACCAGACGACCGGCGGGGATGAGGGCGGTCGCTCCAAACAAGCCGAGCGCAAGAAAATGTGGATTCGCCTCGCTGTGGAGCACACAGAACACCAGTCCTTCACCGACGTGCTCCGAGTTCACGGCATCATCGAAGAAGCACCCTTTGATGTGGGACTCCACCACACCCACGCTGTAGAACTGCGAAATGAACTCAAAATCACTTCACAAAAGGGGTTCTCGAAAATCGATCGAGACCTCCTTGAAGAGAGTGTACGAGCCGCCAATCAGGGTCAAGTCGCCTTGCTGGTTGTGGAAGGTGATGAGATGATTCTGTATTTTGTCACCGCCCGTGGCCTTCGAGAGAGCGCTACATGGACGATGAGGGGCGGTGGTAAACGAGGCGACCTTCGTTTGACCGACGGCATCGCCAAGCAATTCAGGAACACCATTGTCCACGGCTTGACCCAACAACTCGATGCAGACATGCCGCTGGTGTTGTGCGGCCCGGGACGCAATCGAGACAGGATGCTCGCCGACCTCAAGGAAGCGGGCCACGCACGTCCCATGATGTCGGTGGGAACGAGCATGGGTGGGCGCGGCGCAGCCAACGAGGTTCTACGGGATGGGCTGGCTGGCAACATGCTGGCCGACCACAGGATGGTGCAGGAGATTTCCTTGCTCGAAGAAGCATGGCAGCGCATCGCAACCAACGGTGCCGTCGCCTACGGAAAAGCCGATGTTCAACGGGCGACCGAAGAGGGCGCTGTCGAGACCCTGCTCATTGGGGCAGACGTGCTGAGAGAAGAAGAACATCAAGGCCAAATGTCGTGGGCAACGGTCGCCCAAACCGTTGAGAAGTTTTCAGGAAAGGTCATTCAATGCTCCCTTGACCACGATGCCGGTGAACAATTGATGGGGTTCGGAGGCGCCGTCGCCCTGCTTCGATATGCGATGTGATACCGTGCGAACCGTTGCTTTCTCCGACCTTGGCACCGATATTCGGTCCTCACTGCAAGGCCACCGCTGGTTGATTGTGAAGGTAGCCGAACNCCCGCANGCCACAGCAGCACTGGCGTTCAGTGAATTGGAGGATGTGTTGGTGGCGGTGGACCATCGGGGACAACCGGTCAACGAAGGGTTGTGGATGCGAGCGGTTCACTTGCTGTTGGTTTCCGACGTCGACGAGGCCAACAGATTGCAGGACAGCAGCGGCATCAACCAGGTGTTGGCCACCGACCAGCCGATAGAGCAACTCCTTTGGTAGTGGGTCTGGAGGGACTCGAACCCTCGATCAACTCCGTGTAAGGGAGGTGTCATAGCCGCTAGACCACAGACCCATCTCGGCCTGTACCAATCCCTTTTTGAAAAGTGCGCCCTCTACGGAACGCTCAAAACAGACACCGTCAACCACCGGTCAATGGATGCCAATATCCAGTCCGCTGCTGCCAAGTTGGTGCGTAAGCTGAAGACCGACAATTATTCGCTCACCGTCGCTGAATCGTGCACTGGTGGCCTGCTTGCAAGCACCCTAACCGATATTGCGGGTGCCAGTTCGTGGTTCAAAAAATCCTGGGTAACCTACGCCAACGACGCTAAAATTGCTGAATTGGGCGTCGATCCAGAAGAACTTGCACAGAAAGGAGCCGTGTCGGCTCAAGTGGCCATCATGATGGCCAAGGGGGCCTTGGAACGAGCAGAGGCNGATTACGCAATTTCCGTGACAGGTATCGCTGGACCCACAAACGAAGGCAGCTCCAAACCCATCGGAACCGTCTACATTGGCATCGCTTCAAAACACGGTTGGGCGAACGCCATCCGAACCCAAATTGGAGGAACAAGAGCCGAGAACAAAGCGGGTTTCGTCTATTTTGCTCTCTTGACCGCCATGCAGTGCTGGGAAGAGGCGATGGTTCGCAAAACGGAGGAAGAAATCGCCGCAAAATTGGCTGAAATTGAAGCCGAGCGACTTGAACAAGAACGGGAAGCCGAGCGAGAACGCCGGGACCAAGAAGCACGAGAACAAGCCCCTTGGCAGGACGAAGCATGGTCGGAAGAAAGCGACAGTGAAGAAATCGGACTCGAAGTGGAATGGTCCGAAGACCAAGAAGAGTGAATCCATCTCCATTGGAACCAAGGCACATACCTTTTGAATCGTCGTCCTTCATTGGTGTCATGGGTGAGCCGTGGTCCGACATCGTCGCCCATTTACGCAGCCAGAGGCTGCTTGCTCCTCAATCCCTTCAAGACCGTTTACTCAACCTAGCCGACCCAAAATCAGTCATTGAGGCCGCCACCGCCCTCAACCTCTCGGGCGGGATGTTGACCGCCTCAATGCTTGACGAGATGATCGCCCACGCCGGTGGAGGAACACCAACAACAAGCGTTGTCAACGAGGTGGTGGCACAACCAGCAGAAGATTTGGCTCGAACCATTGCACCTCTTTCGGAACCTGAACCGGTTGACCTGCTGTTACGCAACAACCTCCCGGATTGGAGCGAGGTGGACTTCTCCATGCACGCCAGTGATACAACATCGGACATCACCGTTCACTACGACATCACCGGGAATTCAACAACCGAAGGCAAGATGACCGATATCAACGCCTGCTTCAATGACCGCCTGCAAAGCATTCGGAAATTGATTGTGCAAAACTCAAACCTGCCTCGGAAACATCAGGAAATTTCTCGGCTGCTCGCCGAATACTCGCGCTACCAAGGATACGAAAACAAAGCGGTGGCTATCGGTTTGGTCAACGAACCACGCTACACCAAGAACGGGCATTTGATGTGGGGCCTTGAAGATGAAACGGGCGAGATGACCTGCCTGCTGACCAAGCGNAGCGGGGAGGACCGTGATCGTGCCCACGAGCAAATTCTCGAAGCAGGCCTCATGCCCGACGACGTGATGGGAGTCTCTGGGACGTTCAGTCAAACGGGTGATATCTTCTACGTCGATGACTTGCATTTCCCGCTTGAAACCAAGCATCAGAAAGTCAGTTCAGAAGAGGGTGTGAGCGTCGCATTCCTTTCTGACATCCACGTTGGTTCCAAGACCTTCCTTGAGGCGCAATGGCACAAGATGGTGCGATGGTTCCACACCGACCCNCTGGCGAAGACGATCAAATACCTCATCCTCTCCGGTGATTGCGTTGATGGGGTCGGAATTTATCCCGGACAAGACAAGGAACTGTCCATCCCTGATTTGTTCGCTCAATACACCGAATTTGCTCGATTATTGGAATTGCTTCCAGAGTGGGTGGAATGCGTGATGCTTCCCGGAAACCACGATGCTGTTCGACCTGCTGAACCTCAGCCCACCTTCGAAAAGGACATTCAACAGGACTACAACACGACGACCTTCGTTGGCAACCCTTGTGATTTCTCACTCCACGGGGTTCGTTTGCTGTCCTACCACGGGAAGTCCATCGATGACTTCGTTGCGGGTCTACGNACCGTCACGTACGCCGACCCTGTGGAAGCCATGCGTGAAATGCTCCGTCGACGTCATCTTGCCCCACAATGGGGAGGCAAAACCCCACTTTCTCCTGAACCAGAGGACGGATTGGTCATTCGAGAAGTTCCTGACATCTTCGTCACGGGACACGTCCACGGCCATGAATGCCTAGACTTCAGAGGCACCACCTTGGTCTGTTCGAGCACCTGGCAGGACCAAACGTCCTACCAACGCATGCTCGGATTCCAACCCAAGCCCTGTATGCTGACCATCATCAACCTCAAGAGCCACAAATCAATCTCAATTCCATTCGCTTGAACCGAACATCATGCCCACGGGTCATCTTCGTCGGGTTCATGGCCCCGCACTCGAAGGAACGCGAGGAGAACAAGAACGAGAACGACCAGGGCCACCACTTGCAAAGTGGTGCTTGAGACACCCGAACCCGTTTCTGCATCATCGTCCATTGAATTCTCATTGCCGTTCTCGGACTCGTCCACCACTGCACCTGCCGACACCGTGAAGGACACCGAACTGGTGTTGGTGTTCCCCGATGCATCGGCGCTGCTGATTTCCGCCCGGTAGGCTCCATCAGCGAGAACATCGGTGGTGAACGCATGGTTTTTCTTGGTCGCAAAGGCGTCTTCATGAACCAAATCGCCGTCGATGAGAATCAATTCCGTGGCGCTTTCTGAGGTGTACCATGTGAGGATAACNCGCCCATCTTCCAAGACCTCGGCGGCCAGATTCAANACGTCCGGGGGGGTGTTATCAACAACATTGCTGGTGGTGAAGGAAAGCAAGACATCTTCGGTTTCGTTGGCTGAAATGTACGCAACATAGCTCGTATTGGCCTCCAATCCGGTCAAGGTCACGGCGTGATCGGTTCCCGAGACCGTCCATGTTTGAGACCCCTCGCTCTGCGTCGGTTGTTCGCCGGTAAGGACGACTTCTACCGCTGTTGCTTCGGCCACCGTGGTCGACCAGGTGAGGACGGCTGAAGCCGAAGTGACCGTGTCCACCGAAGCACCAAAGATCTGTTGCGGCACCTCCGGCATTTCAAAACCGGTCAATTGTGCATACGCGNGACCNGCGACATCGTAGCTGGAGAGCATGGCCGTTTGCCCCTCGCCGTCCAGAATTACATCGATGATGTTCGGGTCGTAATCAATACCGTCGTCCGGTGCAGGGTTGGCCCCACCGCCAAGCGTCCACGTTGCTGGCTCTTCCATCACATCTCGCCACTTTCCTGTGCCAAACCCGTCTTGGCTTCCGATAACGATGATGTAGCGGTAATTCGGTATGTCCGAGCCAATGACGTCCTTGCTCACGGTGAAGGTGATGGTTTTCGCATCCACGTCCCCACTGACATCAATCCCGCGGGCTGAAGCGCTTCCTGTCTCGGCTTGAACGGCCTGAACCGCACCCGGTTCGCCCGTTCCACTGATGGCCACCTCCCACGCCCAATCGGGGTGGACTTCGGCATTGGCACCGGTGAGCATTGAAGTTCGGCCGTAGCTGGTCTCGCCTTGGTCAACGTAAATTTGCACAATTTGGTGACTAAAACCGTTGGCCAAACCCCAGATGTCGGTCATTTCGCTCATCGTGAGAATGAATTGTGCATTCCATGCACTCTGGCGAACGGTCAGATGGGTGGCGTCCCAAAGTCCTCCACCGTTGGGGGTGTTGAAGTCGGTCGCCAGCGGATAGACGTAATCGCCGTCCCCTGTTTCATCGCCCACGGCGTCGTTCAAGTCCAGCAAGGTCACCCAATCTTCAAGGTCGGGCAAGACCATTTCTGCAGGCGCAGGTGGCGCCATTTCAGCGTCGAAACCATCGCCGTAGGAGAGCGAATCTCGCCAAGAGGTGACGACCTTGACACGGGTTGAATAGCGAGGCGCCAAACCGATGTCAGACCATGGAATAGCAAATTCATAGACATCGTCAACCGCACAGCCACCGAGGTTTGAACTGCCTGAAAGCACCCAACGTTCTTGGTCGCCGACCTTGCCTTGGGCGCTGAACAGATTCCATTTCGCCCGGCCGTCCTCTCGAACCGTATCAAAGTCAAAGGCAACCATGTATTTTGACGGGAAACCAAGAATCTGGTTGCCGTAATACGTGCGGAAGTTCGTCTCGGCTTCGTTGAAATTTACGGCGTTGGGTTGCATGAAGTAAATCGCCAAATCAGGCGAACTGTACTGGTCATCGGTGGTGATGTCAGCCAGTTCTTCAAGCGTTGTCGCATCCACTCTGAAGAAAACATTGGAAGCATCATAGCCGAAGTAAAAAGATTCAATGTCAAAATTGCCACCTGAAACAGGTGCGTCATAACGAGCGGCACCGTCCCATTCACCCGGCAGGGCAACACCGTCNATCATCGGCTCAACAATGCCGGTCGCAGCAGGATCGGCCACGGCAGGATTGGTCCACAAGTCCTGCAGGTAGGGGGGAAGGTCGAGGTTGATGGCGCGGTAGATGTTCGAAAGGTGGACCTTGAACAGCACGTCCCAGTTCTCATCATAACCGCTGTCCTGGTCAAGGCCGTACCACCAATACCAGTCGCTGCCTTCTGCGATGTAGAGGGATTCCCAAGCGGCCGAAAGTCCGGGGTCGTTGGGGTGACTTTCCTCGAATTCAACAAGAGCTTGACGGGCTTCGACCAGGCGCTGCCATGCGAGGCTTTCTTCTTCTTCCCCAGCCCATGTTCGGAGCGTGCCGTCAATCCATGAACCCGTACCAATGGTTTGGATTTCGGGCAGGGTGGTTTCTTTGGTCAAAAATTCGGACGGCGTGGTGGTCACGATGGTGGGGTGTTCGGCCAAGCGACTGTACCATTCGGCCATGAACGGGCGGGCGTTGTCTTGATGTTGGAATTCAGACATGAACATCCAATTCTCGCCGTCAAGGGCTACGGTGAGCAAGTGCTCAGACGGGTCTTCACCCGCATCCAAGAGTTGTTGACGAACGTTATCGAGGTAGGCGATGAAGTCCGAAACGGCCGCTTCCGGCGTCATGGTGCCGTACTGGAAAGCGATGCGGTCAGAAATCACGCGGTCTCGGAAAATGACGGCCACTTCGCCGCCTTCGGCGCCGGTAACCTTCCACGGAGTGGCGAGGTTAGCAGCGTCCTCAACATCAACCAAATTTCCGTTGACGTCGGTGGATTGTTTCAGAATTTCTTCGTCGGTGACCATCCACTGAATGCCGACATCGGTCACCGGCTCCACCATGGCAGGGGAGACCGCTTCTTCACTGGGCCACATGCCGGTTGGCCGGAAACCAAGTTGTTGCTCAAAGAGGTCCATCCCCGTCACGAGGTGATTTTCAACGTCTTCCGGCCAGGCTTCCTTGTTCACACGAATGCCGTCTTCCATCGTCCATCCATCCATCATCAACAACGGCATGATGGGGTGGTAATACGGGGTCGTGGTCAATTCAACTTGCCCTGCGGCTGCCAGTTCGCTGTACATGGGCATGACGTTACCCATGTGGTCGTGTTGCGCATCGAGAACGTACGTTAAATCGTTCAGGGAATAATTCCCGTCTTGCATGAACAAGGCGATGAGGCCGTCGTCTCGATGACTGCTGTTGTAATCGCCCTGCACATAATCTGGAGAGAACTGGTAGAGGTACCAAAGGACTTGGAGATCAAGAAACGCTTGAGGCTCAAGTAGCTCGTCATCCATGATGGTGTCGGGTTTGAGGTTGTGCAGGGTCATGTCGTAGAGTTGCTTATAGCGAGCGCTTGAAGGGTAGAGCCAGCCTAATTTCTCATCGCTCTGCGAAACGTTGTAGATCCAACCGCTGTTCCAGAAGGATTGGAATTGCATGGTGTGAAGTTCCAACGCAGTGGCGTTTGGATAGTCACCTTCGCTCCACGACCGTTTGGCAATGTCCGTGTGCACGTCAAGGGTTTCATTGAGGTTGTAATCGACGAGTTGTTCAATGAACGACGGCACCAAGTTGTACGTCACCTTGGTATCGGTTTGGCCCAAAATACCGGGTGAATCGACGTACTCGGTCATGGCGTGAACACGAACCCAAGGCATCTCGTACATGCCGGTTAACTTGTTCTTGTAGTACGGTTGGTGTTGGTGGAAGACAATCGCGAGGTTCAGAGCGTCCTCGACCTTATCAACGCCTCCCGATTCAAAGACCGGCAAGGTGTTTGGAACCGTGGCGTTTGAGACGTTCTCAACATGCCAAGCGTGGGTGAACGTCTCGGCCCCGTTGTTGCTTGCGGGATTCTGAAGGGGGAAGGACGCCCAAACGTTTCCTGCTTCTTGCCATTGGGCGTAGACCATGATGTCAAACGACTCTGGCGAACCCATGGCCGCCCAAGGAAGCGCAATTTCAGTCGCCAAGTTGTCAGACCACCCTGCGTACAGACCCACTTGGGAAGACTGATCCGTCCAAGCACTTCCATCGTGGGCGATGTGTTGGTAGTATGTGTCGTCCTCAAGGACAAAGCCGTGGTCTGCAGCGAACGGTAGGGTGTGGGCAAAGCCCCAGTCTCGTGCAAGAACCGAGCCACCCTCGGAGGTGTTCAGGTAGACGAACAGGTCGGCCCCCTCTTCACTGGATTTCCAATCCGTGCCGTCCCAACCGAGGAAAAGATGGGTGGCGTTCCAAGTCATTCGAAACGCAATGCCGTTGCTGTCCGTATCCATCAGTGAATCAACCGACCAATCCGTGTAATCGCCGTCAATAACGATGTCATCCGGAGTTTCCCCTTGGACGAATCCAACAAAAAGGGATGACAAAAATATCAGCACGAGGAACCCAGCCTTCGCTCGCATTGCTGACCCCTTGCATGATAGATTGAAAGGCTTTGTCGCTCATTAGCAACCATGCAAGGGAGAGGTGTGTTGTGCCACCTCACTTCTCTCCCCGAGGTCTCGCTCGATGGTGCACTTCGCTTTGTTGAATGGCTCAAACATCACGGCTACAGTGCGTGGCAAATGTTGCCGCTCACGCCTCCTGATGAACACGGCTCCCCTTACGCCTCTCCCTCGGCCTTCGCCGCATGGCCCGAACTGATGCAAAGCGAAGGGGCTCCCAGCATGGAAGANGAAGAGGATTGGCTNGAGGATTGGGCACTGTACGCAGCCATCAAGGAAGACCATGACCACAAACCGTGGTTTACCTGGCCTTTACCTCTGAGNAATCGCGAACCGTCGGCACTGGAGGCCTACCGAGAGGCGGCCCAACACCATCGACGGCGCCAGCAGCGTTTCATGGCNGCCTGGAACCAACTCAGCACCAAAGCCAACGAAGCAGGCATCTCGTTGATTGGAGACATTCCGATTTTCATTGCGCACGATTCGGCCGATGTGTGGGCGCATCGGGAACTCTTCCAGCTCAACGAAAACGGTTGGCCGGAGTACGTGGCCGGTGTTCCCCCGGATTATTTCAGCGAAGGAGGACAAAAGTGGGGAACGGTGCTCTACAACTGGGAAGCCCATCGAAAGGAGGGTTGGGCGTGGTGGACCCAACGAATGCAACGTATGTTTCGTTTGTTCAATGTGGTTCGAATTGACCACTTCCGAGGCCTCCACTCCAACTGGGCCGTTCCGATTGATGACGAAGACGCTCGAGGAGGATTCTGGCAACATGGCCCTGGGGATGAACTGTTGAAGGTGCTCCTTCCTTTGGCCCAAGGAACTGACGAAATTCTTGCCGAAGACCTTGGCATCATTCCCGACGAGGTGATCCAACTGCGCCAGCGCCATCGGTTGTGCGGCATGGCCGTCCTGCATTTTGGGTTTCATGGAACCCCTCATCANAACCCGCACCATCCCCATTTCATACAGAACGACCAGGTGGTTTACACGGGCACACACGATAACAACACCACCCTCGGTTGGTGGAATGAACTCGATGAAGAGGCGAANNCAAGCGTTCAATCNCTCCTCGAACCAGGCGAAGGCCCGGTTGAGGGCATGATTCGTTTGGCGTGTGAAAGNGAAGCNCGTCTTGCNATCTTTCCACTNCAAGACCTTCTAGCCCTGGACGCGTCAGCGAGGATGAATACCCCCGGAACATCCGATNACAATTGGTTTTGGCAGTGCACGTGGACGGACCTCAAAGCGTACAAGAAAGCCTGACCGTGAACATCATAACCGATATTGTTGAGGGACCCGNTAATGCCAACCATTGCCTATTTCACCGCCGAAATCGGTTTGTGGTCCGAACTGCATACCTATTCAGGTGGTCTGGGTGTTCTCGCAGGTGACCATGTCAAATCGGCAGCTGATGCGAACCTCCCGCTTGTGGCCATCAGCCTTCTTTACCGAGAAGGGTACGGCCGGCAGCATTTGGATGCCAAAGGCGACCAGTCCGAGACATACGCGCCCATCGACCCTGCCGAACACCTGGTCAACACCGGGAAAACCATCCAGCTNCCACTTGACGGTTCAACGCTCTACGCCAGCGTGTGGAGAACCGATGTGGNCGGTGTATCGGGCCATGTCGTCCCGGTCTANTTCCTCGACACGTTCCACCCAAACAATTCTGCTGAATTCGTCGGCTTGGGTGCACGGCTCTACGGTGGAAATGATGACACCCGCGTCCGACAGGAATACCTCTTGGGGGTAGGCGGCGTACAGGCTCTCCAAACCCTCGGACACAGCTTTGCCGGCATGCACCTCAATGAGGGCCACTGCACCTTCGCCATGCTGGAAATGCTCCGACAGGGATGGACCCGCGAAGAATTGGCGCAGNGAACATTGTTCACAACCCACACGCCGGTTCCGGCTGGCCATGACCGGTTTGAATGGGACCTGGTCGAGGACGTCATTGGCGAATTGTTGCCCGATGATGCCCGAGCACTGGTCAAGAACGCCGGTGACGACGAGGAAGGTCGACGATGCTCCATGTCNCATCTTGCCGTTGCCCTTTCCACCGCGGTCAATGCGGTCTCAAATCTCAATGCTCAAGTCGCATCTGGAATGTTTGGCAGCACCCACATCGCCCCCATCACCAACGGCGTGCACCACATCACCTGGACCTCACCTCAGATGGGCGGGCTGTTCGATGTTCATCTTCCCGGCTGGAAGGAAGACCCAAGTCAATTGGGCTACGCAGGCAGTCTACCAGACGAGGCCCTGCTTGAAGCCCGCCAAGCAAACCGCCGGATGCTGAGGGAGTTGGTTCGAGCGTCAACCGGTGTTGAATTGGAAGAGCACCGACTCACCATTGGCTTCGCACGTCGTTTCGCCACCTACAAGCGTGCCAATTTGGTGTTCAGCGACCTTGAGCGTCTGCGAGCCATCGGTGCGGACCGAATCCAATTCGTCTTCAGCGGAAAAGCACATCCTAAGGACGAGGGTGGGAAGCAGTTGATTCGAGACATCTTTGCATCAGCCGGTGAAGTCGCCAACGAAATCCCTGTGGCGTTCATTGAGAATTACGACATGGACACCGGTTTAGCAATGACCAGCGGTGTTGACATCTGGCTCAACAACCCCATTCGCCCCTTGGAAGCCTCTGGCACCTCGGGGATGAAAGCCGCCATGAACGGCGTCCCCAATTGCTCCATCCTCGACGGCTGGTGGCCTGAAGGTTGCGAACACGGCGTGAACGGTTGGGCCATCGGCGGAGCCGAAGACGAGCGAGATGATGCAAGGGATGCTGAAAACATCTACAATGTTCTCGAACACGAGGTGCTNCCACGCTGGGACGAGGGTCCAGAGCGGTGGGCCAAATTGATGCGAGCGAGCATCGCCACTTCGGCCAGATTCACTGGNGCTCGAATGATCGCCGACTATCTGCACTTCTACGACAGGTTTGCCTGATCGGCTTCGGGCTCAACCGTCCCCTCAAACCCGTCCTTCGGCGGACGCCGTCCGGTAAAGACGAGCANCAGGGCGAGCAGTAAAACCACGCCAATCAAACCGTTCCTGACCGTATTTTCCGACNAGGAGGTCGTGGCCGTATCCTCATCCTCACAAGGCAAGCACATCATGGACGGACANGGTTGGTCAGCGGGGTGTTGATAGGTTTCCCCGCAGCAAAGGTCGCACGTTTGCATGTCGGTATCGTTGTTGCCGCCGTTTTCTTCGGAACCCACTTGAATCTGGGTCATGTTTTCGGCCAANACTTCGCCGTTGTCTGCGTCGTACAACGTGGCTTCAAAACGGTACAACCCGNTGGTGAGGTTGCTGATGGTGATGTCCTCCATTCGGGTGGAGTTGGTCGCCGTCCAGGAGGCATTGCCCTCGTGGAGAACGGTGGATTCAATGCCCAGCGACCACGCCAGCGTGTAATTTTGGTCAAGTGTCAAGTTGGTGGCCTCAGGATAAACGAAAACCCTCGTGCCCGAAAGCCAGACAGGTTCTCCATTAACCATGACAAAACCGCCGTAGTAATGGTCCAACTGCTCCCGACGCTCGGTGGTGTTNGTGGCGTTTACATCATCAGGTTCATCGAAAGTACACGTTCCGTCATCTTGGGTCGCCTGAGCGTTGTAATTGGTCGCAGTATCGTCGGTGCAACCCAAGACTGGTGCGGGGAGGTAAGTGCAACTGTTGTCATCTTGGGTTGCGGTAGGGTCGTAGTTCTCGGCGGTGGGATCCGTGCATCCCAAAACGGTGGTGTTCTGGCCCGTGTTGTTGGATGGAGGGTCGTTGCTTTGAACATTCAGCTCGATCACGGAGACCGAATGAGCACCGATCGAGAGTTGCCCCGATGAGAGCNCAGCCTCACCAAAACGTACCGTATCGTTGGCACCAAAGCCCGCAACCTGCGTGGGCCCGCCTCTGTTCAAGACGACCGACATGGTTTGGTCNTCGTGCGTCATGTTGTAGACAAGCAAATTGGCCATGGCGAGCCGTGTTGAATAACTCCCTTGTCGAAGCGCGATGGATTCCAGGCGCAGTTGGCCGAGTTGTGAGATGTTTTCGAAAAGGGCCAGTTCATGTTCGCTCCACAAGGACTCACCACGGTACATGTGNCGATTGTCGGGGTCGGCACCCCCGTACTCCCCGTACTCATCCCCGTAATACAGCAGAGGCGCGCCCGGTGTGGTCAGAAGCCAACCGTAGGCTTGGAGCGCAGCATGATAGGCGGAAACATCGCCAGGTTGCCCGGGCAGTCCGTCCTCTGCCCACTGATTGTAGGCATCACCGGTTCCGGTATCCGCACGACTGGTCAGGCGTGAGACATCGTGGCTACCGACGTAGGGGACCATCAACGAACCCGATGTGTACTGGTCTTGACTGCGGTTGGTCCAGTAATCCAAATGCTGATAATTCTCGTTGCCCGAAACAAAGACGTTGTCNACCACAGCATGGTAGAGCACGAAATCCGCCTGACCGTCAAGTCCGTTTGGACCCATGTAGGCGTTAATGGCATCGTACTGTGCTTGGTTCGCCTCCAAGGAATGACCCGACCATCCCATGGCCGTTTCACCTTTGAGATACACATCGGTTCCCACCGTTTCAAACCGATGATTGATTTGAGCGACCAAATTCGACACGGCGAGGTTTTCAACGTGCTTGACCGCATCGATTCGAGCCCCGTCCAGGTCAAAGGTTTCCATCCACCACAAAGCATCGGCGATGAATTGTTCGGAGGCGTTTCGGTTTTTCCAATTCACATCGGGCATGTAGGAGGTGAATTGGCAATCAAGACGGTGTTCGGTCCAATCGCAATCAGCCTGTCCGCAAATACAACCGCTGTTGAACCACTCAGGGTGAGCATCGAAGTATTCGTGGTCCTCGTGGACGTGATTCACCACGAAATCCATCATCACCCGAATCCCGGCATCATGAGCAACATCGACCATCTCTTGGAGTTCTTCAGGCGTCCCCAAACGGGCGTCCACGCCTCGTGCTTCCACCGGCCAGTAACCGTGGAAGGCGGCCACATCGTGCACGCCATCAGCGGCTTTTCCAGTACCGTTGGCTGCCGTGTTGAAGGGCGTGAGCCACAGGGCGTTGACACCAAGGTCAGCAAAATANCCGGCTTGAATCATGGAGGTGACCCCGGCAAAATCCCCGCCCTGCCAGTCTGCACCCTGAGCAGCGCCGGTTGGCGCGCCGTCGTTGCTTTGGTTACCGTTGACAAAACGGTCGGTCATGACCATGTAAATCAGGGCGTCCTCCCAAACAAAGGAGGCGTGCGGGCCCCGCCAAAAAGGAACGAGAAGATCGTAAGCGACATGACCTTCAACATCGCTTCCCTCAATCAGCAGGCTGTGCTTGCCGTCATCCAACCCTGTCAAATCAAGGGTCCATGTGGAAGACGACGCATCCCAAAGTGCACCGGTCAAGGCCGAAGGCGTTCCGTCGGGAGCCGCGAGGGACGAGCCGGGATGATAGACCACGTGCAAGACATCACCCTCGATGGTGGCCGAGTAATGGGGTCGAGCGTGGTCGTCAACCCGTAAAAGGGAATTTTCAATATCATCGCAGTAAACCCGTTCAGGATTGCTCGGGTCGAAAATATAGGCGCCATCAACGACGAATTTGTAGCAATACAGCCCTTCTTCCAATTCGACATCAACCGTCCACGTGCCGCTGTTGTTGGTCATGTTGAGTGGCGTGTTCCAGTCCCACTCTCCGACCAGTTGAACAGCCTGTGCCGGACCATCATAGGTCAGCGTTGTGCCGGTTGAAGAACGCCCATCTGTGGCCCTGACCTCATTGGAAAACAACGGCGTGCAGACAACGGCGACAAGAATGAACACGATGAAAAGGGTCGCCCGTCGCATGATTCAAACCTCCTTATTTGCTTCAAAACCTGGACGCAACAAGGTGTTCGCCGTTTCGACCAAGTCATCGAGGTGTCGACAAAGGAAGGATTTGACAAACTCGTTTGCAGGTTGCTGGTAGGCCTCAAGCGGAGGNGCGTGCTGCTGGAGAACACCACGGTCAAGAATCGCCACACGGTCTGCCAGGGTCATGGCCTCGATTTGGTCGTGGGTGACGTAAATCGTCGTGGTTCCAAGTTCATCGTGAAGACGACGGATTTCGTGGCGCATTTGGTGGCGCAGTTCAGCATCCAAGTTGGAAAGTGGTTCGTCCATCAGCAACACCTTTGGCCGACGAATAAGGGCCCGGCCAAGCGCAACACGCTGCCGTTGCCCTCCACTGAGTTCCTTTGGTTTCTTGTAGAGATGGTCCTCGAGCTCCAACATGGTGGCGGCCTCCTTGACTCGAGAGGCTATTTCAGCGTCGGAAAGTCGGTCTTTTCCTTTGACCATACGAAGGCCGAAGGTCAAGTTTTCACGGACCGACATGTGGGGGTAGAGGGCATAGGATTGGAAGACCATGCCCAAACCTCGAGCGCCGGCAGGGAGATGATTCACGGTAACATCGTCAATGCTGATGTCGCCATCGNTGANCTCTTCTAATCCTGCAAGCATNCGAAGCGTGGTTGATTTCCCACACCCAGAAGGCCCCAAAAGCACCAGGAACTCTCCGGTCTTTACCTCCAAATCTAAGCCCTTCACCGCTTCAAATCCATCTTCATAGCGTTTTGATACATTTGTAAATTTCACACTCACCATGGTCTCACCCCTTGACTCCTCCAGCGGAAAGTCCCTCGATGAGGAACTTCTGGAAAATCAAAAACAGCAAAGCAACCGGCAGACTGACCAAGAGGCTGGCCGCTGCAAAATCACCCCAAGCCTGACCGGTGGACGAAATCATGGACGCTAGACCGACGGGGAGGGTGTACATGTCGTTGGAGGTGTTGAACGTCAATGCGAGAAGGAATTCATTCCAAGCCGCCAAGAAACTGAACAACGCCGTAACGGCCACCGCAGGAAGCGAGAGCGGCAGGACGACTTTGGTAAAGACCTGAAACTGAGTGCATCCATCGAGCAAGGCGGCTTCTTCCAATTCTCTTGGAACGGTATCAAAGAAACCCTTGAGCATCCAAACGCACAACGGAAGCGCCGTCACACAATAAGCCAGGATGAGCCCAAGGTGGGAATTCAACAAGCCGAGCGTTTTCATGACGAGGAAATATGGGACGAGGATAATGATACCTGGAAACATCTGGACCAGTAAGAAGGCGAACATGGAAACGTCTCGCCCCGTGAATTTGTAACGACTGAAGGCGTAACCGGCTGGAACGGCCACGATCAGTCCCATCAGAGTCGTACCGACGCTGACGATGAGCGAATTGCGCATCCAAGTCCAAAACGCCTCACTTTCCAGCATGTTGGAAAAATGCTCACCGGTGTAAGGGCCACCCAGAGAACCTCCCAAAGCATTCCCCGGTGAAAGTGCAATGTCAAGAATCCAAACGAGTGGCAACAAGGTCAAGGCCACGAAATGAAGGAGGACAAGATGGGCACCAATGGAACGCCATCGTCCGTCATGTTGTTGATTTCGTGCAAGACCGTACTCGATGGCTTCCAGCGACATTCGTCGCGTGGACCACGCAGACACCGGTCGACTGGACACCCATGTGAGGGTCAAAGCACCTGGCCCAACCAGCCATCCTTGCATCCAGATATCAAAGCCGGTTGCCGGTGATGACAATAAACGCACGAGGCCGATGAGAAGCAAGGCACCACCGAGAACCAAGGCGATGTTTCGCCGTGGTGGGTTGGCTTCCTCCGGCAGGAAATTCAGTAACAGGCCGATGACGACCACACCAAGCACGCCCAACATTGCGTTTGATTGAGACCCTCGCAAGAGGTCCACCGCAAGGAGCACGATGTTCACCACGAAGCTCACCAACAACCACCGCTGAAGAGTGCTCACCTCAACGGGCGTGTACCATTGACGGACGGTGGATTCAGTGATCATGCGGCCGCCTCCGTTGCTTGTGTGCGCTTCATGTAGGTCCATGAGAAAGCGACCAACATCATGAAAATCACCACGGACCATGCAGCAGCGACACCGTAGGCGCCGTCCCTGAAAGCCACATCGTAAACGTACGTGATGAGAATATCTGTTTGGCCGGGCTCACCGAAGTAAAGGTCGGGTCCACCATCGGTGAGCAAGTAAATGACGTTGAACATGTTGAACGTCCAGATGAATCCCAACAAGGAAAGGGGAACGAGGGCGCTCTTCAAATTGGGGAGCGTCAAGTGTCTGAAGGTGTCCCATGCCCCCACGCCATCGAGTTTTGCAGCCTCGTACATCTCACGAGGAAGCGCCTGAAGAGCACCGCTCAGCGACATCATCATGAACGGAACACCAAGCCAAATATTGACGAAAATCACCACGATTTGGGCGCCGGTGGGTTCGGCGAGGAAATGAAGGTCGGTCCCCAAAACAGCGTTCACCAAACCCTCTGGCTGAAACATCCCCTTCCAAACGAGAACCGAAATGTAAGATGGAATCGCCCACGGAAGAAGAAGAACCGTTCGATAAGCTGTTTTCCCACGAATGTTGGCGTATTGAAGGACCATGGCCAAAAACAGGCCAAGGCCAATATGGGCAGCGACGTTCACCACCGTCCAAATCAAGGTAAACAGGGTGACACGCAGGAAGCCTGACGCCGTGAACACCTCGATGAAATTTGCAAGCCCGATGAAGGCCTGATCGCCAAGTCGGGTGGCATCGGCGTCGGTAAAGGCAAGCCAAATGCCGTACAACACCGGATAAAAAGTGAGCATGGCAAGAGCAAACATCGCTGGAGCGATGTAGAAATGTGCAGATTTCCCATGAAGCCGACCTGCCCGCACGTCCATCGCTCGACCATAACCAAGCAGCACCACGAGGGACAGGAAGATGGCCCCTAAAGCAAACAACACCGGCGAGGTGTCGCCTGCACGAGGAAGAACATCCCCCACGGTGGTGCTGAGACTGGCCTCAAAGACAACGCTCGATTCGCCCCGAACCACCACTTCATGGAGAACATTTGGCACCATACCCGTCAGGTCACATGCGACCAAAGTAGCTCCCTCTGGAAGCAACCTTTCTCCGTTGACTTCAACCATTTCTTGGCCGTCAGCCGTGCAGGAGGCGTAGTGGGGGAGGAATGACTCCGGCGAAGGGGTTTGAACCAGTCGGCTGTGAAGTTCACCGTCAACCAATACCGTGTAGTCAGAAGAACCGTCAGTCGTGAAATTTACCGATACGGTTCGATACCCAAGATTCGCTGGTGGGGCCTCGGCTCTTTGAAGACCGTTCACGATGGAAATCAATTCATCATTGGCGCCGACAAGGGCGTCTTCAGCGGTGGCCGTTTCGGTGTAGACCTGTTCAAAGGCGGTCACAAGGGGGCCGTAAACCATGGCCATGGCCCGAGTGGTGGGGGCAGGCGTGCCGACTTCGATTTGGTCCATGAAACCGGACAGAACCGGGTCAGCGTTGATTTCAGAGTCGTTGGAAAGGGAGACATGCGTAGGCAACGTGTAGGTTTCCAAAGCAAAGGATTTCTGGACATCACTGCTTGAAAGGAAAAGAGCCAAATCCACGGCTGCCATTTTCTCTTGGCTTTGCTTGCTCACCGTCCAACCTTTGTAGGTAACCAGCGGCGCCACCCGTTCTCCGGTCTCTTCAATGGTCGGCAACATCGCCTGACCCACATCAAGGCGACTAGCTTCGTAGGTAGCCCAATTCCATGGTCCATCGACGATCATGGCGGCTTTGGAGCCGATAAACTGGTTTTTCATGCCCTCCGTTTGTGTACCGGTGGCCACCACACCGTGTTCAAGTTCCAAATCCAGCAACCAATCGAGGGCTTGGGCGGAACCGGTTGAGTTCAATGAAGGATGGCCTGTCTCGTTGAATAGAGAACCGTTGTAGCCTGCTTGAAAACCAAACCACCAGTAAGCGGATTTGACAGGAAGCGCAAGCCCTTGAACGTCCTGATAGGTCAACGCCTCGGCAGCCTCGAGCAAATCATTCTGCGTCCACGATGCATCAGGATAATCCACGCCTCGTGTGTCAAAGAGTGCCTTGTTGTACACCAAGGACAGCGAATCTTGACTGGCGGGAAGGCCGTACAATGCTTCCCCGTAGCGCATGGCGTGCAACGCACGTGCGTCATAATCAGCGCGCTGCACCGGTGTGAGGTGAGGTCGTAAATCCTCGAGAAGGGGAAATCCATCAACCCGAACCTCTCCAATTGCACCCAATTGATCACTTGACAAACGCATGAGGTCGGGGGCTTCACCGCCTTGGGCAGCCGTCATGAACAGGTTGTCAGCATCGCCAAAGGGAACAAGGGCCACGTCAACGGTGATGTTTGGATTCAGTGTCTCAAAATCTTTGACGGATTGAAGAAAGACGTTCTCTTCCTTACTCTCAGCAGCAAAGGTGTGCCAAACGGTCAACGTGATCTGTCCACCCTCTGCCTCCTCTTCTTGATTGGTGTTCTCGCCACCTCCCAAACAGCCAGAGACAAGCAGTGCCCCCACCATGAAGAGGACCAGGCAAACCTGCCGGGCCTTCAACGGCTGAGGAACGGCCACGGTCATGATGCAACCAAAGGGATGGTTGCAATAAACCTCATGCGCAAGAAGATTCCAAACTCATTCAAATCCCATGAGGGGGAGAATCTCTCGTAGGTCCTTGTTGCGAACAATCGGTACATCGGCTGAGGCAAATGCCTCTTCCGAAGATGCACGACTGGGATTGAATCCAATGAACCGACTTCCGTCAACTTTCATCGAGAGGTCCATTTCTGAATCTCCGATGGAAACACAGGCTTCTGGTTTGTACCCGTTCATTTCCAGCAAACGCGTGATGATCTCACCCTTTCCGCTGGCATGGAGTCGACAGACGCCTTCATCGGTCAAGTACCCATCATCGTCAAAGACAAAGCCGTTGGCAATCCAATCATCCACGTCAAGCATGCTCGCAATTGAACTGACAAAGAGGTCAACACCTGCACTCACGATGGCCACGAAGACCCCTTCTTCCTTCAGGCGCTGGACTGTTTCCCGTGCACCTGGCATCAATTTGACGCCAGCGTAGGAACGAAACAGCTCGTCCTGATGGATCGGGTCCTGAACGGCCTTCCACATCTGGATGTCCGAGCGCATGAACTCAACGTCGCTGATCTCGCCCCGGATAAACCGGTTCAGATTCAGCGCATTGTCCGTTCCAAAGGCGTCGTGCAGCGTTCTCCATGAACTGACGGCATCCACCAGGACACCATCGCAATCGAACACAACGACATCGGGTCGTCCACGGTTGTCTTCCATGCCATCACCTGTACTGCCTTCCTTGAAAGGCTTCGCACAACACAACGAGCGCACCAAGGAGAGGAGGTCCCGAGGGACCTCGCTCTCCGAGGCGTTCGTCCGAAGGACGAAATCGCTGTTCGACGTCAGTCAGCCTCAAGCCTTCTGGTCGTAGCTCAGGTCATCCCAAGTTCGGAGCAAAGCACCGTCTCCGTTGATAGGAGCGTAGCTCAGGGTGATCGTAGCGTCTTCAAGAGGCGTACCGTCTGGAGCGTGGGTTCGCACAAAGATCGTATCTCCGGAGTTGAAGGTCGAAACCGACCGTGTCTCCGATTCTGAGATTTGTTCCTTGGTCACCGAGTCCACGAAGGTCACGAAGGCGTCGCTGTTGGCAGGGTTGAACCCGTACACGCCGGCACTGTCAGCCAGGTTTACCGAGTACGTGTTGAGGGCACCCGTAGCGTTGGTGTAGAACACCTTCACTTCAACCGCTTGAGTAGCAAGCGGGGTTTGGGATTGCTCAACCGTGATGCGCCAGTGGCCTTCGTCAGCATCGAAGCCGTTGATGTCTTCGATGTCGAAGGTTACACGAGGCACACCTTTCACGTCGGTTTCAGCGAGGCTGGAAGCCCACACGTAGATGACACCGGACAGAACCACGGTGATAGCGACCATCAGGATGGTAGCGATCACAGGGCTGACGGCAGCGTCGTCCTCAGCCATCGACTCCACTTCTTCTTCGTCATCAGCACGGCGGCTGGCGAAGGAGAGAGCACTGACGAAGAGACCCGTGAGGGCCACAGCGACGATGCTTGGGGCGAACGATGGAACAGCGCTGGCACC
>NZEQ01000025.1 GCA_002689105.1 Verrucomicrobiales bacterium | reverse complement strand
CGTCCTCGGTGGAATCTTCTTCGGCCTCTTCTTCGGCCTCTTCTTCAGCCTCTTCTTCAGCCTCTTCTTCAGCCTCTTCTTCGGCCTCTTCTTCGGCTTCTTCTTCGGCCTCTTCTTCAGCGCTGTCGGCATCGGGGTCGAGCATCTCAATGACCGTGTCTTCTGCAGTTTCTTTCGCCACCTCAGCAGCGGCGGCGGTGGCGGCGTCTTCGGCCTTGGCGATGATGTCTCCTTCAGAAACTCGGTCCGCCGTGGCTTGGTCAAGGATCATAGCCGCAGCGGCGGCCATCGAGGAATCGACCATGGGTGCACCACGGTAGACATATTGGGCGAACAGCCCAAACAGGCCAAGAACGGCGCCTGAAGCGATGACCATCCCGCTGTTGTTGCGTTGGAGGTCATTTGGATCGATGTTGGTTTCCGTTCCCGTTGTGAAGATGGTCAGGTCTTGAAGGCCATGGAACCACGTGTTGGAGAGCACTTCAATAACGGCCCAAACGGCGTAAAAAATCATCAAAAGGGATGCGCCTTGCATCCAGGAACGGTTTTCGAGCACAAAGCCTGCGAGACCGGTTGAGGGGGTCGCGGGGGTGGTTTCTTCATCGGACATAGTGAGACCTCACTGGTCAGACCTTTGGCGGTCCACATTTAAATGATGTGCCAATAACGACCTCCGTTTGAAAGGTCTATGGCGCGATTGGGTTCATTTTTTGCGTTGTTTTCGTCGCTGAGATTTCCCTTTCCGTCGTTGGTTCTCCCACCCGTTTCCACTTCGCCGGTCGTCTTGCCAAAATCGATTCGGTTGTTCCATCCCCTCGGGCATGTCGTCAAAGGATTCGATGGAGAGACGAAGGCCTCCCAATTCATTCTGTAACTGTTTGACGTTCTCCCCGCCTCTTCCAACAAGCGTGGCAATCATGTTTTTTGGAGCGTAAATGACGGCGGAGGTGTCGCTGGAGAAGCGGACCTGGCACTCAACGCCGACCCACTGCCGAACCGTCTCAACGATGCGTTCTTTGGCCATGGCCTTCACCGGGGATAGATCGTTGGTTGTGCGTCCTTCAAGGGGCACGACAGCGATTTCAGAACCAAACGCGAACATTTCATGCGTGAGTTTTCCGCTCGGGAATTCAACGACCTCAATCACCGGACGAGCCAGTTCTTCCTGCATCCCCGTGGGTGGTTTCACGGTCATTCGCAATTCCAACACCTGTTGTATCCTCCCCGATTCAACATGCAGAATGGTGTCAAGGACTTGGCTGACCAGCCCCAACTCCACCTTACCGATCAACCGCTGAATGGCCTCCAGTGCTGAGTTGGCGTGAGTGACGCCCAACAGGCCGACGCCTGCAAGTCGAACATCGGCAAAAATTTCGAAGTCGCGAGCTCGACGGACCTCATCGAAGATGACGAAATCGGGGCGAACAAGGAAAATGATCTCGGCCGTTTTTTCCAAATCTCCTTCAAGCGGAGCGTACTGCGTAATGCGGTCGGCCAACTGCAAATCACGTGGTGCTTCCATCGTTTTCACGAGGGCCCCCACGTCGGTATCGAGGTATTCGGCAATCGCTTGTGCTAAAGTGGTCTTGCCGGACCCAGGACGGCCGCAGATGAAGACGCCGCGATGGTGATTACGAAGACGTTCGACCAATCGCTCGTCCAAATCATAATCTCCAAGACTTAACTTGGCGACCGGCCTGACGACCGTGATTTCCCTAGCATCTGAGAAAGGTGGCCATGCGGACGTGATGCGGAGGTCTCCAAGTTGGATGACTCGGCAACCTTTCCGGTCAATTTCCAAGAAACAATCGCTTCGATGGCGATGTTCCTCAACCAAGTGGACCAAATCCTCCTCCAATTGCTCCAATTGCAGGGTATCCCACGACGTCGGCGACTCCACCTCAACGAGGGCGAGTGCCCCGATGGCACCCCGCTTGACACGTGGTGGGCAGTCGGCCTTCAGAAAGACGGTGTGAACATCCTCCATCAACAACGACTCTAGATGGTCGGGGAGCGCTGGATGGTCACCGTGGGTTGCCATTGAACCGCAGGTCGGTGCCGCCGGCCCTTGACCCTTCGCCCGAGCGGTGGCGTCGTAAGTTGATTCAAGCGCCGCTTGGTTGCATCATGTAGCCGGTGAGCCAAAAAGAGCCAATGAACGACAACGAAAGGAGGTAAGCGCCCACCACGGGGAAGGCCCAAATTGAGATGGACAGTTGTGCGAAAACCACGATGCTAAGGACGACGGCGAGCATGTTCCACGGGCCGCTTCCCGAGAGTTTGAGGTAATCGAACGTTGATTCACGCTCGGACAGGCCCCAAATTAAACCGGTCAAGCCGCACAAAGCGATGAGGGTGAGGACGCCGTCCATCAACGTGCCTTGGAGGTACCAAACGCCAAGGCTGGCGATGAGGCTCGCCCCAAGCATGCGTTGGATGGTGGTCATGGATAGGCCCATGCGTTCGTCCAAGCGTGGGGCATTCTTCAATTCTCGCAAAGAAGTGTCTGGGTCAAACCGAATCCTTGGCGCTGTGCGCATTGAGCCATTCGCTTTGGTCCAAGAGCCGTTCAACCGATGGAAAGATGTGTTTGGCGGGGGTGTTGAAATGGTCCAAAAAGTGATTCCACTCCTCAACGAGTGCTTCGTGGCCTGCCGATTGTATGGTCTTGATTTTCTGTCCTGTTTCCAGTGAGATAAGGCCGCTTCCGAAGTCAAGGGTGGCTCGTCCCAAAGCACCTTCAAGATGAAGAAAACGACGCTCTTCTGGGGCAGACCAAGCCACGTCAAAGACCCCTTCCTGACCGGAAGGAAACACCAGCCTGACCGCTGCGTCGTCGTCTGTCTCTCGCTTGGAAGCAACCTCGCCTGAGGACAGGGTTTGACCCAGCAACCATGCGATGAGATCGAGAGCATGCACGCCAAGCGTGGAAATTGGTCGGGCGTCGGGTGGTCGGGCTCGAACGGTTTGCCGGTCGTATCGAACCGAGAGGAGATCCCCCAGCACCTCTTGAACATCGGCTGCAAGCAGTCGTTTGATGCCGTGATGATGACGAAGAATGTAACCCACCACGAGGACGCTTTCGTTGGGGAGCGTGGTGAGAAAATCAACCGCTGTTTCATGGTCCAACGCCAGTGGTTTTTCAACCAGAAGAGGGAGGTTGTGAGCAAGGCCTTGTCGAGCCAAGGCGACATGCGTATCCGGTGGCGTCACGATGGCCAGGCCGTCCAGTTGTTCGTCCTCGAGCATCTGGGTTAGAGAAGAGTAGGTCGCGTCTGCCTCAAGAGCGTCCAGTTTGGTGGAGTCAATATCACACACCACCACCCTTCCCAGCCGACCGATGGATTTCAGCGACATGAGCGTGCGCAGATGGTTGATGCCCCATCGGCCACAACCCACCAAACCGATTGTGAGGTTCATGGTCAACCCTCAACGATAATGCGAACTGAGCCATGCTCCATTTGAGTCTTTGTAGCGAATCTCGAAACGTTCGGGTGCTGCATCCCACTGCCACCAGCCTTGGTCGTTGAAGCCCATGAATTCGTAAAGTTCTGGCGTGCAATGTACGCCAGTTACGCCGTAGTAATGGGCGTGAGAGACCCGTGTGGTGATTCGATGGAGGCCTGCCAAATACATCGCCAAGGACGTGATGGCGTCTTGACTTGTTGGCGCTGAACGCCAGGGTATGGAGGGGAAGGGGTTGTGTATCGCTTGGGCGGGCGGGTCCAATCGAGGACCTTGAGGCGTTTGTCGGGCTCGCTTGAGTTGTTGCCGCATGAACCTCCGGATGCGGTAGTGGGGGCGCTTGGCGTAAGGGCGACGCATGAGGAATTTCTCCTCGTAAGCGTACAACACGGGTTTGATGATGTCCCAGGCCCGCTTGGTCAAACAGTACGTAACAAAGTGTCGATTGGTCAACTCGACTTGATGCAGATGGGGTTGGAGGTCTTCTTTGGAGCCCGCTTCAACGTTCCAAACCTGAACCGTTCCAACATCTGCGTACGCTTCAGCCCAATCGGATAGACTCAACAGCGAAGTTAGGTAGGTTGAATTCAATTCAATATCGTCCTCGACCAAGACCATGCGGTCGTAGCCTTCCACATCGAGTAATTCACGACGAGCGCCGATAAGTTGCCGGCCAACTCCCAAATTTTCAGGGCGGGCGACAATGGAGGCGTAAGGTACGCCACTCGTTTCGATCACGTCCCGAAGAGCGTCCTGTTCAGCACCAGGCCCACCGTCGAGGAAATGAAACACGTCCACCGTTCCGTTCGCCACCTCAGGGCAGGTTCCCAACGAACGAAGCATGCGCTCAAAATGGTCCGGTCGGCCAAAACCAAAAGTGGCCACCGCTGTGCGCATGGTTCACCTCACACAGGACCCCCTCATGAGGATGATGATGATGCGTGTGGGGTCAAGCGTCCCTTGGTTCGCGGTCGTCGTCATCCGACGATGATTCGCTGGGTCTGTCCTCTTCTCGCTCGTCGCTTTCATCGGAGCTATCCTCCGCAACCACCCCGTCCTCGGCATAGTAATACGGCTCGTAGACATCAGAGTGAGGAATGGAGAGGCGGGCCGATTCTTCCATGGTGGTCAGGTTGGTGGCCGTGATGCCGCCGGGAGAAATCGCATACACAAAGTCGCCCATGAAAATTGAGCGTCGGATGTTTTGCTCGCCCCAGCCCCAGTATCGGTTGTCTTCTTCTCGGTCGTAAAACGACGAGTGGTTCACTTCACCGTACAAGGAAAGGTTGCCATCTGTTTCGTTGACCTCAACCAACATGAGTTTGGAGATGTGTTGATACGACGATGTGTATCTTCCGTTCTCGTAGGCCTCGGCGTAACGGTACGTGGAAAGGGGCACTGCGAGCATAGACTTCGGCGCCCAATACTGGAAAGCCTTGGACTCATAGGTCGCTTCAGAAGACGACCACGACCACATGTTGGCTTGGTCGCGCGCAACCGGCGATAGGCGCAGANCGTCAGCCTGCTGCGGGTCGGTTGGGTCAACGATATCGAACAACGAAATNTGCGTNCCNGACCAATCGAGNCCCGTNCCATCTTCGTTCGCTGGCGCAAGGCCAATGGTCAACAAATGATCTCTTGAAAGCGGGTGGATGTAGGTCGAAACACCAGGGACCTTGAGTTCGCCAAGGATGGTTGGGTTGGTCTCATCAGCGACGTCGATGACCCACAACGGGTCGATTTGTTCGAAGGTCACGATGTAGGCGCGGTCGCCATCAAAGCGTGCGCTCCAGATGCGCTCACCTGGCGCAATGCCGTCCACACGGCCGGCCTCAACGAGGACTTGTTTTCCAGTGTCAACATCCATCGAGCGAACCAGTGTGACGAGTTGGGAGGACATTGGCTCGGGGTCGTCCATCCACCACCGCGCCCACTGACCGACGGTCGTCGCAACCCGAAGCACACCTTCGTGCTCGGAGAGTGAAAATTGATTCAAAACAGTACCAGCGATGCGCCCTGAGCCGGTGTACAGCGTAGCATCGGGCGCACTGATGTCAAAGGTGTGGAGGTTGGTCATTTCATCCATACCGTCGTTGCCCCAAAACCACCATCCGGAAAACGCTGATTCAGCCAACACCAGCACGTCGCTGGAGGCGTAAACCTGCGGGTAGGTGCCCACCACGTGGTCGACTTCGTAGTCAAAGTCGGTGGAAGTCAAATCCAGTGAGAAAATACTGGAGATGCCTCGCTCCATGCTGTCCTCTGGCGCAACGAAATCACGGCAAGCGTTGTCGCTCATGGCGTGAACGGCCACTTCGCCGTTGCTGTATTCGTACACTTGAGGGATTAAATCGGCGAGTGTGAGACGATCAAGTGCTTCGCTGTTGCTGAGCATCGTTTGGTAGGCCACCTTTTCTCGAATTTCCAAGCGGAGCGGGTCTTCGTAGTCTAAGTTCCAATACCCCGTAGGAAGGTCAAGCCACGATTGTACGCCAGGGACGTCCATCCAAGCGTGGGGGATGGTTCGAACCGTCCCGCTGACCTCGCGTGCCGTAATGTACGACCCTTCGATGAAGAGTTCCCGTTCAATGTCTGGGGCGCTTCGGTTCGTGATATCAAAGACCGTGAACTTGGTCAAACTGCTCGTGCGCCACGAACCATAGGAGTCCTCCCAACCCATGGCGTCGACCACCGGATGGTTTGGCGAAATAGACCATGGATTCAGCGTCGAAATGACCACAAGTTGATCGCCGTCAAGCATCATCGCTACGGGGGTTCCAGAAAGGGTGGTGTTGTACGCCTCTTCAAGCGCTCCAAATTCTGGCACGCCGAAGATGTGGAGGTTGCGGCCTTGCAGGTAGTAGATGTGGTACCCGTCGGTCTTCAGGAAATCGGCCTCATCAACACCCGCTTCCTGGTTGTTGGTACCCGAGAAATCTTCGCCTTCAACGCGGTTTGGCGCTGTGGTCCTGGGCTGGGCAGCGGAACCGGTGTCGGCCACTGCGCCATCGTCCATGGCCATTTCAGCATCCTCGGCCCACATGAAATCGCCATAGTAGTACTGCTCGGCTACCGCCTGCATGATTTCAACCCGGTATTGTTCTTCGATGGATTGTTTCAAAGATTGCTCAAGTTCTTCGCAATCATCGTAAGCAAAGAGATGTGGGCTGGCCACCGTACGGGCCGTGATGGTCGACCAGTCGTCCGGCAGCACCACATCGGGCACCTCAACGTTATCTACGGGGTTCAAACAACCTGCCATGAGCATGGTCAAACAAAGTCCAAGCGCAATAATTGGGGTGCGTTCCATGGAAGTATGTCACCCTCAGTTTGGTATTAAGCGATTGGTAAATTGATTTTACAAGCTGGTGAATTATTGAACGGCCCGGCTTTGTTGGAGTTGTTCGTGCCCGTAGATGGAGGCTCGCCACGCTCTTTTTGTCCGTTCGGAAGGCTCGATCATCGCCGTTGAATGAAGTTCCTTGATGTGATGACTCAACAATTGCCGAGAAATTTGCAAGCGTTCTCGAAGTTCCTTGCTCTCAAGCCCCAACTGGCCGGATGCCGCTAGCACCTCCAGAATGGCAAGACGGGTCCCCGATAATGGATTGCTTATGTTCTTTCGCTGGTCTTTGTCGAGAATGGAAGAGGCGTATCGTCGATGTTTACCGCTCTTCCACGAGAAGATTTTCCCCGCTCGCTCAAGTTCATTCGTGTGGTAGGCCGTAACCCCGTTCGCAAGCCCTAAACCGTCCCGAAGAGCGGAAAAATGAATCCCTGCGTTGGCTTCAATGTAGCCCAATATACGCCCCCTGTTCATTTGGTCTTCCTTGTGTTTTCTTCGCTGGGAAACCATCGGCACAACCAACGCCAACAGCATGATGACGCCGATGTATTCGACGAAAATGGCCGAAACCGCCAGTAAAAGAAGCCCTCCGATCCCTCCGAGAAGGTAGGGCTGGGGGTCGGGATTTTCTGATGGGGCGCTTTCAACATCCTCATCGTCCAGCGGTTCAGCGGTTTCTTGAGCTGCATCGGAGGGCGTGAAGGGGGCCTCCGAGTCGTCGTCAGCAGATTCATCGGTTGATGGAGCTGCATTGGGGAGCATGACCCCGTAAAGGGAAAGAGAAAGGAGAGCGAGGACAAGAAGTCGGGCAAACCATACTCCTCTCATGAATTGCGGAGGGAGCCGTGAACTATCACTGCCTTGGTAAAATGATTTGACGTTTAGACAGGTAACATGCCTTGTTGATAGGCGTAGCCGACCGCTCCAGCCACCACGCCAAGCACGAGTAACAAAAGCAGACGCTTCTTGCCTTTCTTTGGCTTGCTGGTTGCCGATTCAACCGGAAGCACCACGGGAAGGTCGGGGAGTAAACTGGCATCGGGCACCGGCAGAGGAAGGGTTCCCGGGAGTGGGAGGAGTGGTCCTTCATCGGCTTCAATTTGGATACGGTCTGGATAGAGTTCGTCAAGGTCTTCGAGACCCGGGGCTTCGGGGATGGCTCCGAGAATGGTGGACCATACCGATTCAAGGCTCTCGCTGGAAATGGGCTTTTGCATCCAAGCCACAGCACCAGCAGAATATGTTGCGTTCTTGGCCACCTCTGCCATCCTTGCAGGGGCGACGAACATGATGCGGCTCTCCCCGCCGTGTTCTCGCATTTCGAGGGCGGCAAGATGCCCGTCAAGTGAAGGGATGTCAAGAGACAGAACCACCAATTCCGGGTCCAAGCGGATGTATTCGTCCACGGCTTGGTCGCCGTCCTCGCAAAGTTCCACGTTGAAATTGCGGGTTTTGAACAGGTTCGTCAACCGCATGGAAGACATCGGATTGTTATCGACGATGAGCACCGTAGGTGCCGATTCATCATCAACTTCGGTGACCAATCCCATGCCAATCAATCCAACGCAAGGAGCGACAACTCATCAATCAACCGCTATTCTTCTTCGTTTATTGCAGGAGTTGAGAGGTCTTCTACAGGCCCGTCTTGTGGTTGGGTGAATGTTTCTCGGATTACATCGCTTTGGGCCTCTTCTTCCTGGCGTTGCCGCCGCCGTTGCGGGGCTTGCGTGAATTGCATCTGGAGTTCGCTGATCACCGCTCGAAGCATCTGTGTCTCTTGGTCGCTCAAATTGCCATTGGTTTTTCGCTGAAACATGCGAAGAACCTCGATGCCTTCCCTTGCTTCACCCATGTTGTAATGAAACGTACCCGACTGGTCGGGGAGGAACCCCATTTGCAACAGGGTTGAACGCTGGAGCATCTGCACCATTTGAAAGAAGCGGGCAGCGTCCTCGTCCGAAAACATATCCGACATAAACAGGCGTTGATGGTGGGGGTTTTTCTTCCCTACGGCCTCATTCAAAGAGTTGATTGAGAAGCCACTCAGGGTTGAATTGCATCAAGTCGTCGTAACCTTGGCCAACCCCTGCAAAGACGATGGGGCGGCCGGTGGCGAAAGCGATGGAGAGGCCCGCCCCGCCTTTGGCATCGGTGTCCATCTTGGTGAGGACCGCCCCGTCAAATCGCATGATGTCTTGGAACATCTTTGCTTGTTCAACGGCATCGTTTCCAGCCAAAGAGTCGCCCACAAAGAGGGTGAGGT
Source organism: Verrucomicrobiales bacterium (assembly GCA_002689105.1). Classification (GTDB taxonomy): domain Archaea; phylum Thermoplasmatota; class Poseidoniia; order Poseidoniales; family Poseidoniaceae; genus Poseidonia. The sequence continues at coordinate 52,479 of NZEQ01000025.1, read as the reverse complement.
GGGGGTTGGTGACCTTTCTGACTTTGTTGAGTTCGTTCATCAAATTGGTCTTGTTTTGCATCCTACCAGCGGTGTCAACGAGAACAACATCGATGCCTTTGGCTTTGGCCGAATCGATGGCATCCCGAGCGATGGCTGCTGAATCACCGCCTCGTTGGCTGGAGATGCATCGGATGCCAAGACGTTCACAATGCGACTCAAGTTGTTGGATGGCCCCCGCCCTGAAGGTGTCGCCCGCTGCAGCAATAACGGAGTGCCCGTTGTTGAGAAGACGTTGAGCAATCTTTGCTGCCGTCGTGGTCTTCCCCGTGCCGTTCACACCAACCAGCATGATGACCACGGGGACATCTCCCGCCTCAATGAAGCTGTTCACCGAAGCATCAAAGTCCCAATATCCTGCTTCCAGTAAAGCCTGAAGGGCTCGCTTCAAAGCGGCTTCAAGGACTTTGGAAAGGTCGGCCCCTCGACGAAGGCGTGAGCCCACAAGCGCCTCACGAAGACTGTCGATGATAGCGCTGGACGCTTGTTGTGAGATGTCCGATTCCAACAGAACCCATTCGAGTTCCTCAAGCAGATTCTCAAGGGCCTCACCGGGTTTGATGATGCGTCCGCCTTCAGAAACCACACCGCCGCCCAGGTCAACGTCAATGGATTGGCCACCGGCGAGTTGAATCGCTGCTTTTTTGCTCGAACCTTTTGGTGCTTGTTGAACATTGACAAGTTGTCGTCCCGTCGTGGTTCGCATCATGGACAAATCCACCTTGGATCCTTTCGGTCGAGCGACATCAACAGCTCCCCGCTTTTTCATCGCCTTCTTGGCCTTCTCTTCACGGCGGCGGCGGTCCTTTTCTTGGCGTTCGAGGAGTTTTCGCTCTTTTTTACTCAAGACAACGGGCGCAATGGGTTCATCGTCGTCCCACGTATCCCAATCGTCTTCGTCATCTTCAACGACAGTCGTGGGTTTTGGCGGCTCCTCATCAACGTCATCCCAATCGTCTTCGTCATCTGGCTTTGAAACGGTTGGAGGTTCCATCAAGGCCTTCCCTTCATCCGATTGAGCGTCCACCGAAAGAGCGTCTCCATCGGTTTCCTCTGCCACCTCATGAACGCGTTTGCGGAAACGATCGAACAGTCCCATCAAATCCCTCAATCGTCCAAGGTCAAATCGCCACCAAACATACCACGCTTACGTGGTCGCCGAGGGGCGGCGTCGGGGGGAGGGGATTCAGACACCTCGTCCTCCTTGGGAAGTTGAGGAGAAGGGGGTTCGGTATTCGCCTGTTTTTTGATGGTTTCAGCCAGGCTGTTGAAGCTCTGTGCCGCTTGGCCGAGTGAACTTTCGGTTTGGTCGGATTGTTGTTTCAATTCGTCACGGAGGCGTTGGATGTCCTCTCGACGTTGATGTGTGATGGAACGTGCATCGCTCCAATGACGTTCACCAAACACACCCGAGCCAAGGTCCACCAGGGCAACGCCCTCTTCGGCACCTTGGTGTCGGTATGGGAGGCTGATACCGGAACCGATGGGGAGATGGGTGGAGATGCTCGCCCCTTGGTCGTGGCCAAGAAGCGCCTCAAGCACGGCATCGGTGATGGCGTGCTCTGCGAGGACGGCGTCGACCTGCTCGATTCGTAAGTTGATTTCATCCAGGCGTTTGCGGAGCACCTCGACTTCTTGCGCGAGGCGTTGAAGTTGTGCCCTGTCAACCATGTCCTTCAACCGTCGGAGTTGGTTGGGGTTGAAGAAGCCCCCGCTGAGGTATCTTCGGCTTGAAACACAGGGGAAAGTATCAGCATTGAAACTTGGTCTTTATTTGTCGGCGGGGATTGGTGCGGGTTGTGTTACCTGCTACGGGAGAGAATTGCGACCCGACCTACGGCAAAGTGGATGAGGTCTTGGAGCTCATCACCAAATCCAAATCGCTCCATGTTTTGATGGTCTTGGATAGGGCCAGAAGGCCGCTGCGATTCACCGACATCAAAGCTCGCGTTGATGCCTCATCAACCACCATTTCCAGGCGCCTCAAGGAATTAGAAGATGCGGGGCTTGTCGTCCGTTCCCTTAATCCCGCCTCACCCCAATCCAATCTGTACACGCTCTCAGATGTTGGGCGTGGCCTAAGTCCAGTCATGCAGTCACTCTTTGAGTGGGCTAAAGATTGGTGAAGCAGGTCGTCATCGCCCGGAAAGGAGAACGGCCACTAGGGGTCGAAAGGTTCACTCTTCTTCTGCAACAGGTGCAATCGTTCCACCCTTCGCTGCAATTTCTTCGCGGAAAGTGCTCAAAACGACCGGTTCGGTGGACGTGCGAGGGTCGATTTCTCCAACGCTGTCAATGGCGATCTTCCTTCGCATGATGCGGTGTCGGGACCCGAGGGTGGAGTACACTTTTTCTGTCGCAGCATCAGCGTTAGCAGCAGGGACATCGTAGGAAAAGGGCTGTCGTTGGCTACCAAAGGGCGCCGTTCCAGATACTCGATAGGCCTTCATCGGGCCCTCCGACCTGCCATCCATCCTTAAACGCGCTGGCGCGGCGGTGGGAAACAAATTAAGGAAACATGGCGGCGTGGATATGGCATGGGGGGCACTGTTTGGATGGGGTTGTTGTTGCTTTTACCAGCAGCATCCGGGTTAACGCCCCTTCTCCCATCCGATGACCGCGGTGAGCGAGGTGTTGAGCGACTGCTCGTCTTGAACGAAGGGGTTTGGACCTCGGAGCAATGGGCCGCGCTGGTTGGCGAAGGTATCCAACCTCTCCGAACCGTCCGCTCGGATGCTTTACTCGTATGGGCCGAGCACGACCAAGAATCATGGCCGGTTGATGCGAAGATAGAGGCGGCCCAAGACGCAGAAATCCGTAGGGGCCTTGTGGCACCGACCGAGGCAATGGAATATCGTGTTCTGCTTGAACCACGACTTCCAAGCGACGGCGTGAACCAAGTTCTCACCGTCATTGATGCGCTTGGGTTGTCGGTCAAGGCAACCTCGCTGGATGTGGCCGGCAACCTTCCTGCTTCCATCACCCTTGATGCTACGAATGAAGCGTTCCTCAACCCGCTCTTGGAAGCCGATGGCGTTCTGTGGGTCGAACCGGTCCTGGCGACCCAAGCAAGAAACGGTCAAGCATCTGCCTTGGTGGAAGCGGGTGTGTTGGATGAACACCCTTACTGGGNGATGGGTTTGGACGGTTCAGGCATCGTTGTCGGCGTCGCTGATAGCGGAATAGATGCCGACCATGCATGTTTCCGCAACGCCACCACCCCAACGAGTGAACACGCCGAAACCGATGCANNGTANCCNGCTGTAGGNGTTTTTGGCGATGACCACCGTAAGATCATCCACCTTAACACGGACATTGACGGAAACGACACCCCCGGTCACAGTGATTATCGACACGGCACGCANGTGATTGGGTCCTTGGCTTGTCATGATGTGGAAAATTTCCGGCAAGGGACCGCACCTACCAACGGCTCAACGCTGGCCTACGGCTCTCGTTTGGTCGTTCAAGACATTGTCTCTTCCAACGGCTGGGAGCCACCGAATGTTGACGAGTTACTCTGGGAAAGTTCGTCATTCGGCGGGGTTGTTCATTCAAATTCATGGGGTGATGACACCACCGCCTACACTGAACGGACCGCTCGATTCGATGCCTATGCGAGGGTGATGCCTTGGTCTCTGGCCCTTATCGCTCCAGGAAACAGTGGAGAGGGTGTTCTTGAGCCTGCAAACGGACGCAACGTTGTGGCGGTCAGCGCCACAACGAAATCGCTGGAAGGGGAGCGTTGGGGGTCATCTGCATACGGGCCGACAGAAGCCGGTACTGACGGGATTTTCTTGCTGGCACCGGGCTCGAACATTGAATCCGCCGGNGCCGATGGTTTTTGGGACACCAACAACAACAATCTCCGCTTGTCCTCTGGCACGAGTATGTCAACGCCGCATGCTTCGGGTGCTGCTGTGGTCATTCAGCAACTCTACGAAGACGGGTGGTTGGTGCCCGCCTTTGCACCGACCACCACGCATTACCTCAACGATATGATACCGGTTTGGGCAGAAACGGCGCCTTTGGGTGCATCGGTCCAACTCGGCGAGGGTTTTACNCCATCGGGTTCGCTTCTACGAGCATCGCTCGCCATGGCTGCATCACCCCTGCCCGAGGCAGTGCGAAACGGAGGAGAAGGTGGCCATGATCTTCACAACCCCTACGACGGGTGGGGGGCGTTGAACCTCAGCCGCCTGTATGACCCGACGACGATTGAAGGGTTTGGGGAGTCCCCCGCGGAGGACACTTGGGTGCACGACAGCTATCGATTGACTTCGGGAACGGTGGAGGAATGGTTTGAAACCAACAAGGGAGAAACTGAAGATATCTTTGGATTGATCAGTTCAGGAGCCCCGCTCAACAACAGCGTTGGGCCGTTTTTGGAAACGGGTGATATGTTCAGTCAAAGGTTGACGGTCATCGAAGGCGAAGACGTACGTATTCGCATGGCCTTCCCAGCCCAGCCTGAGCCAGCGATGGTGGATGATTTGCAACTCCGAGTTCGACTCGAGGACGGCACCATCTTACTTCCTGACCGCCTAAGGGAAGGTGGATTTGCTCCAACCGAATTTTATCCCGATGTCGTTGACACCAACAACACAACGGCGTTCCCGCCCTCAAACGAAACCGTTTTTGGACTCGATATCCCGCAGAGTTATCTTTACGGTTCCTCGTATCTCGATGTCGATGTCATCGCTCGATTTGTCCAACCGGGTGGTGCTGAGGGTTCGTCCGGTTTGGACGGCGATGCCGTGGGTTTTGCCTTGGTCGTGAAGGGCGTTCAACGCGATGCGTCCTACCACATGGACGACGACGGAGACGGCATCATGAACATTGACGACGCGTGTCCAAACGTAGCAGCACCTCCCTCGTTTGATGCAGATAAAGACGGGTGCTTGGACGATGGTGATGGTGATGGCGTGCCAAACAAGGACGATGCATGCCCCTATCTGAAGGCTGAGCCCAGCCACGACTTGGACAGGGATGGATGTCCGGACGATGACGACGGGGACGGGGTGCCGAACTATCAGGACCTGTGCCCTGACGATTCAGCGACGGTTTTGGATGAGAACGGAGACGGGTGCAATGATGTGACCCAATGGTACATCGACCTCACCGTCCTGGATGTTTGTTTCTCGACGTATTCCGTCGTATGCTCCGTCGATGTGCGTTCCATCGATGTGAAGATTGACGGGCGCACGGTGCATGAATTCAGAGGTGGCCATTCAGATATCATGACGCTAAACACCCACGGGGGTGAACACTCTTGGATGTACATCTTCAGCAAGAGCGAAGAAGAAAATCTGGAAACCTTCACAGAAGTCGAACTCAACCTTGAGATGAAGTTTACACATACGCCGTATTCAACTTCGGGCCGCCAGTGGGGGTGGAACGACCCGTGCTGGCCGGTTGGTTGTTATTACGGGCCCATCGTCAATTGGGAATTTGAGGTTCAGCTGCAAAACGGCATGAACGCCCAGAACCATCACGATGAGCGTATCGCATCAATTTCGAGTTCCCAGTACATCGTCACGCCCGACTTCGCCACCCACACGTTCACGTGGTCGAAGGAGCCAACGGTTGATGTGGATGGGGACGGTTTCAGTGTTCCAGGATTGACATACTCCGGGCCGTGCACCGATTCGCCGTGTTCTGTTCAGAGAAACAACGTGCTTGATGCATTCCCCTTCGAAGAAACGCAGTGGTCCGATAGGGACGGGGACGGTTTTGGAGACAACCCCTCGGGATACCTCGGCGACGCTTTTCCTGACGATCCCTATGAGTGGGAGGATGAAGACGAGGATGGTGTTGGAAGCAACTCGGACGCTTGCCCCTCAACCTACGGAACCTCGACGCTAAGCGGCGTGATTGGTTGCCCCGATCAAGACGGGGACGGGCATGCCGACCGATACGATGTTTGCCCCGATGTGTTCGGCTCATCGTACCTCTATGGAGCCGCCGGGTGCCCCGATTCGGACAACGACGGGTATGCGGACCCGGGTTTTGAGGAGGTATCTACAGCCCTTGTTGACCAATGTCCAAACGAACAGGGTTTCGCCTCAACCGGTGATTATGTTGGTTGTCTTGACAGCGACGGTGATGGGTGGGCCGATGTTGAAGACGACCTCCCTTACGACGGTAGGTTTTGGATTGACAGTGATGGGGACGGCGTCCCTGATGATGAGGATGATTATCCGAACAACGCCTTGTTTTCATACAACGATGAGGTCAGCACGTTGTTTTGCGGCGGGTTCTGTTTCGGTGTTCTTTTTCTCGTCGCTTACGTCTTCAAAAACAGGGCTGACCCAACGGCACACAAACCCGTAACGATTGAACAAAAAGCATGGTGGTCGATGGAAGAGCCTCTTGTTGAAGAGAAGAATCCCCCGCCAGCCGTGGTGGTGGGTAATCTCGGCGAAGACGAAGTCCCGTGAAGTTTCGTTATCGTCTCGTTTTGTATAGCCAACCTGTCAAGGCGCTTGAATCGGTGTTTTCTCTTCGGGAATCGTTGCATGCAACCCTATTTTTTTACCGAGGAGGCGACTTATGGCCACGCCGGGACAAGGTGAACCTTGAAGTTCAGTGCCATGCTCGGTTAACCATCCCACGTGGGAAGGTGAAGAAAAATGAGCGACCGCCTGTATGTTGGAATTGACCTAGGAACCTACCAATCGACCATCGCCTCGAGCGCTGGTAAACTGCACACCATCGAAACGGTTGTTGGCCGACCAAAAGACCCCGTGGCCCGAAACTTCCTCGGACGAGACGTGCTCTTTGGAGAAGACGCTCTGAAGAACAAGCTCGCTTGCAACCTCTATCGCCCCATGGCGGCCGGTGTCACCCAAGACGACGAGGCCAACTTGGCGGCTGCCAAGGCCTTTGTTTCGCACCTTCTTGAAACCGTGGACCCCGAGGAGTTCGACGAAGTGCTCGGCGTCATTTGCTCACCAAGCCACGTCTCCTTTACCGACAAGTCAAACCTTGTTGCTACCCTTCGAGGACANGTCAACGCCATCATGGTCGTNACCGAGCCCTTTGCCACTGCTTACGGCATCGAGGAAATCGCTGGTTCCATCGTCGTTGATATCGGCGCAGGCACCACTGACATCGCACGTGTTTACGGAACATTCCCGACCGACGAAGACCAAGTGACCATCACCGAAGCNGGCGACTGGTTGGACCTTCAATTGATGGAACTCATCAAGAAGAAGTACACCGGCGCCCAGGTCACCAAAGACATGGTTCGAAAGTGGAAGGAAGCTTCCTCCTATGTCGGTGGCGAAGCACACGAAGTGACCGTTGAATTGTCTGTTGACGGAAAGCGACAGGTCGTTGACATCGGCGATTTGATTTTGGACGCCTGTGAACTCATCATCCCAAAGATTGGAAACGCCATCAAGCGCAACGTCGCCGGCGCCGACCCAGAATACCAACAAATTCTGCGCAACAACATCATCCTCTCCGGTGGAGGTTCTTTGATCGAAGGCATCGCTGACCGCTTGGCCAGTGAAATCTCTGACATCGGTGATGTTCGTGTTTGGTGCGTTGAAGANCCCATCAACTCCGTGGCTTCTGGTGCACTCAAACTCGCCAGCGAAATGCCTGACGATATGTACACCTCCATCAACTGAGGCGGCTACCAAAGAAGGGTAGCAAATACCCNCTTTCTAGTCGCTTGACCTTGGGAAGGTTCAAGTGTGGTAAATCTGCGATGCGTTGCCGTATGGCTGTAGAGAGTTCGTCGCCCGGTGGTATCCGACGTGTTGGTTCATCCTCAAACGATGAGCAAGCCGCGCTTGAAGGGATGCTCAAGGGCTACCCTGTTGAACAACTCGTTGAGGAAGTGTTGGTCGCATGGAACGAGTTGGGCAAAAGAAACGACGAATTGGTCGCTGTTAAGCAACGTCTACGCGTCGTTGAACTTGATTTGGCAGAACGTCAAGACAACATCGCTCCAGAAGTGGCTCGTCTCGCCGAGGCCGAGCAAACCATGAAGGAAAACGAGGCGCAAATCATTCACCTCGAGCGTTTGCTTGCCGATGCTCGTGCTGAAGTAGCGTCCCAACAATCCTCACTCTCACAACAAGAGCGTTCTTCGATGGAGGGTGAACTTGAGCAACTTCGCACCTTGACCACCGAACAGGACGAGGTCATCGGTGAAATGGAAGGGCGGATCTCACAGATGGTGGAAGCACTCGAGAAGGCTGCAGACGCTGGACTGACCTCGGTCACGGCCGACGAGGTCCGATTGTTGAAGCAACAAGTGGATGAACGTCAACGTCAACTCGATGTTGAGAAAGCCGCTGCAGAAGCCCTCGAAGAAGAACGTCAACGCCTCCGCGATATCGCCGACCGATTGCGCGGTCTCCTCGATGCACGGGACCGACGGCTGGCAGAATTGGAAGAACAGTTGGAACGGGTCATGCAAGGGCCTCGCTCGGTCTCGGCAGAACACGATTATCTGGTGGAGCAAATCGAGGAATTAAAGCGCCGCTTATTGGAACGTAATCGTGAATATGAGTCGTTGCGACGCCGAGAACGCCGCCTCCACAACGATGTGTTTGAGCGCGATGAACGTCTCCAGCAAATGACACTCACCATGACGGATTTGGAAGCCGCACTGCAAGACCGTACGGCTGAACTTCGTGAATTGGAAGGTCAGCGAAGCTCCATGGAACACGAACTTCATTCTGCTCGCCGAAGCGAGCGCACCCGAGAAGTCGTGGGTCGGGTCTTTGCCGATTCACTGTCCCTTGTTCGAAGTCATGAAAGTCGTGAGCTTAAGCGAGAATTGTACGCCAACGCCCCAGATGTTGAGCGTACCATCAAGGCACCAACCGCTGAAGACATGGCAAAACTCGCCGANGGTNAGGAGATGGTCCTTGAAACCGAAGAAACCGAATTGGAACCCGGTATGGATGTTGACGGTGTTCGTCCGCCTTCACCCGGTGGCACTGGCGACCCTGTGGTCTTCGAAGACGAAGATGAAGTTTGATTCAATTTGAACAGGCTTCGACGAGTCCNAGCAAACGCTCTCGGAGTTCATCCATGGACGAGGCGTCTTCGGTGATGGTGCCGGTAACGATCCAATCAGCGCCTGCTTCAACAGCGCTGCGAACATGTTCCGGGGTGCGTAGGCCTCCTCCGACCAATAAGGTCAGGCCGGAAACGGATGCTGCTCGCTTGATGAGGTCTGGATGGACAGGTGTTGAAGCGCCGCTACCAGCCTCCAAATAAAGCAAAGAAAAACCGTACATCTTGGCGCACAAGGCGTAGGCATGCACCAATTCTCCATCCTCGGATTGGATCAAGTCAGCCGCACCGACCTCCCCGACACGTCCGCCTGGTGCACAGACGACATACCCGGTTGGCAACGCCTCTACGCCGAATCGATCAAGATGGGGGGCGCCACGAACTTGTTCGCCCACCAAAAATTCCCGCTTGGTTGAATTCATCAGCATCATGAACGTGATGGCGTCGGCAGCGGGTGAGAGCGCATGAGCGCCTCCGGGGAACAACACAACGGGAATATCCCAGCCGTGTTCGTCACCGGTTGGGTCTTGGCTGGCAGCAAACATTCGAAGTTCAAACGCTTCCTGAATCGCCGTACAAGTGGCATGCACCACGTCATCTGGTGTGTCGGTTGAGCCCCCCACGAAAATCATCTTTGAACCGCATTCAACGGCGAGCATCGCGCGCTGTGCAGCGATGTCAGGGGATTGCTTGGCCGGGTCAATGAGCGTGATATGGCGGGCGCCATCGGTTGGCCGCTGAACCTTTTCCAGCACCGTGGATTCTCCGACGTTCATGAGCCTCACATCAAGGTCAGTGAGGAAAGGGCATAGGGGTTGCGCCCAAGATGAAGGAGAGCGAGCCTTCTCAAGGGTTCACCGTTTGGGGTGGCTATGGGCGAACAAGGGCCGTTCCGTCGCTTGCTCAATTANATGCGGCCCCATCGCAAGACGGTCCGTTTGGCTGCCTTTTGTTCCGTGTTCAACAAATTCTGGGACCTTGCCCCTCCCCTTCTCATCGGACTGGCGGTCGATGTCGTGGTGTTGCGAGAAGACTCCATCCTCGCCGGTGCCGGTTTGGTCGACCCTTGGCACCAACTGGTCCTCCTCTCCGTTTTGACGTTCCTCATATGGGGGCTGGAATCTCTGTTCGAATACTTCTACGGTGTTTTGTGGCGAAACTTGGCGCAAACCGTTCAACATGAATTNCGTTTGGACACCTTTGACCACGTACAGAAACAGGGTATGGTCTGGTTTGACGAACGGCAAAAAGGCGATATTTTGGCCATTCTCAACGACGACATCAATCAATTGGAGCGTTTTTTGGATAAAGGTGCAAACGACTTGTTACAAGTCAGTACAACCGTCATCGTTGTCGGTGCTGTTTTCTTGTTGATTTCGTGGGAAGTTGCGCTCTTTGCGGTGCTTCCCATTCCACTGATCGTGTGGGGTTCGTTCCGGTACCAGCGAAGTTTGGAGCCGCGCTACGCCAAGGTTCGAAACGCTGCAGGGCAGATGAACGCCCTGCTCGAAAACGATTTATCGGGCATGTCAACCGTTCAGTCCTTTACCGCTGAAGCCAATGAGTTGCGAAGGGTCGAGGCACTCAGTAACGCCTACAGGGATGCCAATCGAGAGGCCATACGCTTGTCTGCTGCTTTTACCCCACTGATCCGAATGGCCATTCTCGTGGGCTTTACCGCCACCCTCTTGTTGGGGGGTTGGTTCACCCTCGAAGGCACCATGGCCGTAGGAGCCTACTCCGTGTTGGTCTTCATGACCCAACGTTTGCTTTGGCCGTTGACTCGGCTAGGAGAAACGTTTGACTTGTACCAGCGGGCGATGGCTTCATCCACTCGCGTCCTGGATGTGTTGGGGTCTCCGGTCGAATTGCAACAAGGGGATTTCGTCCCCGGAGGAGAAGAGAAATCCTCTTCTCTGACTTTTGAGGGGATATCGTTTGGCTATCAAGGAAGGGAGCCGTTGTTCGAGAATCTTTCTTTGGAGTTTGAACACGGGAAAACCACAGGGGTTGTCGGCTCAACCGGTGCTGGAAAAACCACGCTTGTTCGGCTCTTACTGAGGTTCGCAGAACCACAAGAAGGCCATGTTCGCTGGTGTGAACAACCGTTGGATGCATGGAAATTGCAGGCTCTTCGTTCCTCGATTGCCCTGGTTGACCAGCACATCACCCTGTTCCCAACNACCATCATGGAAAACATCCGATACGGCAAACCAGCAGCTTCCGATGACGAGGTCGTTCGGGCAGCGGAAGTCGCCGAGGCTGCATCTTTTGTCGCTGACCTACCCGATGGTTGGGGGACCATGGTCGGCGAAGGGGGCCATCGATTATCCGGCGGTCAACGCCAACGCGTGGCCATTGCTCGTGCNGTTCTCAAGGACGCCCCGTTGCTTATTCTTGACGAAGCAACCTCTGCGGTGGACAACGAAACCGAAGCTGCACTTCAGCGGTCTATTCAGCGTATTTCTCAAGGGAGAACCGCTATCGTGATCGCCCATCGTCTCTCCACCGTTCGCCACGCCAACCGTATTTTGGTGCTCGAAAACGGAGCCGTGGTCGAAGACGGCACGCATGACGAGTTGGTTGAGATAGGTGGGGTATACGCCCGATTATGGTCGGTTCAGACCGGAGATGTATGAGAACCGATAGAAACATCGCGTTAAATTTAGCAAAAATACACCTCTTTAAGTACTCAATCGTTAGGTCAGCAGTTTGAGAACCATGAAAACTGAAAAATTCTCGAAAACAACGAGCCTGCTTTTGATCGCCACATTTGCCCTTGCACTGGCCGGAACAGTCGCTGCAGAAGGTGCAGAAAAAATGCCCATCGGTGCTGACGGTTTGCCTGAATTCGTCACCGCTGAGGGCGCCACCTTGGAACTGGTTACCTTCTTCCTGTTCTTCGTTGGCTACATCTCCATGGGTGCTGCCTTTGTCTTCTTCATGGCAGAGCGCAATTCCGTGGCACCTCANTACCGCACGACCATGACCATCTCGGCCTTGATCGTCGGTATTGCCGCCTTCCACTACTACTACATGCGTGGCGTCTACGCTGACTACGGCGAGGTNTCCATCGANTACCGATACATGGACTGGATCATCACCGTCCCNCTAATGGCCCTNAAGTTCCCTTCCCTCGTGGGCAAGGAAGCTATCACCGACGACAAGTTCCTCGGTCTGGGCTTCACTGGTATCTGTTTCTCCGGTGCCCTCATCATGATTGGATTCGGCTACCTCGGTGAGTCCGGTGCCATTGACGGCATGCTCGGTCTCATCCTTGGTGGTGTCGGCTGGGCCATGATTATCGTGGCTACCGGTACCCCCTGGACCTCCGGTAAGGGTGTCGACAACAGCAAGATCGCACCCGAGCTCATGTGGAGCACCAACGCTCTGCGCTGGTTCATCTGCGTCGGCTGGATCATCTACCCCATCGGCTACCTGTTCAACCCAGACGCTGGTGTCTCTAANGCTGTCTCGGCTGAACTCATGGCTGTCCTCTACAACATCGCTGACATGATCAACAAGATCGGTTTCGGTGTCGTTGCATGGATGGGTGCCAAGAAGGCCACCGAAGCCATCGCAGCTGCTGAGTGATTCCTCACGAGGTTCTCCAACCCCCTCTGAAGCGGGGCGGCTTCGGCCGCCTCGTTTCTCTTGAGGACTGGTTTGCACAACCCCTAACGGACTCGTACTCAAGACGTTTCGAATCGCCTCATCAACGCCTCAAGCGTGAACGATGGTGNTCTTCGTTGCAACCAGGTGCCGACAAGCACCCAGGTCGTTGTGTACAACAGAACGACCAAGCCGGTGAACGAAGGACTCCATTGATGGACGTCTTCNAACGTATGGAAGAGAGCGAACGGGAGGAAGTGCAGAACGTACACGGTCAACGACACACGGCCGAGATCGGCCAGTCGATGCACTGGTGAGAAACGTTCAGCACCCCACCACAACAAGCTCAATCCCGTTATGGCGGCCACAAGAAACGCTGCGTTGGCGGGAAAGAACGTCAGGAAAGCATCTCCAGTAGGAAGCGCCCAAGGGCGCCCTTCTCGAAGGCTCAAGACGAGCAGAATCGCCGATATGATCAGCCCGATGGTTGCTAATGCACGAAACCACTGCTGCCGCCGNGCGTCCTCTTGGAACGTGGTCACGGTGAGCCCAAACCAGGCGAAAATGACCCACGGAAAGACAGGGTACAGGCCTGTGAGCATCAAGTGATTTGCCAGAACAGCAGGTGTATCCGTCGAGACGCGGGCATCCCATTGCGATGGGCCCTGCCACTCTCCGAACAACAACGCCAGAGAACAAACGGTCGTAAGTGCGAGAAAGAAACGTCGTGAGTGGTCATTTCTACGCATCTGNCCGCTTCTCCAGACCGGTTCAACAAGAATCAGGACACCCATCAAGGAAAGGACGCCAGGCGTCCATGGGTCGAAGAGGTGCGGTGCGCTCAAATTGACGACGAGTTGGCAGAGGAAGAGAAACCCCGCTCTCCACACACGTTTGCTCAATGTTAACGGTTTTTTTGCCATGCCCCAGCCAAATAAAGCGACAAAAAGAGGGGCTGCGAGACCCCCGGCGGCTGAAACAAAGGCTCCAAGGAGGAGCCAGGAACCCGTGAGGTTCGGCTCCCATGTGGCCGCTGCATGAACCAGTACCATCAGCACAACGGCCAGCCCACGAAGGCCATCGATGTGGACAAGACGATCGTGTTCGTTCATGTTTGACACTCAAGAACGCTGTTTCACGTATTCGACGGCGTTGCGGAACAGTTGCAGACCTTCACCTTCCCATCCGTCCAAGCCATCGGTCGAATCGTTGATGGCTTGGCGTGTGTGCATCGGATGGAGCCACCTCGCATAGATCGCTTCNGGGTGAGGCATCAAACCAAACACGAGCCCGGTNGCGTCGCAAATACCTGCGATGTTTCTCATGCTCCCGTTCGGGCTGAGTGGATAGGGGAGGTTCTCGTCCGTTCTACCTGCTCCAGGAGAGGTCGTGGGGTCAACGTACCGAACGGTGAGTTGGTGTTGNGCGTCAAGACGGTCNAGATCTTCTGACGAAGGCATGACGTACTTTCCTTCTCCATGACGAACGGGGCATTCCATTCGGGTCATTCCCTTGGTCCAAATGCACGGGCTCTCCGGGTCGAATTCCAGCGTGACCCATCGGTCTTCATATCGGCCACTATCGTTCAGCGTCAAACTCCCGCGTTGAAGGAAATCTGGAGAAGTGCCTGCTTCTGGCCCTGGCAAGAGGCCGGTCTTGACCANCACTTGGAACCCGTTGCAAATACCGATGATGGGTTTTCCAGCGTCAACGAAATTTCGCAAGGCGTCCCGCATAGCAAATCGCATACGATTCCCAAGGAGGCGCCCGCTTCCAAGGTGGTCCCCAAAAGAAAAGCCACCNGGGACAGCNAGAATGTCGTAGTCTTCCAACTGTTGATCGCCCGAGATGAGGCGGTTCACGTGAAGNCGGTCGGCCGTCGCCCCAACCAGTTCAAAAACAGCTTTTGTTTCGTGGTCGCAGTTAATGCCAAAACCAAACAAGACCGCTACGCGTGGCGTCATTAAATCACCCCTCCAGTCAGGTCCAACGTGCCTTTCCAAAGGCTTGCCATGGTCTCAACGTCCAGTTGCACCAACGCCTCATCGCCGTCCATGATGGTCAGATGGGATGTCGCCTCAACCGTTCCTAACACCGTGGTGGGATGGCCTTTCATCTGAGAAAGGAAGGTTGCTTCATGCTCGGNCGGGACGGCCACCACGATTCTGCCAAGCGATTCGCCCCAGAGTCGGCCCCATACATCGCCGGCCCCGGTGCCGTCAATATCGACAGTTGCACCGATTCGCCCGCCGATGCACATTTCAGCAAGAGCTACCGCCAAACCTCCTTCACTGCAATCGTGGGCGGTTCGAACCAAGCCCGCTCGAATGCACTGAGACAGGGCCCTGTAGGTGGAGAGGTTTTGTTCTGGGTGGGGAAGAAGAGGGACGTGGCCACCCACGCCAGCCGCTTGGCCGTTTTCGGTCAACATGAAGGCCAGTTCGGAGGCCCCAAGTTCTTGTTTTGATTCGCCGACGAGNTAGATTTTATCGCCGCTGAATTTGAAATCGCTCGTCGCACTCTTTCGAACATCTGGGTGGTCGCCAAAGAGTGAGAAAAGAAGCGTTGGGGGGATGGATATTTTCTCAGGGCCTGAGCCGTAATCGTTTTTCATCGAATCTTTTCCACTTACACATGGAAGGCGATAGGCTCTGCAGACCCGTTCAAGCTCACGGTTTGCACGAACGAGTTGGGCTAATTTGAATCGACCGTCTGGGGTTTTGGTTGATTCGATGGGGTCGGGCCAGCAAAAGTTGTCCAACCCGGCCATTTTATCGACATCTAAACCAACACAAACGGCGTTTCGGACCGCTTCATCGATGCTAGCAGCCGCCATGGCCCCGGCGTCAATATCCGAATACCTTGGAGCAATGCCGCATGAAATAACAAGGCCGTGNGGNTCGCCGTGAATGGGTGCGATGACNCCGGCATCGCCGGGTCCATCTCGTTCAACNCCGACAAAGGGTTTGATGGCGGTTTGTGCAATGACCTCGTGGTCGTATTGGCGAACCCAGGTTTCCTTACTCGCAATGTTAGGGCGTTGAAGCATGCCTCGGAGAAGTTCGGAGTGATCTGCACCGCTTGGCGGTACGAAAGAAGGGAGTTCGGGTGGACGCCATTCGGATTCTAATTGCAATTGAGGGACGCCTTCGTGAAGAAATTCAATGGGAAGGTAAGCCACCGTAGCGTCTGCATAGCGAACATGAAACATACCGGTTGACGTGAACGTTGCCACGGCGGTGGCTTCCACTTCATGGAGGTCCGCAAGGGCCTCAAAGGCGGCCTGGTCTTCGGGCTTCACCGCGATGGTCATGCGTTCTTGACTTTCGGAAACGAGAATTTCCCAAGGAGAAAGCCCCGCTTGCTTGAGCGGAACTTTCGCCAAATCAATCTCGCAACCATTTGTGTATTCGGCCATTTCGCCAATCGAAGAGGACAGCCCGCCTGCGCCGTTATCCGTGATGCACGTGATGAGGCCAGCGTCACGNGCTTCAAGCACCATNTCGAGCATTTTCTTTTGCGTGATGGGGTCGCCGATTTGAACGGCGCTGGAAGGAGACTCCTCCGTTAGTTCTAGCGAAGAGAAAGTGGCNCCGTGAATGCCGTCGTACCCAACNCGCCCGCCCACCATGTAGACGATGTCGCCTGAAACAGGGGTTTTGACGTGCGATGGGCGCCCGTCCGGTAGGTGCCTGGGCATGATGCCGACGGTACCGCAATAGACCAGCGGTTTGCCGATGTAGCGGTCATCAAAGACGATGGCTCCGTTTACGGTTGGAATGCCTGATTCGTTTCCACCCACACGAACNCCCGCATGCACGCCGCGAAGGACACGGGAGGGGTGGAACAGGTTCTCGGGAAGTTGACCTTCCCAATCGGGAGGTCCGAAACAGAACACATCGGTGTTGGCAATGGGGCGGGCACCGAGGCCGGTTCCGAGGATGTCCCGATTCACGCCGACGATGCCGGTCATGGCGCCGCCGTACGGGTCGAGGGCTGAAGGGGAGTTATGTGTCTCGGCTTTCATGCAAACGCTCCACGTGTCGTCCCATGCGATGACACCGGAATTGTCGTGAAAGACCGAGAGAAGCCAATCAACATCCTTCTGCATGTCGTGCGTGGGCTTCATGATGTGGGTTTTGAACAACGAATCGACGATGGTGTCCTCGCCGGTCTCGTGGTCAACGTGGTGGATGCGTGAGGCGAAAATTTTGTGTTTACAATGCTCGCTCCATGTTTGTGCCAAGCATTCCAATTCCACATCGGTTGGTGCGTTGGGTGAAATCCCCATTTCAGTACGGTGTTGACGAACGGTTTCATCGCGATAGTGGGCTTGAATNGCGTGCATTTCGTTCAGATTCAGCGCGAGAAGACCGGTGGTGGAAATCTCTTCCAGCGTCGCGTCATCGCACTCAAGGTCAATTGATTGGGGTTCGATGAAGACCTGTTCGGGGGGCGTGGGGAACATCAACTCAGGCCATGATTGGGTTTCACAGGCGCTTCGGTCAGCGATGAGGGCACGCTCAATCAGCCCGTTGTGGAGAGTTCCTGCAAGCCATGAGGCATCGCAATCGGATGGAAGACCGTAGAACACATAGGTGGTATAGGTTGCAATCTTTGCTTCAACATCGTCTGGAAAAAGGGTGAGAAAACCATCGGTGGCTGCTTTTCCTGGGTTGTCGGTCACTCCGGGCTTNAATCCCACCGTGATGATCGTTTCAGGCCCGTCGGCAAAAGTCGGTGTAGTCAACATGGCCGTGTTGGCGGCGCCAATTTCGATGATGGGGTCCGCAAAGAGGTCGTCCACGCGTTCGGCGACGGCGGAAGGTGGTGTTTCGCCGCTGATCAGATAGCCGCAAATTGAACGAACATTGGTGACGGTGATGTTGTGGTCGGCCTTCAATTGGCGGCGAACGACGTCCCCTCGGACATCTCGCATGCCCTCTCCTTGGCGAGGTGTGACTTCTACACGTGTTACCGGCATGCTGCTCACCACGCCCTTTGGGCAAGCAGAGGTTATCCTATGCGCTCTTTGTAGTCTGCGCTTTCACTTTTTCAGCATCTTAGCGAGGAAGTGGCCGGTTGCGCTCTCCTTCACCTTCGCAACATCTTCAGGCGTGCCGATGGCAATGACCTGCCCCCCGCGCTCGCCGCCTTCAGGTCCCAAGTCAATGACCCAATCACAGGATTTTACCACATCCAAGTGGTGTTCGATGATGATGATGGTGTGGCCCTTGTCGCGAAGTTGTTGCAACACCGTGATGAGTTTCGCCACGTCACTGAAGGAAAGTCCCGTCGTGGGTTCATCCAGGATGTACACGGTGTGCTTGTTTGGCATTCGGCGTAATTCACTCGCTAATTTTACTCGCTGTGCTTCTCCACCAGAAAGGGTGGTCGCCGGTTGGCCCAGACGAATGTAGCCAAGGCCTACGGCGTGCAATGTCTCCAACGTTCGGTGGATTTTTCGATGATTTTTGAAGAACTCCACGGCTTCTGAAACGGGCATTTCGAGCACGTCATGGATGTTCTTGCCGCGCCATTCAACCTCCAAACATTCCCGAGCGTACCGCTTCCCGTTGCAAATATCACAGGTGATCCAGACATCGGGAAGGAAGTTCATTTCCAATTTTATTGACCCACCGCCGCTGCATGCTTCGCATCGACCGCCTTTCACGTTGAAACTGAATTGCCCGGGCTTGTAGCCGCGCTCCTTCGAAAGTTTGGTGTTGGCGAAGAGGGAGCGAATTTCATCGAACACTTTGGTGTAAGTGGCAGGGTTTGAACGAGGTGTACGCCCGATAGGCGATTGGTCGATGATGATGGTTTTGTCGACATGTTCCACGCCCTCAAGGCTTTGGTGGCGACCGGGTGCTACNTCTGCGCGATGAACTTGGCGTTGGAGTGCTGGGGCAAGAATGCCGGAGACCAGNGATGATTTTCCGGAACCAGAAACCCCAGTGACGGCGGTCATGCAGCCNANGGGGAANGAGGCGGTGATGTTCTGGAGATTGTTGTGACGTGCCCCTTTGACGGTGAGTTGGTGTTTTCCTGGAGCCGTTCGCTGTTCAGGCCACGGAATGGTTCGACGGCCGCTAAGGTAAGCTCCGGTGATGGATTTCTCGTTGGCCATGACCTCTTCGGGTGTGCCGTTGGCCACCACTTCTCCGCCCTCNAGACCGGCCCCCGGTCCAAGGTCACACAGCCAGTCTGCTTGGCGGAGGGTGTCCTCATCGTGCTCCACCACAAGCAAGGTGTTCCCCAAGTCGCTGAGTTCACGGAGGGTCTTCAGCAGCCGATCNTTGTCGCGTTGATGAAGGCCGATGGACGGTTCATCGAGCACATACATGACGCCGGTTAGCCGGGTTCCAATTTGAGTTGCAAGACGAATGCGTTGACTTTCGCCGCCAGAGAGGGTGTTCGCTTTCCGGTCAAGTGTCAGGTAATCCAAACCTACGCTGTCGAGAAAACCAAGTCGCCCCTCAATCTCCTTGATGATTTCCGAACCGATGAACATGCTGCGCTCATCAAGAGGTTCAAGCAGGTCTTCGAAGGCCGCCGGCGGTCCTTCGCCCTCTGGATTCCAAGCCCGAACAAGTCCAAGCGCATCGTGAACCGAACAAGCACTNACCTCTGGGAGGCGAATACCTCCCACGCTGACATAGCGAGCNGCGGCGTTCAACTTCTCACCGCCNCAGGCTGGACAATCAAGGTCGGTCATGGAAGCGATGAGGCGATTGCGTGTACGTTCGGATGTCGTCTCGGCGTAGGTCTTTTCCAATCGCGGGATGATGCCTTCCCACGGCTTGCTGTACTTGTATTGCGAACCGTTTTCTGAAGTAAATTCGTAATGGATGACCGTTGAACCGGACCCGTACAACAGGATGTCCTTTTCGTCCTCGTCAAGCATTTCGAAGGGGAGGGTGGTTGAAATGTTGTAGTGGGCGCACGTGCATTCCAGAAGTTTTCGATACCATGAAGGAGACATGGATTGGCGCCAAGGNATGACGCACCCGTTGGAAACGCTCATGTTTCCATCGACAATGAGGTCCACATTGAACTGNCGCTGCACACCAAGCCCTTGGCATGTGCCACACGCGCCGAGNGGGGAGTTGAAAGAAAACACACGNGGAGAAAGTTCGGGCATGAAAGCCCCGTGTTCGGGGCAAGCGAAGTCTTCCGACCAAGCGATGGTTTGGCCCTTTTCAGTCAGGTGGGCGTGGGAGTTTTTACTCAGTTTCTCCGGATGTTTTGGTTCTTCCAGACTTTCCACGGCCAAGGTGCCTCCGCCCAACCGCAGTGCGGATTCCACCGCTTCGGTGAGCCGTTGTTTCCGGTCTCGGGTGCAACGTAGACGGTCGATACGAACATCGATATCGTGACGGAAGGTTTTGTCCAANATGGGNGGTTCTTCAAACGAAGTTTCGTGTCCGTTGACGCGCCCGTTGAGGTAGCCTTGCTCAACCAGTTGACGGAAGAGTTCGGCGTGGGTGCCTTTGCGAGCTCGGACGACCGGGCTCCANACGGCCACGCCATGGTCCTCCATTCGCCAAAAGATNTCATCNACGATTTCCTGAACNGTACGNCGAGCCACTTCTTTGCCGCAAGTTGGACAGTGGGGCTTGCCAATCCTCGCCCACAACAAACGCAGATAATCTTGGATTTCTGTGACCGTGGCCACGGTTGAACGTGGNTTGTGACTGCCTTGTTTTTGGTCGATGGAGATGGCGGGTGAAAGGCCTTCAATNGANTCGCAATCNGCTTTTTTCATTTGGCCGATGAACTGTCGAGCGTAGGAAGAAAGGCTCTCGACATACCTTCGCTGCCCTTCTGCGTACAAGGTGTCAAACGCGAGGCTGGATTTCCCAGAGCCAGAAACGCCGGAAATGACGACAAATTGGCCCTTCGGGAGTTCAACGGAGATGTCTTTGAGGTTGTGGGTTCGTGCCCCTTTGACCTCAATCCATCCGTCTTGACCGGTTGACATAACGGAGTCTCCAATCTGTTCCACCCGTCAACAGTTCTTCAAGTCCTGCTTTTCTTTCACCCAATCCTGAACGAAGCCTATGGAGGGACGGAGGGGATAACCTCTCTCCAAATCGTTAGAGAACAAGGTGAAGGGGTGATATCTCGTCAGAAACCCTTGGGAAGGGGGGCTTCAAACCGCACAGGATCGTCGGTCTCGGGATGAAGAAATTCCANAGCTGAGGCATGAAGCATCACTCGCTTGTGTGGATTGGTTAGAGCGCCGTGTTGCTCGTCCCCGACCACTGGTGTACCGAGATGCTGCATCGCCATACGTATCTGGTGGCGACGGCCTGTTTCGATGGAAACTTCGACGAGGCTCGTTTCATNCCGGGCATCNATGAGGCGGTAGTGGGAAATCGCTTCTTTCCCCTGNGGATGATTCTTNTTCACNGCCTTGATGTTCAGGTGTTTATCCTCCAACAACCAACTCCGTACCGTTCCTGATGTTGGATGGAGGNGGCCTTCAACCAGTGCCTGGTAGGTACGGTGAACGGCACGGTCATGAAATTGCGCTTGGAGGTCGTTCTTCGCTTGCTTGGTTTTGGCCATGACCATGATGCCCGAGGTCGCTTTGTCGAGGCGATGAACGATGTAGCACCATGCCTTTTCGTCTGTCCAACGAAGATAATCCACACAACGGCTGTGAAGTGTGTCTTGTTCCAAACGATCGGTGGCCACCGAGAGAAGATGGTGNGGTTTGTTCACCACAAGAAGCGTCGAATCTTCGAATAAAACATCGAGTTCAACGTTTGGTTTTGACTGAGGAGGTGGGGTGCGTTCTTCTGCACGTTGGCGTTGCAATACCTCAATTTCATCCCCGATTTCCAAAGGGTGCTTGGCTCGGTGAACCACGGTATCGTTGACCAGCACGCGTCCTTGTGTCAGCATCTTTCGCAGTTTGCTGGTGCTTGAAGTGGGATAGAGGAGGCGGAGTGTGGAAAGCAAATCCCCGCCGGTGAGTTCTTTGTGTTTCATTTGGTCACCTACAGCACAAGAACGTCAATCCAGCTTCCCACTTCACCCGATTGGCCTGGTTGCAAAAGCGTGAGACCGTCAGCGCTCGCAAGACTCTCAAGGTTGCCTGAACCCTGATGGCGGGGTTGATACGCCATCATGCCTTCATCGGTCGATACAAGCGTAACACGACGGAGTGTTACGCAATCATTCGTTGATTTCACCGGGTCGCAGAGTTTCGCTCGAACGCTCCATTCCTTTGGTGCGTCCGTACCAAGCGAGTGTCGAAGATAGGGCGCCACCAACATTCGAAAAACGACATGGCTGGAAACGGGGTTTCCTGGAAGGCCAAACAGTGGCGTGTTGTCCCAGAGACCGAACAGTGGAGGGGAGCCGGGCCGAATCTTCATCCTCCAAAAGTGGATGTCGCCTTCTTCCTCCATCAGCCGGCGAACGTAATCAAATTCGCCCATTGATACCCCACCTGATGTAAGGATGAGGTCGCAGGATTTTGCCGCTTCATCCAGCGCCTGACGCAAGGCTTCCATGGAATCGGCCACGGAAGGAAACCGGACGGTTGTATGTCCTGCCCACTCGACCAGTCCGGCCAATCCGAAGGAATTTGACTCGTAGATTTCGCCGTGCTTGAGGGGTTGTCCTGGCGACTTCAGTTCATCGCCCGTTGAGATAATGCCCACGTTGAGTCGAGTATAAACCGGGGCGGTCGCATAACCCATGGTGGCGCACAAACCAACGCGAGACGGGGTGAGGTGTTGGCCTTTTGACAGCGCAACTTCACCGCGCCTCAAGTTTTCACCCTTCTTTCGAACAAAATGGGGTTTTGGTGGTTCGAGGAGGTGGACATGGAGTTCGTCAACCTCACACCGTTCTATGGGGAGGATGGCGTCTGCGCCCGGCGGCATCGGCGCTCCGGTCATGATGCGGACCGCCTCACCCTCGCCGACGGTGTGTTCTTCGTTCGCTCCCGTAGCGGCTTGCAGGCCAACGATGTTCAATGTGAGTGGATAGGTGGCAGCGGTATCAAATCGACAGGCAAAACCGTCCATGGCGGAGTTATCAAACGGTGGATCGTACACTTTGCTCGACAAATCTTCAGCCAACACCCTGCCCGTACACCGGTCCAAAGAGACGTGTTCAATCGAGGGTTGTATAGGTGTGGCGTTGCAAATTGCTCGCGCTTCTTCAACCGAAATGAAGTACGGGCGGCCATCCATGCTAGCGCCATGAAGGGGTTGTGTTTGAGCATGTGGGTCAACGGTAGAATCATGGAGGGGGGTTCAATGCAAGGTCATGGTTGACGGGGTGGCGCTTGGNCAGGCCATTCAAACCACCTTCGTCACGAGTGGAACNGCCACGGTGATTGCCACCCTTATCGGTGTGCCTCTTGGGGCGTGGTGCGCCAGACAAAAAAGCGTTCATTTTCAGCGATTGAAGACGCTGATCACCGCCCTTTACGGCTTGCCACCGGTCGTGGTTGGCGTCTTTGTGTATTCACTTTTTTCAAAGTCCGGGGCCTTGGGTTCTTTGGATTTACTTTTCACGGTTGAAGCGATGGTTTTCGCTCAGACATGTCTCATTCTGCCGCTGGTTTGGGGAGGGGCATGGACGGCTTTTGAGGGGGTTGGTCAGGATTACAGCGATACGCTCTCCACCCTCGGAATCAACCAACGCCAGCGCCTGGGGCTGGAAATCCAACTGGCGAGTAACGGCGTGTATCATGCCATCGTCATCGCGTTTGGTCGAGCGATTGCCGAAGTGGGCGCCGTCATCATGGTGGGAGGAAACATCGCNGGAAAGACACGGGTGATGACCACCAGTATCGTGCTTGAGACGTCCAAGGGAAACATGGAGCAGGCCGCTTTACTCGGTGTTCTGTTGCTCATACTTTCGTTGAGTTTGGTCGCCCTTGCATCCATGGTACGCCAACAAAGAACAACCACGAAAACGACCGTGGTCGGTGAAGANCTCCCTCGACCCACTCCCTTTGAAGAACGAAGAAGCGNGAACGTCAGGGTGGTCAAGGGGGACAGGGTTGTGGTCAATGATGTGGTCATTGATTTGGAGCCAGGAACCATAACNGCGGTGGTGGGNGAATCNGGCGCTGGAAAAACCACCTTGCTGAAGGCGCTTGCAGGTTTGGAAGGGCGTGAAGTAACGTGCGGGCCTCATGCCTGCGTCTACGTTCAACAACAACCCGTTGTCTTCACAAGTTCAGTAGCTTCTGAATTGATGCTTCCACATCGTCTTTTCCCAGAATTAAAACCGTCAGGTAAGGCCTACAGTGGTCTTTTCCAACTGAATGAATTGGAAGGGCAGAGGGTTGCAGAACTCTCAGGTGGTGAGCGACAACGGTTGGTGTTGGCTCGGCAATTTTCCCTAGCTCCCTCCTTGTTATTGGTGGACGAGTGCACCTCAAANCTCGGTTGGCTTCACGTGCAGACCATTGAACAAGAGTTGTTGCGATTGAAAGAGGGTGGTACNTGCATCGTGATGGTCACCCACAACATTCCTCAGGCCCACCGTTTGGCGGACCGTGTTGTGGTGTTGCGAGAAGGAACATCGTTAGCGGCAGACGACCCCTTTGCAATCTCTCTCCTCAAGGGTGAGTGGATCGATCAATCGTAAACAAAAAACGCAGCTTCACCGTTGATGGTGTAGTTAGCGATGGTGTTGCGGCCTTCATTGAGCAAGTAGGCTTGGAAATCATGAGCGATCGAGATGTTGGTTTGTGAAACGATAAGGTAGCTGTAAGGNTTTGAGACGATTGCGTCGTCGAATTCGTAGCGATCAAGGTCAATTTGTTGTTGAAATTGGAGAGCCGTTCCACGGTCGGAGAGCGTGATGCATGATTTTTCATCGGCCATGTTGATGGCNGCCCCCATCCCTTGGCCAATGGAGTAATACCAATCNCCNGTTGGATGAAGTCCATTCGAATCTTCTACGGTTTCGATGTTTCTTGTCTCGTTAAGATGCTGCCAAATGGCTTGTTCTTTTGCATGCGTGCCTGAATCATCACCTCGGGAGATAAAACAACGTTCTTCGGACACAATCGTTTCAAAGACNTCGTAAATGGAACCGTTGACAGCAATGGGAGAGAGCAGGACAAAAGCGTTGTAGGCAAAGGGAAGGCGTTCTTCGGCAAATCCCTCCTCAATGAACNTCGCTTCCTGCTCGGGTGCGTGGACGATGAGTGCATCAACATCGCCGGTTCGGCCCAATTGGAGAGCCGCTCCCGTCCCAACGGCAACGTACTCAATATCGGTTTGGTGAAGGTCTTCAAANTCTTCAATGAGCACATCAAGCAAACCAGAATCACGCATTGATGTGGTGGTTCCAAGGCGAAACGAAGTGGTTGATTCCTCTCCTAGGGAAAGGCAACCCGAAAGGGGAATGAACAGCAAACTTACGAGAAAAACCCTGAGGTGCATCTCAATCGAACTTCATGACGTGACCGCACTCAGGGTACGTGCACGAAACGGTGTATCGGGACCGTTTTGGCTTTGGAATCTTCAACATTGAACCGCACATTTCGCATTGAACTTTGATGGTTTCTGGACCGGTTGGTTTGGGGGCGTCGGTCAAGGTACGGCCGACATCGGTGGACCATCCAAGGGAGTCAGAATANTTGTCTTCGGTGGNGTTCAATTTGGACTGACGGAGTGAAAGTCGCATCTTGCGCTTGCGCTTGCCTTTTTTCTTAGCGGGTCTCTTCGCAGCCATGGGACTCATGACTTCGCTGGGCATGGATGTATTCAATGACTTCGCTTGGTTGATACAGGTCAAACGGTTGTTATTCCAGTTAACCGATGCCGCTTTTGACCTCGTCAAGGGGCTTGCGGTGGGTCGAATATCTCGCTACCTATTGATGACCCATCTGAGTTGGCCGTGCCTAGTTTTCAATGATGTAAGATTCACCGTTCTTTGGCTCATGNACGATGTGCCCTTGCGCCGTCAGTGCTTCGACGAGAGGGGGGCGAGCATGGGTTGGGTCGGTGTGGTAAACAACCACGTGCTTGGCTTCGCAGGCCTTAGCGAAATCAAGTATTTCCTGGTGTCCAGCGTGGGTGGAAAACGAGAATTGTTGGATTGGGAGGTCGATGTGGACGCGCTGACCGTANATGTTGATGGCTCCCTCTTCGAGAAGGCCACGTCCGCCCGTGTCCCTGGCTTGATAGCCGGTAAAGAAAATCGAATTTTTAACATCATGACGGAGTCGGTTGAGGTACCAAAGAGCCGGTCCGCCTTCCAACATGCCTGAAGTGGTGACGATGACATCNGCACCCAAGGCCTTCTTTCGATCGGATTTGCTCGATACTTGTTTTGCCCATCGCCATGCACGCTCCAACGCTTTTCCATCCCGTAGAAGCGAGGGGTTTTCCAAGTGGGTTTTCGCTACTCGCTTTCCCATGCCGTCAACGTGGACGTTGAGATGAGGGAGGTGGCGATGAAGTAGCATAACGACATCTTGNGTTCGACCGTTGGCAAAAGCTGGAATAAGGACGGTACCGCCCTGTCGGACCACGTCTGCAACCGCTTNAATGAANCGATCGATCTCCTCGTCTTTTGGAGGGTGGTCTCGACCACCGTACGTNCCTTCAACAAAGAGAATATCCGCNTGAACNGGTTGNGCACCAGCGACAAGAGGNGAGTCACGCGTATCAAAATCGCCTGTCATCAAGACACTGGTTGAGGGCGTTTCGATGTGAAGCATAGCAGCACCNGGAATGTGTCCAGCTGGATGCAGGGTNAGATTCCAATCGTGATGTTTCCACGGAACCCCAAAATCGTGAACGTACCACGAATCAATCGCTGTGTCGATNTCTCGCTTATCCCAAGCAAGCGGATAGCGTTCAATCGAACTGACCTTGTAGCAATCTCGCCACATCATGTCAGACAGTTGGGCGGTGATGATGGTGCCATGAAGGCGCGTTCGATGATGAGCGCATAGCCANGGCGCCATGCCGAGATGGTCGATNTGNGAATGNGTGATGACNGCATCGTGAACCAACGGCGCTTCGCTGGGATAGCGGGGTGGTGAGGTTGGAGCGATTCCATAATCCAGAAGCAAGCGTGTTCCTTCTGGNTCTTCAAGAACAATGCCAACGTTTCCAACTTCGTCTCCTCCACCAAGATAGTGAAAACGCAACCCGTTGACCGGTGGTTGGTCTGGATACGTCGAAGTTCGACCTGCAGCATACAACACCATGNATTGACCAGAGGCTTCTCTTCAATGAAGATGTGGGTCACCCCCTTGTTTCCGTTGGAACTTCTTTTCAGGTTTGGCCACTCAGAAAATCATGAGTTTAATTCCAATATGTTCAAGTGCTTGTCGCGAGCATATTCAACGGGTTTTTCTCGATTCAGTTTTCTCTCTCGTTTTCTCGATCANAAACGAACNAAGTATTCTCATCTCCAGTGGAAATGGAGGGGTTCATCAACGGGTCTTCCTTTTNTTCCAAATTTTTACGNACATGTTTCCATACGAAGACGAAGAAACCTTCTACGGTGAATTCTTCCACAGGTCATGGCGCGAATTCCTTCTCATGAATTCGTCGTCGATGAAGATCGATGTTTCGGTTGTGGTGCATGCATCGCTTTGTGTCCAGTGCAAGTTCTTACCCTTGAAAATCGTATGATTTACGTAGACGAACCAAATTGTACACATTGCCGTCTTTGTATACCCTCGTGCCCGGTTTTCGCTCTTGATTTCCAAAAGGTGGAGTCAAAATGAACGTGGTTCTCATCGGTGGAACCGTTGAGGCTCTTCTTTTAGCCCATCACCTTCAGGAACACCACCGTGTTTTTTTAGTCGAAATAGAAGCTGAACTTGGCCTTCCCGTTCTCCATCCTGGACGTGTGATTCAACAAGATCTTCTTGATGCCTACATGACGAAGGAGCAGCAATCCTTCCTTCTTCTTTCTCCAAATCCNCAAGGGTTGGGTTGCCGATGGGACTGGGTTCTCAAACACCTTGCCGCCAACATTGCCCGAAAAGGCGTCATGTGCTTTACTCGAACCCGGGTTCTTTCGTGCACCAAACAAGGAGAGCAATANTCGCTTGAAATATCATCATCTGAACGAACGCTCCCCACGCACCTCATTGCGGATCGCGTGGTGCTCATGAACCAACCCGATGCATCTGGACCAGGCAAACGACGCCATTGTTTTGAACCGCATCAACCGCTTCTTTTTCCCTGGAGTGATACCACTGAATGGAACGGAGGAACGGTCCTGAACGAAGATGCAGAACATGCTCCCTCAACAGATCTTCGTTTGCAGCGAGGTGATGGTTTGACCGAATTGTGGTGGAAAGAGAAACTGATGTGGGACCCACCCCGNGGTTTTTTTGAATCCTCTACTGTCATTCTTCCTTCAAATGTCGACGAACTTTCCTTTGATGGCGTTGTATCAAGAGTCCTCGCCTTCTTACCAAACATCGTGTAAAGTTAGATATTTAGTGTATTTAGAAACACCACTTTCTTAGGCTAAACGGTTTGGCCAATTTGAGAACGCCATTGGTGCGGGTGATGAACATGGGGACACACGCATCGGCAGATGGAGGCAAAACAATGCAAAACTCGTCAACTCAACTCTCACCTCGTGAATGGAAAAAACTCGTTGCTGAATACCAAACTCCGCACGTTGGACGTGCTGTTTGGCAGCTTACGAACACCCTTGTCCCCATTCTTGCTCTGTGGATCGCCCTCTATTTCCTGAAAGAAACTTCACTTTGGCTGTGCATTCCCCTCGCCATGCTCGGAGGCCTCTTCCTCGTTCGTGCGTTCATCATCTTTCACGACTGCGGGCACGGTTCCTTCTTCAAATCAAAAAAGGCCAACAGCGCCGTTGGTTTTGTGACCGGCCTTCTCACCTTTACACCGTATCGACAGTGGAGTTGGGAACACGCCAGGCATCACGCCACCAACGGTGATTTGGACCGAAGAGGCATTGGCGACATTTGGACCCTGACGGTCGAAGAGTACGTCTCTTCATCAAAATGGATGAAATTCAGTTATCGATTCATTCGCAATCCCATTATTTTGTTCTTGTTTGCTCCACTTGTTTTGTTTGTCATCTTGCAACGTCTGCCCAATTCAAAAGCGAANGCAAGAGAGAGGCGTTCTGTTTACATCATGAACGCCACGTTGGTCCTGTGGTGTGTTGGCATGAGCATGCTCTTTGGATTCGTTGATTGGCTCGTTATTCAATTATCNATGATGGCCGTTGCCTCTGGCTTTGGTCTCTGGTTGTTTTACGTACAACANCAATTCGAGGATACNTATTGGGCCACCGGAAAGGAATGGGACTACACCGCCGCCGCCATGGAAGGAAGCAGTTTCTACAACCTCCCCAAAATCCTTCAATGGTTCTCTGGCAACATTGGTTTCCATCACATCCACCACCTCAACCCTCAGATTCCAAACTACAACTTGGAGCGCTGCCACTACTCTCATCCCTTTTTCCAACAAGCCCCCGAGTTGAAACTCTTCAACAGTTTGAAAACCATTCAACTTCGGTTGTGGGATGAAGTGAATGGCAAGATGATCACCTTCCGTGAACTGAAGCGACAACTCGCCTTGAGCCAGGCTAAACCAGCCGTTTAAGCACGAAGTTCTTCGTTTGATGTGCATGCGCATTCGCGCAGTTAATCTCTTGAACGACCCGCATTAGCCAGTGGTATGACACAGAAGCTTTACCTCGAAAGCATCGATGCTGGATATTGTCGTGAATTCAATGCCGTTGTCACGGCCGTTGAGGAGGACAAAGTGATTCTTGATCGCACGCTGTTCTATCCGCTGGGCGGAGGNCAGCATTGGGACACAGGCATCCTCGAAGGNCCCAACGGTACCTTGCAGGTCTCAGAAGTTCGGGGCCGAGGTGACGTGTCCCACACNGTTGGAGTGNATCACCAACTCAGTGCAGGAGATGAGGTTCGCGGCACGATAGATTGGGACACTCGCTATGCTCACATGCGCATGCATACAGCTCAACATCTCGTCAGCGGTCTGGCCTACGAGATGTTCGGAGGGGTACGCACCGTGGGAAATCAAATCCATGCGGACCGCTCACGNATCGATTTNAACCCAATTTCATTTGANGANGCCATGTTGACGGACCTCATTGCNGCAGCCAACNAGCGAATTGATGCTGCNTTGGAAGTGACAGACGCCGTGATGACGCGAGATGAAATCAACGCCATCATGCCNGCCGACCGAACCAACATGGACCTTCTCCCAGCGAGTGTCAAGGAACTTCGTATCGTCCAAATCGGCGACCGTGTTGACATGTGCCCTTGTGCTGGAACACACGTGAGCAACATTGGTGAACTCGGCCATATCCAATTCCTTGGAAAGAAATCCAAAGGGAAAGGAACGCAACGCGTCAGCTACACCCTCGAAACAAGCAAACACCTCCGCCAAGCCTCGTCGGTGATTTTGTGAACAGACCAAGGTCTCACACGATCATGCCAATCCGTTGAAACCCAACGCCATGAAGAGGAAACCCAAGGGAACGATGAACGAAATCAGGTGATACAGAGCGACATACATCGTCAGCGTCCCANCCCTAAACCGTTCTCGGGTGTGGAAGAAAAGATATACGGCATAAACAGGAAAAAGCACAAACAACAGCGAACCGCTGTAAACAAACAGGTAGTATCCAGCATACCCGTTTGATCCGAACGATAGGATCAGAGCTAGGACAAAAACACACGGGACATAACCTAGCGCCACCCGAGGCAGTAACGCAACGAATGGTGCACCATCGGTATTCAATACGGGCCNCTTCTTGTTGTCCTCACCATCCTCAACCACCACCCAGTCTCGTTTTGAACTGTTCCAAACCCGGGCAGGCTCAGTATCTGAAACCNCAACAATATCGGTTTGAACATTGTTCTTATCCTCAAGAGACATGGTGAAAATCATGTCTTCCACCCTTGGACGANGGAAAACAATTTCTATCAAAATTCCAAGTCGTCATCGACCAATTCTTTGACTTCTTTCATGGCGGATTTCAATTCCTCACGTCTTGACTGCCTCTGCTTGAACTCCAATTCCTCAAAAATCTCGGTAGCAGTTTCGTCCAGATTTGATTTGGCTTGGGCTGCAGCAGATGCATGAATTCGGTCGGTCAGTGTTGTATCTTCACCACTCCGTTCACTTCGATCCACTTTTTGGATGGGTTTGCTGGGTACGGTTCTCGCACCGTAATGTTCGTTTTCTTCACCTTCCAATTCCCATGTCTTCTTCGCCATNNCTTGGGCTTGTTCTGCAGGCAGGGGCTGGTCCTTCCAGGGGTTTTGGTTGGCGATGTCTTGCAGCGCATTTTGTTGGCGTTTCGCTCGTTGTTGTTCAAACAAGGCTTCGATGTCATCGGCACTTGGTTGAACACGTTCTCCAACCAACGCACCGGCCAATCGTTGCTGTTCGATGAGCGCTCGACCGTGCACCTCGTCGTGGTCGTANCGGTGCGGTTCTGCCGCCATGGCCATGATCTCTTTCGCAAGTTGATACAGCGGGTCNTCGGGGGGGGCTGAAGCCAGCACCTCCCTGATATTTCTGTGATGTTGGATGCAGGGNGAGCATCGAGCCACACCTGATTCATCCGGTGCATCACACCGNAAACAACAGGCTTGGAATCCCAATTCCTGCATGGCTTTTCGCGGCATGGACATGGTGAGACCCGTTGTTGCATGGCCGCCGAGGTCAAGAATCCTTGGACACGAGGATTCAAAGTGAACCAAGCGGTGGCTTCCTCATGGGCAATCGAGACCGTCGTGCCGATATTTTGGACGACGACCCCTTTCGTAATCAACGCTCAAAACCCCAAATCCATCGAATTCATCAACGCATGGACAACGAAGGCACACTTCATTACGAAACATCCTCGCCTTTTGGTGATGCCATGCTCCAATTTCTCGGCCGAGGAAATTGGGAAAAGCCAAAACATCACACTGGCCGGTTATGGCATTTCAGTGAAGTGGAAAAGCAACACCTCCGCCTCGCCATGGGTGCCTTTACCCTCGCTCTTGGCCTCATGGCTGCAAACGGCATCATGGGCATCTCTTATTTTGGCCTCTCAACGTGGGTGGTGAAACTTCTTCTCGCCATGCCNGTTATGTTCATCGCCATTGGCCCCGCCTTCCTCTTTCACGAGATTGGCCACAAATTGGTTGCCAAGAAAAACGGATGCTGGGCTGAATTCCGAGCTGACCCAAAGGGCTTGCAGTTTGGCGTTGGCCTTGCCTTCTTCCTCGGCNTTTTGTTCATGGCCCCAGGGGCGGTCATGGTTGCAGGACTTGTCACCCGGCGGCAAAACGGACACATCGCCGTTGCAGGTCCGTTAACCAACCTCGGCCTTTTTCTCATCGGTATTCCTCTCTGGGGTTTGCTTCTTGGTTTGACGGGCGCTCATGAACACCTTGCAGCCAACAGCAGGGAAGTCTTCGAACGAATCTATCTCCTCGACGGCGTCTTGAATTGGAAGGCCATGCTTGCCGACGCTGGCTATTTTTGGCTTGGTGCGAATTTATTCCTCGGCTTGTTTAACATGCTTCCCTTCGGCCCATTGGACGGGCTTAAAGTCAAGGACTGGAACGAGCAAGCCTTCTTCACCGTCTTGTTGATTTTCGCCATACCTGTGTTTACCATGTTCACCGGTGTTTGGTCGCCATTTGGTCTGTTGTCATCGGTGGCCGAACCCATTTCTTCTCTCATTCGCTAAACTCGAGGCGGGGGTTGCGGAAACTCCTATCAAGCACATCAAAAGAGCGGCAAACATGGCCACAGAACCATCTGTAAATTCATGGGGTGCCGTAGAGGCCAAAACGGGAGAATCCGAAGTTCCCACGATTTTGGACGACGCTGTTAAAGGAGGACGTCCTCTACAGATGATGTCGTTCAAGGATGCCCTTTTCACCTGTTTTATCTTGAAATTCAAAACCAAGCATGGACGGGCCTCTCAGTCTGAATTTGGCTGGCTCTTGGTCTGTCATCTTCTCGTTTGGTCCATCACCATGGGCTTGGGCTCTTTGATATCCCCAGACCTCATCATCTTCTTCGTTCCGTATCTTCTCATTTCTCTCACCCCGACGTTTCACGCCATGGTAAGGAGGCTCCACGACTGCGGCGCTCAGGATTGGCTCGTCTACCCCATCATGCTGTTAGCTATCCCCGCCCTTCTTCTTGTTCTGGCGAAGGGTGAGCAAGGCATGAATGCTTACGGGCCCCCACCAACAAATGTTCTTGCTGACTGAGGCTTTTGAAGCCTCTAAATCACAGATATGCATTCCGAACTGGGTTTTCATCCAAGTGGAAGAAGGAGTAGGTGGCCCACCACGTGATGGTGTCAAGCGCATCCACGAGGTTGCTTGTTCCTGAACGCTCTTCCCCGTAGTCTTTTCCAGTGGTGTCCATCCAATCGATCATTTCGTCCACCGTATCACATGTTTGGTGGTAGCACCAATACCCGTCCACAAGGCCACCAAAGCCCATGGTTACGGTGCCGAGATTGTCTTGGAACGTGGCGTGGTCTGAACGTGCCGTGGTGTCCTCGTACACAATGATTTCAGGGCGGTCCTTTGCCATCCAATCGTCGACTTTCCACGTGTCTGCAGGGTGGTCTGTTCCGATGAGCATCGACATCTGTTCTTCGACACCGATGGCGTCTGAACCGATCCACATGGCCAGGCCGACCATTCCAGGCTGATTCATGATGTCATGGTCCAAACTTGGGCCGATGTAAACGCGCATGGGCCAAACTTCCTCATCCTTTGGATAACCGTCGGGGTCAACAGCAGGCTGAGGGTCACATCCACCTTCACCACCGCCGTGGTTGCCTCCACAAGGCGCACCGCCGCCACCTGGCCAGTTGACGCCGGCCATGTCGAGATTCACGTAGTTGGTAACTTCCACTCCAGGATTGTCTTCTTTCACCCAGTAATCGGTCCAGAAATCGCTCCCCCGCTTGCCGCCTTCTTCACCCGACCACAAGCAGAACACCATCGTATTTCGAGTGTTAAAATTGGCCATCGCTTCGGCCACGGTGAGGACCATGGCCGTTCCGGCGGTGTTGTCGTATGCGCCAACACGGGTGCCGTAGGTGCGACCGAAAATATGGGGGTCCAGCATGCCACCGTTCACCGGTGGCGCGATGTCAAAGTGAGCACCAAAGACCATCCATTTGTCAGGGTTGACTTCACCGAAGCGGTATCCACAGATGTTGTACGCTTCGGGATTTTGCGCCCCTGTCATGAGCGAATCGTATGTGAACCGTTGCGTGATGACTTCCAATCCAAAACTTTCCAAGTTTCCAATGAGATACTGTGCAGCATCTTCGTAGGCTGCATTTCCTTGTCCGGCCCATCGGTCCAAGTAGCCCACGGCACCGTCCGCGGCATCCGTGATATCGGGCGTCTCATCGGACATGTGGCTGATGTAATTGAACACATTCAACCCATCAACGAGCCCGGTTGAGTGCCGACCACCGTCAGCTTCACTGTAAGCAGCCGCCATTGGGCGTTCAATAGGTATGCGAACCGCCAAGACCGGGCCTCCGTTGTTGTTGGATGGAAGAACGGTGTCCAATGTTCCATTTGTTGCAGGGATACGCTGGATGCCTGGATTATCTGTACGGTCGTTACCGTCCCGTTGGACCCATGTTCGCCACGATTCCTCGGTCGTTCGAAGAGGCCAATTTTCCCGCCCGTATTCCCCGAGCATAACCACGGCCGTATCGGTTCGTGGCGGAGCAAGGAGCGTCAACATGACCGATTCACCGGCTTTCATGTCGATGACGGTTGAATTTTGCACAAATCCATTATCGGAGTTGAGCATGAGGTAAGGGACGAAAACAGCCAAGTCAACTTCTGCAGCGATGGTGACGCCTTGAAAGACCCCACCGGTGAGCACGGGCGGCGTGATCACCACGTCTTCCGTGGACCCCAAACCCCCAACATCCTGTTCGCCAAAACAACCCGAAAGGGGCGTGAGGAGCATCAGAAGCACGAGAAAAAAGGCCTGCCCAAGTCGTTGCCCCATTGGTTTGCCGTACAGGTTCACCTTCTCAAGGTCTACCCTTGTTTGAACCGATTCTTTGAAGAGGGAACAGGACCAATGTAACCTTGAGAATATGGTAAAGAAACACCCGTTCCGAATGAGGCTCCGACAGCAACAAGCGCTCTTTTCAAACCACTTGATCGAAATCATAGACGACATCAAATGCCCGCTGATTGAGGGTTGAATCATTCCTCTTCGAGGTATGTCTTTTCGGTCGACTTCTCCTTCTGTTCCTTGAGAATGGAGAGGGTCAATGCGATCATCCCAACAAGGGATATGAGTGCAAGCATCACCACCGCAGGTGATTCACTCTCATCAACCACTTCGGCGTTGTCATCGTTTGTATCATCCGTTGGACACCCAATTCCAAAACAATCACCGGGGGAAGGGCCTTCCTCTTCATGCACATCTTTGTGCACGATGATGGAATGGTTCCACATCGTTTCCGTACCGTTGTGTGTGCGAATCACCCAGAAGATGTAGGTGTCGACCGTCGCATTCTGGTCAAAAGCATACGTGGCTGAAACAATACAGGAATCATCCACGAGGGAACCGTTCTCATCCAGTTCACATTCATCGACCAGGGTTCCCGAGTCAAAATCATCGGTGCCGTTGAAGACACCGTCTCGATTGACGTCAAGTTGAACACTCATCGTTGTGTTGTTGGTATCGTCATGCATTTGGAACCACACGGCGTTGCCTTGAACAAACGATGGGTCGGTGATGTTGCCCGATACCACGCCGTTTTCAGTCAGAATGACCGTGAGGGTCTTTTGCTCGTGAGCCTGTGCTGCGGGCGAGAGGAGAACCACCAAGAGAAGCCCGGCCATGGTGAGTGTGGACCACCGGTTTCCCATGTTTCAAGGGCAATCACCAAATCATAAAGACCAA
Source organism: Verrucomicrobiales bacterium (assembly GCA_002689105.1). GTDB lineage: Archaea > Thermoplasmatota > Poseidoniia > Poseidoniales > Poseidoniaceae > Poseidonia. Next base: position 16,846 of record NZEQ01000025.1, on the reverse strand, counting down.
ACGGATGGTTGAGTTGAGGCGACCATGGGCGGTAAAGAGGTTCTTCTTGGTATCTTTACCATCGTTTTTCTAACCTCTGCCACCTTGTTGGTCTTTGGTGATGATATCGAGGCAACCACTGATGTAAACCCGTCAATGAAGGCCGGCGATCCACTGATTCAGGGCGAGGGCCACGACCACAAAAACGCCAGTCAGCACGAATTGGGAACGGACAACATGGAACTTCTCGATTTCAATCCCCTGACCACGCCCGGAAACGCCGAAGTTCAAGTGGCCACCACGCCCGACGGCGATACGTACGCTTACCTTGCTGGATGGAACGACATGCACATTGTGGACGTCACCAACCCCACCAACACCAGCGTCACCGGCGTGTACAACGACCCAAACACCCAGGTCTTGGATGTCAAGTACCTCGAATACAACGGCAGGGAATACATCATTCAGCAAAATCAACTCGTTGACCCGGGCAATTCCGACCCCAACATTGGCCAGTGGAGCGACCCCGCCCAAGTCAGCGTCACCCTCATCGACGTAACGGACAAAACAAACCCCGTTTGGATTGATTCATGGTACGATGTCGACCATCCAACTGGCCCCCACAATCTCTACACGCACATGATCGACGGCGAATGGTACATGTTCATCGCCAATCCGGATTACGACAACTGCAACGACGCCATTGGTGAAGCCTGTGGTGGCGTCACCATCGCCCACCTCAATTTGGTTGGTTCTGCAGCTCGAAACCTCCCCAACGTCCCCGCCTCGGGTCTCGGCCACACCATCGTCAAAGTGGGTGAATACGAAGTGGCTTGGGAGACCACGATGGGCGGCTGGATCTACATTCACGACATGACGGTGCAGACATGGCCCGGTGAAGACCCGAACGACCCTCGCTTCGGTCGTACCTTTGTTTACGGCAGTTATTGGGAAGCCGGTCTACGAATCGGTGATGTGACGGATGTCCCCCACCCCACCAACTCTCCAGAGGCTTACACGCTTCACGCTACCACGTGTCGAACAGGATTCGGCAACCCTCTCATGTGCCGTTGGCGAGCCCCAGAAGTCGGTTTGTGGATGGATTTCCTTGACTTGGACGGCGACGGCCAACCGGACAGCGGCCCAACAGGAAACGAAAACGGTGGTCGCGTGTCTTACATTCACTACGCTGAACCGTTCCCAACCATGGTGGATTTGTCCCATGTCGGCTATTCGGATGAACCCGTCCATCTCGTCACCGCAGCCGTGGAAACGCTCAGCACGAGCGTCGGGGTTGGCATCATGTACCTCATCGATACCACGGAATACACCATGGAAGACGGCCAGTTCAAATTCAAACCCAAATTGATACGGGATTGGGAAATCCCGTACGCAGAGGACCACTGCTACGGTGCTGACTGTGAAGCCCATCCGAATGAAGACGAATGGCTTTTGTTCTCCCCGCANAACCTTGACAGTGCCTATTTTGAAACCGATGAGACCACCGACCAAAGCCACGGCGGAGGATGGGATGGGCGCCTCTACATCTCCCACTACCATGCTGGTTTGTGGGTCGTGGACATTGAGACCTTGGTGGACCCCACCAACCCCGATGACCGCATCGCTGTCCATGAGGAAGCCACTGTGGCGTATTACCTCCCTCACGGTGAAGACGGTACGCCGCTCGACTCAAGCTTCTACGACTTTGGCTGGGTTCCGTTTTTGTGGGCGGTTGAACATCACGACGGCATCACCTACGCATCCTGTATTTCCACTGGCCTGTATTTGGTCCAGCTCGATATTGACCTTCCTTACCGTCTTTGAGGTGAACGAATGTTGCGAAAGTCCACTGCTTTGTTGATNTGNACGCTTCTTCTTTTGGCAGGATGCACCTCTCCCGGCGATGTTGAACGTTGGACACCTCACGGCGAACCTTTGGAAAGTGTCAAGGTTCTCGATTTCACGTTAACAAGCAGCGAAGGCACCGATTGGACCTATTCTGAAGAGGCGGCGAACACCACCCTCGTCATCGCCTTCTTGTTCACCAATTGTCTTGACATCTGCCCCATCGTCACGCACAACATGAAGTGGGTGAAATCCCAATTATCACCCGATGAACTCAACAAAACCACCTTCCTCACCATCACGGTTGACCCCTGGCGAGACAACGCATCCACTCTCCACGACTGGAANACCGGAACCAATTCCGAATGGATTCATCTGACCTCTTCCAGCAACGATTCCGAAAGCCCCTCCATGGCCGCTCTGCAAGATGTTTGGATCAACTTCGGCGTCGGCCTGACCATCGAAGAATACGATGCCAACAACGCAGACAACGACTCAAATTCTTCCGCTCGCCACCATCCCGATGACTACACCGTTAACCACGAGACAGGGACCATCCTGGTGGACCGCTTTGGTCATCAACGTGTATGGTGGGGCGACAACGACTGGGTGCTTGACTTGGTGCTGGACGATGTTCGCTATCTGAACACACTTTGAACGCCATTGGCGTGAAGTCCAATTCAGGATGAACGCTTCAAGAGGACGATGAGCAAAACCAAGGCGCCCACGCCAGAACCACCGCCGACGAGGAGAAGTAACCGCCGAGTTTCGTCCACGCTTTCTTCTTCCTCCTTGTCATCACCGTCATCGTTCGTGTTTTCGAAGGTACCAAACGAACTACCAATGGCGGGCGCGGTTGAATTCTCAACGTGAACGTCCTCGGTCACGATGATGGTGCCGTTGAGGACCGTTCCATCCGACAACATGTCCTGATACTCGTATTCACCAACGCCCCATGTTCCATTGAACCAGACGAGGAAGGTGATTTCACACGGTTCATCGCTGCTGTTCTCGCTTTGGTTGGTTGTAGAAGTGTCGCATTCCGAAACCAATTCTCCGGAATCCCAGTCATCCGTGCCGTTGAACAACCCGTCTCCATCAAAATCAAACACGATTCGGTGCGTCATGTTCTCCCTTGAATCGGTGTTGTGCCAAACCACGGAATCGTTGTAGGCAATCTGTGAACTGTTTGGCGTCAGGCCGGTTTCTTTGATGACCACGGTAAACGTGTCCGCTGAGTGCGCTTGAACGGCGCCAGATGTCACCATCAACGAAAGAAAGAGGACACCGAAAAGAACACTCCACTGCCTCATGANCANCCCCAAATCCTCGGTCTTCATAAAACAAATGAAGCGATTGTCCANGAAGGACCCGTTATTTGAAATACAACACATTCAACGACGCAANCATGCAATCCAGGCGAATGATTGGTGATGAAAATGCAACCGATAAGGTGATTGTTATCGCCTTGGTGAGTTTGTTAACAATCAGCGTGGTTTCGGTCATCGCATACGTCGGTCTTGATGAAGACCTTGACGANGGCGCCAGNGAATCGGTTTGGATCGACCCNGTNGTGGAAATTGAGGACGAAAATCACAGTCACAGCGACTTACTCGCTCACCGCTTGCAAACGGAAAACATGCTTCTCATCGATTACCACAACCTCAACTGCGACGGCAACGTTGCACCACCGGCTGAACTCGACAACGTCGCCGGTCGCCCGTGCTTCCCCGAATACAAGAACGTCGGCCCCACACCTGGTGACTCTTCAGAAATTTCCATCGAAGGCAATTTCTTGGAGGATTGTGAAAAGAANCCAGACGGTACNGGAGGGTGTTATGCTTACGTTTCTTCCTACAACCAATTCGAAATTTTGGACATCTCGGAGCCCAACAACATCGTTCTCTTGTCCACCTACTATGCCGAGATTGGACGCATGATCGACATCAAGGTCACACCCGATAACAACTGGGTTTTGGTCAATCACGAGCTGACCAACAGCGACCTNGACCCCATCCCACAAGACGATGANGCCAACAGCGGAGCNAACAGACTTGACGTCATNGATGTCTCCGACAAGANGGGACCGATCAAGGTCGCTGAATGGAACAACCCGCCCGCTGGATTCCACAACCAAGACCTTCACGTCGACTGCGATTGGGAAAATGCTCCTCCGATTTACGCACAAGAAGAATGTCACCTCTTCCTTTACGGTGCAGACCCTTACCCCGAAATGGTCGAAGGCGACTCCGGCGTGTTTTACAAAGGAACGCAAGTGTTCTATGTNCCACTCGGCTTTGAATCATGGCGTCCCGACGTCAACGATGAGGACCAAAACACGAGCCGTGAAATCATCCGCTGGGGCGGNTACTCTCCTGAACCCGAGACCACCTGCGGCGGCTCGTTGTTCAACCACGACAACGTGTTCCACATTCACCCCATCACCGGACAAGCCCTGCTGTACATTTCTTACTGGGATGCAGGACTCCGTATTGTCGATGTTTCCAANCCTCCACCCATTCCCGACCCTGAAGGCATTTCATGGCCTCAAGACAACGAAGTTGGTCGATGGCTTGGCTGTCCAAGCGAAGCCGACGGCTGGTACGGTCCCAACGGAGGCGGCCACGCCAACATGACGCCNGAAGAATGGGGTGGCAGCACGGGGGCCCTCAACGGCAACGGCTGGATTCACTATGCGATTCCGTATGACCATCTCCTGTGCAACGGCGCTGCAGAAACCGACCCCGTCAACACGTGGGACGACGAGTGCGGCACCGGCCCAGAAGACCCCGTCTTCGGCATCAACTGGCGTCATCTTACCATGATCGCTCCTGAATATGGAACCAACACCAACCACACCGGTTACATCTGGACCATCGATACGACCGACCCGGCCAAACCCTTCCTGCTCAGCAAGTGGAAACTCCCTGGCGAAAGCATCCTTCCCGATGGCACCGTTCACGAGCACCATTACATTCCAGGCGGCTACATCTACAGCCCGCACAACGGCGATACCGGCACCAACGGGCACGTGTATTGGACGCACTACCATGCAGGTAACTGGGCGACTGACCACAGCAACATCTGGAAGGANACCGTTTGGGTTGATGGTGTCCCTGCACCTGAAGTTGGCTTCCCCGCCATCAAGGAGTTCGCTGAAACCGTGACTTTGGGCTATTTCCTTCCTTCCGGACCAACATGGATTGAAGACCCGAAGGAAACCTTGGGTTACGACATGGCCGATTGCTGGGCTTCATGCATGATTCCATTTGACTGGGGTCTGCAATACGACCCTCGCGGCTATCTGTTCATTTCTGAAATGGTTTCTGGCGTCTACGTGGTGCAGATGGATGAGGACCGCGACCCACGCTATCTCTACCCACCTACATACACGGCGATTGAAGACGACGAGTGACAACCGCTCTTTCGAGCGTCATAGCTCGTTAGGCACCGGTGTTTGGTCCATGTGGAGGAACGCGTAAACGGCCCACCATGTGACGATGTCCCAAGAATGGACCAGGTTGTTGATGCCCGTTGAGTTGTCCGTATCCATGTATTCAATCATGGTCTCCATGGTATCGCATTCTCGGTGATAGCACGGGTAACCGTCAACCAAACCGTTCCAACCCAGCGTTGCAACGCCGATGTCTTGGAAGGAAGCGTGGTCGCTTCGAGCGGTTGGCGATTCGTAAATGGCCACCGTATCTTCATAGATATCGCCCCACAATGGGCTTTCTCCACCCTCAAGCCAAGCTTCTNTTCCTCGTTCCATTTCATAGCCAAGATTGAGCGCGTCGGCGCCGATCCATTCTGCGAGATAGAACATACCCGTTTGGTCCACAGCCTCTTGTGTTCCATCGGGGCCCAAGTAAACCGAAAGGGCATAATCGCCAGGATAGTTCACGCCGGCCATGTCCAAGTTCAGATAATTGCTCACGGTCACTCCATCTGGGAGGTCGTTGGCAAAGGAGCGCGAACCCCACAAACCTTCTTCTTCAGAAGACCACAAACAGAACACCATCGTTCGTCGTGCATCAAACTCTGCGAGCACACTGGCTGTGGTGAGCACCATACTCGACCCAGCAGCGTTGTCGTATGCTCCGTGTCGAGTTCCGTAACCGGGGACGCCTGCTTCAGCGCCCGGCGTGTAGGCTACGGGCGGGGCGATGTCAAAGTGGGCGCCAAAAATCAACCACTCATCTGGATACACAGACCCGTCTTTGTAGCCACAAATGTTGACCGCCCATGCCGTGTTCCATTGAAACCGGTGGACTTCAACCCGATCCAGACCATAACCCTCCATNACGCCCTCAAAGTAGGTGATGGCGTGCTCGTAAGAGGGGTTGGCATTTCCAATCCACCGNTCAAGGTAGCCAACGGCCCCGTCAGGGCCGCATGTCGCACATGGCGTATCGTCGGCGATGAAATCNACCCACTCGTACACGTCTCGCCCGTTGACCCAACCATCACTGGCATCCACGCCGTCCGCATCGGTCAGGTCAGCACGGGAAGGGCGAACGGTTTCCATGACGATGGGAATCGCTGCCTCACCACTGGTGTTTCCAGGAACCAGCCAAGGCCATTCACCACCAAGGTCTTCGTTCGGGACCGCCATAACGGACGAACCGTTTGAGGGGTTCGCCAACCAACGTTCCCAGGAAACATCAGCTGGACGGATGGGCCAATCGGTCCGGCCGATTTCATCGATGAAGAACACGATCATGTCGTTTCGAGGCGGGAAGAGGATATTCATCGTGACACTTTCACCGGTTTGCACATCCAGAACGGTTCCGTTTTGCGCTCGCATGGACCCAGGGTCTTGAATGAAATAAGGAATGTAAACNGCCAAATTTTCGTTGGCAGAAACGGTGACCTGCTGCCACATGCCGCCTTGGAGCGCCCCACTTCCTTCCACCGTGAGTGCGCTGGCGTCGAGGACCTTCTCTTCAGCCTCACCAAAACATCCTGCCAAGGGAGCCAAGAACATGATGAGCATCAACGTGAATGCTTGCAATTGTCGTTGACCCATGACCACCCGACCCAACGTCCATTGTTCAAATCAACGGTATTCNTTCCTTTCATTCAAACACACCATATTCACTTCAAAATTGAAAGTAAAACGGGGGACTGCGNAGCCCTCTTTCCGATGTGTGGAAATTGGCTACCGAAAAAAGGCGAAGGGGTTAAAGGACGCCCGCTCGCGGAGGTAACCATGGCCACCGTGCGGTTGGACCAGAAGAAGCGAGCGTTGGTTCGGAGTATTCCTTCTTCCTACACCAAGGCCCTGGCTCGTTTTTTTGGCTCGGGCCCGACCGACGTCGACCTTGCACGTCGTCAACAACAACACTACATCGACATCCTTGAAGCGAACGGCGTGAGCGTCCATCGTCTTGATTCGGATGAGAACCATCCTGATTGCATGTTTGTTGAAGACCAAGCAGTGGTCGTTGATGGTCACATGCTCCTTCCTGTTCCCGGCCACCCTTCCCGAGTGGCTGAACAACCGCCCATTGCTGAATACCTCATGGAAACGCTCGAAGGGGTACAGACATGCACCATGGGCGGTGAAGCCAGAATGGACGGGGGCGACATCATTCGTTTGGGCGATCTGTTCTTCGTGGGGCGTTCCTCTCGAACCAATGATTTGGGCATCGCCAGTCTCCGCAGCCTCTTGGATTTCTTCGGTCATGAATTGAGAATCATTGACATTCCCGAACACGCTCTGCATTTGACTAGCATTTCTTCAACACCCACCGACTCCATCATCTTGGTACCNGAGGGNTACCTCAANCCCGAGGATTTNGGCGTGCTGCCCGANGGATGCGAACTCATCTGGCTCCCTGCCGATGAAGCCTANGGTTGCAANACGATCGGTCTGCCCAACGGCAAAGTGATGGTTGCAAAGGGCTANCCTACCGTTCAAGAGGTCCTNGAGGAAAGGGGACTGGAAACGATTGAAATTGACATGAGTGAAATTCGNGCAGCCGACGGCTCGCTCACNTGTTGTTCCATCTTCTATTGATGTGTGGAGACCAGCCCNACCCACCGGGTGAGGGCTGCGATGAAATCATCGCCCGGTTGGCCTTTCCAAACGTGTTCTTCGAAGGCGCCGGTCATGGCACTATCAGCGACGGTGAGCTGAGACTGTTCGGGATAAAGCTGCAACGTTTTGGTATGGTCGTGATAAAGGCCAATTTCAAACACCACCCACATTTCTTCGTGTTGTGCTAAAGACGAGAATGCATCTGAATTCAGAAAAGAAACAAAATCTTCAACGGAAAGAAACGAACAAAGCATCGACAAGGTCTGTTCCAACGCCAGACTTTCTGGAGATAAATTCGGACGTGCGGCCATCTCATCCATTTTCACGAGGGTGATGATAGGCTGCCCGTCTTCCATGCTTTTGCGTCGGGTTAAGTGAATTGAAANTTTACTTGAAAATAAATGAAAATCAACATTATATGGGACCGCCTAGCCCTTTGAGATATGCAGAATCACGGCAGCGAAGGAAAATGCCCCGTCATGCACGGCGGTGGAATCACATCTTCAACTTCAGANAAGCGAACAAACCAAGATTGGTGGCCAAAAAACCTCAATTTGAACATCCTTCANCAACATGACCGGAAGTCCAACCCCCTTGGCGAGGACTTTGATTACGCTGAAGCGTTTAAGGGACTGGACTACGAAGGGCTGAAGAAAGATCTTCACGCTCTGATGACGGACAGCCAAGACTGGTGGCCTGCNGATTATGGCCACTACGGNCCATTCTTCATCCGCATGACCTGGCACGCNGCAGGAACCTACCGAACCGGNGATGGCCGTGGCGGTGGTGGAACCGGCGCTCAACGCTTTGCACCACTCAACAGCTGGCCTGACAACGGCAACCTCGACAAGGCCCGCCGACTNCTTTGGCCGATCAAGCANAAGTACGGCAACGCCATCAGTTGGGCNGACCTCCTCATTTTGACTGGCCAAATCGCCATTGAATCCATGGGCGGCCCCGTCCTTGGTTTCGGCGGCGGTCGACCGGACATCTGGCACCCNGAAGACGACATTTACTGGGGAAGCGAAGACGAGTGGCTTGGCGANGACCGNTACGGCGACACCCGCCAAGACCTCGAGAACCCACTCGCAGCCGTNCAAATGGGTCTCATCTACGTGAACCCACANGGTCCCAACGCCAACCCCGACCCGCTCCTCAGCGCCCAGGACATTCGTGAAACGTTCAGCCGCATGGCGATGAACGACGAAGAAACCGTTGCGTTGACCGCTGGCGGCCACACGTTCGGAAAGGCGCACGGCGCCGGCCCCGACGATCATGTGGGCCCTGAGCCCGAAGGCGCAGCCCTTGAAGAGCAAGGCTTCGGTTGGATCAGTTCGCACGGTTCAGGCGTTGGCCGAGACACCATCACCAGTGGAATTGAGGGCGCATGGACGGCCAANCCCACACAATGGGATAACGGCTACTTTGACATGCTGTTCAAGTACGACGACACCTGGGAATTGACCAAGAGCCCTGCAGGTGCTCACCAATGGACGCCTTCTAATCAGGAAGAAGCCGACATGGCTCCCGACGCCGAAGATGCCTCCATCAAGGTGCCCACCATGATGACGACCGCTGACATGGCCATGATTCGNGATCCCGAATACCGCAAGATTTCGAAGCACTTCCACGAGAACCCCGAAGCCTTCGCCGATGCCTTCCAGAAAGCGTGGTTCAAACTCCTTCACCGAGACATGGGACCAAAATCCCGCTACCTCGGCCCCGATGTGCCCGATGAGGACTTCATCTGGCAGGACCCGGTCCCAGCAGGAAGCACATCCTACGATGTGGCAGCTCTCAAGGACGCCATCAAGGGCAGCGGCCTCTCCATCGCTGAGATGGTTGAAACGGCCTGGGCCAGCGCCTCCACCTTCCGTGGTTCAGACAACCGCGGCGGCGCCAACGGTGCTCGTATCCGCCTCTCTCCTCAGAAGGACTGGGAAGGCAACAAGCCCGCCCAACTCAGCAAGGTCCTCGGCGTGCTCGAACCGCTCGCTGAAGCCCACGGCGCCAGTGTCGCCGACACCATCGTCCTTGCAGGTTGCGCAGCCATCGAGATGGCCAGCGGTGCTGACGTCCCGTTCTCACCCGGTCGCGGTGACGCCACTGACGAGCACACGGACGGAGACTCGTTCGCTTATCTTGAACCCGTATCGTGTGGTTTCCGCAACTTCCTGAAGCAGAACTACGCCGTCATGCCTGAAGAAATGATGTTGGACAAAGCNCAACTCCTCGGCCTCTCCGCCCCGGAGATGACCGTTCTCGTCGGCGGCCTCCGTGCCATGGGCGTCAGTTCTGACGAGCGCGGCCTTTGGAGCGACGGTACTTCACTGGACACATCCTTCTTCTCGACCCTGCTCGACATGAACGTGGCTTGGACGCCAACAGGCAGCAATTCCTACCAAGCGAAAGACCGCTCTACGGGCGCTGACGTTCGAACCGCTACCCGCTACGACCTCGTGTTCGGAAGCAACTCCCAACTCCGAGCCATCGCTGAAGTCTACGCTCAGAACGACAACAAGGACAAGTTCGTTGCTGACTTCATCGCCGCATGGAACAAGGTCATGAACGCCGATCGTTTCTGATTCGACGAATTTGAACGAACATCGCCTACCACGGTAGGTTGGTGCCGGCGTAGTCCACGAAGCGCCCCGTCATCTCAAGGGTTTGCTCGTCGAGGCGAGCCATGATGCCGGTGACGCTCTCTTCGGCCTGAATCGGAGCGTTGGGCCCGCCCATGTCGGTCTCAACCCAACCAGGATGAATCAGCAAGAGGCTGATGCCTTGGTCTCGCAACTCGTTTTTCATGGCCGTCGTGAACATGTTCAATGCGGTCTTCGAGGCTCGATAGGCGTAGGACCTCCCACTTGCGCAATCACCGATTGAACCCATGAGGCTGGTGATCATCAGCACCGTTCCCCCGCTGTTGGCCAACAAAGGAAGCGCCTGTTGGGTTACCCGAACCGGTGCGATGGCGTTGACTTCCATCACGTCAGAAACGATGTTAAAATCAATTTCAGCAATGGTTGACCACCGACCGTCCGATACACCGGCGTTGTTGACCAGAAGGTCAAGCGACGGACCAACTGTCTCCATTGCGGCCACCACCTCGTCGGTGTTTCGGACATCCATCTTATGCAGCACAAGACGGGGGTTGTCAATGTCGGCCAGACCACCCCTTTCCAAACGATAGGTCGCATGGACTTCGTAATCTCTGTCGAGCAGCTGCCGGACCGTTTCAAGTCCAATTCCCCGGTTGGCGCCGGTCACCATCGCTGTTGGCATGGTTTACTCACAGTAGCATCGGCCTATGGTTTTCTTCTCAAAATTCGAAGTCGTACTCTTTTTGATGCTCTTCTTCGTTTTCCTTTTGTTTGATGGTGCGCCATTGAATAAAGGCGCTCAAGAGCATGCCGACGAGCCCCAAATAAGCGTCAGGTGCTGAAACGCCGTCCAACCGACCAACGTCCCAACCGACCGCAACGTAGACCGCCAACATCATGCCGAGCGTGCCAACCAAACCGGCCATGAGGGCTGGAACCAAGCGACGGAACGACATGCTCAGGAAGAAAGCGATGAGGGTGAGTATGCCAGAGAGAAAAGCGTCGCCTTCGAAATCAACATTGGCCCCGTCGCCTGCTCTGATGAGGTTTGTGATGATGAGAAACACCATACCTGCGGCAAGAAATCGCATGGCCATTTGAGCAACGCTGACGGAGATGACGCCAACGGCCGCCGCGGCGATAAATCGGAACTGCGCTTCGCTAATGGGCGGGTTTTCTCCAAGGAATTCGTAGAGTTCACCCACCAAACCGAAGCCGACGATGAAGCCGACGATACCCACCGTCATCGGAATACGTTTACTCCCTTCAACGAACAACAACAGTGAGATGACGAATAACGGGACGGCATAGAGGAGGCCTCCAGCGACCACTTGGTCGAGCACACCCGTCCCAATCTCTGTTGCTTCACTTGCCATATGTTCCACCGGTGCTAACGTGCTACAACGCCATCATGCCAGTCCAATGAGTGACAACCCACCGAGCAGAAGCAGGATGGGGGGGACCATCATTTCGAACCCGGAGCGAGACTTCCCGACGTTGGAGAGTTCAGAACCCCGCATCAAGGTGCACTTCATGCCGGGGGCGTCTTCGTTGCCCCAGACTTCGATGGTGCTGTTGCCCACTGTCCCATCGGCTTGTGGGTCGGCTTGAATTTCTGAATCCGGGCGCGGCCTGGTGGCGCCGAGAACATAAACGGGGTCTCCCGAACGAAGGCCGTACAACGTCCAGCGATGCTTCTTGACCGTGGCGCCGCCCAACAACCCTGCAACGGCTGAAGCCATGAGTTGCTTGCCGAGCGTTTGTGCGAACGCACCATCCCACTGCTTGATGAATTGACCGTAATTGGTTCGCTTAAACGATTCAAGGTTGACTTTGATGCCCCCCGTTCCGTCTTGGAGAATGAAGGGCACGCCCCCACTGTCCGTGCGAATAGTGACCCAACCGCACTCCTCTTTGCTGTTACCTTCACTGTCCCGAACGGTTCGGCACTGGTATTGTTCGTAGGTCCATCGGTAACCGAGCATGTTGGGCATGGACATGGATTGGTTTGAATCAACGTGAACGGTCATTGTACCCGCCGCCCACGGCCTGACTTGGCCCACCAATTCAGGATGGCCCACTGGAGCAGAGCGCACAAGAGATGTCGGGGTGTCGAGCATTTGTCGAAGGGCTTTGGCTCGGAAGAAATTGACCAGCGTGAGAATTAGCCCCAATCCAGCAATGACAAGGGCAGGAGTGACACCAACTTCCGCAGCTTCATCCATCGTGATAACAGCGCCAACGACCAAGGTGAGGATGGCAGCTGCGCCTGCAAAGATGAGATGTGATGTCATCGTAGCGGGTTGAGGCGTGCCCACTTTTGCGGGGTGCTCAGGAAGNGGGGTACCGTCGCCGTGAGGCCCGTACATGTTGTTGTTCCANGTCTGAGGCCCTGGGGCAGGTAAGATCCAATCGCTGGGGTCGTTGGTTGGAACAAGCGTGCTTTGTTGAAGGAACCAGTTCTCCATCGTGTAGCCGCTTTGTTCAGCCTTGGCTTGAAGGATTTCAGGAGCGATGGCCTCTTTACGTATCTTGTGAAGGCCGGCCGACATGCTTCCTGGAGAAGCAGCGGCCAAGACGATGAGACCGATGACGGACACGGCCAAGCCAATCGGGTCACTCACGGCAGCAACAACGCCGATGCCGGTGATGATGAGCCCCATGATCCAGAGGATCCATCCACCGAATGTGTANGGCAGGGTCAGTTTGAAGCCGCCGCCGATGAAGTCGATGTTGTGTTGGTTCATACCTCNCCTAAAGGTAGGTCGGCCATAACTTTGATTGAAGCCAAAGGCTCATACCAATCCATCACCAAACTCCTTCTCTTTACAAGAGGGCGTTCGATATTCAACGGTTGAGGATAGGCAAGAAAGCATTGGCCGCCTTTTCACACGCATTTGCGACGTCGTCCAGGCGCTGGAGAACCCTGTACATGTGCATGGCAGCCAACGGAGCATCATCCCCGTTGGAGAAGACGTAAGCGGCTGCCTTTGCTTCAACACCATCGGCTTCGTGCTCTTTGAAGTTCACTTCACGAATCAACTCAGCGAGCCTCTCTTCAGCCGCCTTGGTTTGGCCGCTGATGGTAAAGTCGCGTAGCGCTTCCACGGCGTCTTCATACTTCGCCACGGTTTCGGAGACAGCTTTCGCCATCTCCTTCAGATTTTTCTTGGCTTGCTCATCATCAAAGAGCGGACGGAAGGCCAACTGTTCTGCTACATTCTGAGCATAGTCAGCAATCCTGTCCTGTCGACTCACCATGTAAAGGAAGTCGTCGATGGAGACATGCACACCAAACCGCATGTCGTTCATGGCGAGGCGACGAACTGAACTCTTAACATAATCAGCCTTGAGCTCGGTCTTGATCGTCATCTCAATGGCATCGGTTGCATCTTCACCATCGCAGGCCACATTCACTGCCTCCAACATATACTCAACCGTCTCTTCAACGGCTCGTGCGTGCTCGTGGAACAGCTCAAACGGCGTCACTTCATGCCCGTCGCCACCAACATCAGAAAGAGCATCTTCAACATGGACCTCTGAACCACTCTTCCAAATAGCGACACCGACCGCTATGAAGGCGAGTGGCAATATAACGATCATATTGAGGGCGTCTCCGCCAGAGGCAACAAACAACACGACAGCGCCAAAGGCGGCAGCAGGAACACTTGCCACCCAGGACGCAGCAATCTTCCCAAAGACACGGAAGTCAACCGCCTTGGCACCACCTGCAAGACCAACACCCACCACCGCACCAACCAAGGTATGCGTGGTTGAAACCGGCACAGCGAGGAAAGGCATAGAGAAGACGAGGATGGTGGTTGCGGCGCCAAATTCAGCGGCGAACCCACGCGTCGGAGTGATGTCGGTGATTTTCTTTCCGATGGTCTCCATCACACGCCAGCCCCATGTCAGGACACCGACGGCAATACCGGCGGAGCCGAGCAGCACCAACCAGAGTGGAATTTCAGCCTTCGCGGCCAACTGACCAGTCTCGCTGCTGAGGACCTGCCACACAGCCGCCATCGGGCCGATGGCGTTGGAACGGTCGTTGGCGCCGTGAGCGAATGCAACGTAGGCAGCCGTGATGATTTGAAGCCAAACGAAAATTCGCTCAACGCCCTTGAACCCACGCTTTTCTTCGTTGATGTCGATGCGACGAAGAACCATGTAAAGCACGATGCTTGAGACGGCACCGATGACGGCGGCCAGCATGATGGAGTTGATAGGAATCCAAGCGTTCTCCGCCCAGGGGTCAAAGACACCGTTTTCCTTGACAGGCAACCAATCGTTCTTGTCTTCAATCCAACCGTTGGAAGCCGCCTTGGAAATGAATCCCTTGAGGGCTTTGTACTGCAGTGCTAGGCCCAGAACGAAAAACGTCGGGAAAGCAAGTATTGGGGCAAGCCACATGGAGCGCTCAACAGGGTTGTCGTTGTCAAGAATGAGCTTCTTGATGATAACAAACGAGAAGAAACCGATTAAACCACCCATCAATGGACTCGCCACCCAAGACATGACGACTTTACGAACAACTTCCCAATCGATGAGACTGGTTGAGTATTTTACCTCGAGGATAAGTCCTACGCCGAGGATACCGCCGATGATGGAGTGCGTGGTTGATACGGGGAGGCCATAGCGCGTAGCGATGGTCAGCCACGTTGCCGCCGCCATCATGGCGGCAATGAAACCAAGAGCAATGTCGGTGGAAAAGACTTCATCAATCATCGGGTCTGCGAAATCCACACTGAGAATCCCTTTGCGAACGGTATCGGTAACCGCATCACCCGCAAAGAACGCTCCCGCGAATTCAAAGACAGCGGCGATGATCACCGCTTGCTTGAGCGTGAGGGCACGGGACCCAACCGATGTACCCATTGCATTCGCAACATCGTTTGCGCCGATGTTCCAGGCCATGTAGGCACAGACAATCAATGCCAATCCAATCAGAATAACCGTCAGAGGTTCCATGAATCTCCCAGCGTGACTCAATACTTATACTAGTGGGAGTATATTCTATATAGTGATATATTCTCCAAGAATCATGGCTCTTGGACCCGGTGATCACGACGTTCGAAAACTGCAGGCGACCGGTGGAAGCACCTTCACCTTGAGCCTTCCAAAGCCTTGGGTTTTACACAATCAACTTGAGCCCCGGTCTTCGTTGAAGGTCGACTGGCGACCAAGCGGAGCACTCCGAATTACACCGTTGGAACAAAATCAACGCGTGGAGCGACATGTCCGCTTTACCCTCGAAGACATTCCTGAAAACAGCCTCCACGACCACCTGATGGGCGCTTATATTTCAGGAGCCGATGTCATCGTCATCTATCATTCAGCAGACCATACTTCACCGACTAAAATCGTGCGGCGATTTCTTCGCTCAACGCGTGGTTTTGAAATCGTGGAACAAAACCAAACGAGCACGGAACTGAGATGCTTGCTCAATCCAGGCGACATGCCCCTCCACGCCAGTCTCAAGCGTATGTATTTGCTCGTCTCCTCACTGGTTCGTGATTTGCAGGAGGTGTTTGCTGGCGGGGATATTGAGTTTCTTTCCGATCATGAGGAACGGGAAGGCGAAGTTGACAGCTTGCTGTATCTTATCGAACGTCAAATTCGTATCGTGTTTGAGTCCTATCAAGCCGCCTCACGTTTGGGCGTCTCACGAGGCCAAGCCCTTGAATACGCCAATCTCGCACGATGTCTCGAACGCATGATGGATCACGTGAACAACGTGTCAATGTTCCTCATCGGACACGAGGAACACATCCCTTTCCTCAATTTGACCCCTCCCATCCAACAACTCCCTCTTTGGCAAGAATCGCTCAAGGAATTGATGATCAACATTCGAACTCAAGATTCATATCGAATTGAAGCAGCTCGCCATCAACTCAAGACATTACAAATCGAGTTAAAGGCCTATGAAACCTCTATTTTTGATGACGAGAAAAAAAATCAGCAAATGGCCTCTTCATTGTCCATCTCTGAATCCGTTCGGCGATTGTGCGCTTACTCGAGAGATTTCGGAGAAATCCTCCTCAACATGAAATTGGCGAGCCTCATGACAGAAGTCAGAGAGAACTAGCATCTGAGGAATGCAGGAGGCAGAATTCTCGCCAACGCGCAATCGGAGATGGCGCTCGGTTCTCATCCTGACTTGCGCTGATGTTCATCACGAAGCGTGCAGAGGGCAGCGTTCGAACCTGCGAACCGCTACGGACTGTGATTTCATCCTGCCCAGCGCTGGAGTTAATTGTTAAGCGTGCAGGAGGCAGGATTCTCACTCACACGACCTTGCGGTCGTGCAGTTCTCATCTTGCCTTGCGCTGATGTTCATTGTGAAGAGTGCAGGAGGCAGGATTCGAACCTGCGA